>JBKOWM010000136.1:0-2269 GCA_046724395.1 Actinomycetota bacterium
CTTCAGGAGACATCCAGCCAGCGCAAGCGCTTAGTGAGGGCTGGGTCTGCGGGGGCGGATAGTACCCAACCACGTTCCCTCCAGTACCAAGAGCGGCCCGCTTCTACGCCCACGGTATCCGCGTACGAGCACCGGCTTCCCCTCCGTCCGTCGCGTTCCCTCCGGGCTTGGGCACCAGGAGGCGGCCCGTATTGATTCGACCCTTTGTCCCCTTCGCTTGCCCAGAACACAATCAGGATGATCGAGCCGAAGGGAACAAGCGTGAGGAACCACCACCACCCGGGTTTCCCGGTGTCGTGTAGCCGACGAGTGCCCACCGCGAGGTACGGGATGAGTAGCGCAAGGAAGGCCGCAGACAGATGAGTCCGAATACAAGCCCAGTCCCGTTCGTACCCGGATTGTCGAACGTCGCTTGGTTGAAGGAGTCGGAGTCCTCAGATATGAACAGGAACGCCACGACCGGCGCGAAGATCTCGAGGTAGTAGAGGAGCGCGAACCACCAGAACTCAGGTCGCGAGGCCCGGCCCCGGAACTCGGCGAACTTCTGGAAGCAGGTCTTGATCGCCTCGGAGAACGACAACGCCCACCTCCTACGCGGATGCTGTACGCCCGGCTCACGCCGCCGCCCATGAGCGGGACATCCCGGCAAGGCGGTCCTGGGATGTACGCGGCGAAGTGTGACCGGCGTCACCGTGTCGGCGTCCGCGGAATCAGGTCGCGGTCGAAGCGCATGTCGGCTGAGGGCTCCCGTCGCTCACGCCGACCGCCTGCTGAAATCGGCGTCCCAATGCCGATCCGTAGACCGCTAGATGCCGGGCGTTCTCTGGAGAAGACGCTGAGGCTTCGATCCTCAGCTGGATTCCTCGCGGAGAGCGAGCCACAGCACGACGTAGGAGCCAAGCGCAACCAGAAAGACGGCGTAGACGATGCCACTCGCTGCTTGCATCCACACCCACAGTTCGTTCTCGCTTTCCGACGAGAAGATGTCCGGGTAGACGCTCGCCTGGCGAATCAGGTTTGCCTGGCGAATGTGGTTGATGGAGTTCAAGACCACCCAAACAGCGCCCGCGAAGAGCGTGGTCCCGAGGAGCACGCCGAGGATGGGGCCACGACGAACTCGATCCCTAAGGTTCTCGTAGTCCTCGTCCTCGAACTCTTCGAACTCGAACTCGTCAACCTCGTCTTGGTCGTCCACCATCCAGGTATCGACCGGCAGCCGGACGCGCTTGATGCAGGCCTAGCGCGGTCCAGGGAACGGGGCCTGAGCGCATCAGCGATTCGGGGCCGGATCCCTAGGTAGTCGACGTTCTCGGGGGAGAACCCGTTGAGCGCTATTGATCGGGACTAGACCCTTGCGGTCGATCTAAGCGATGGAGCTCGTGGTCTAGTCTGGGCCATCAGGCTCGATGAACCAAAGGAACGCCTCCTGCTCCCCAGCTTCGCTCCACATCTCGTCGCTGGACGGTGCGAGCGGCTTGAAGGCCGAGGGCTCACCCGGCTCCGTCCAGATAGGGAAGCTTGCGCGTAGGTCTCCCGGTATCGGCTTGTACTTCGGCTTGTAACGGTAGGTCACCACGACCGCGGTATCGGGGTATGTTCCTCCAAGCTCCAAGCTCGACGGCGACGAGCGTCCGGAACGGGCTGCAGTCGTGTCGGCACGATCGCAACGCTCGAAGGCTCTCGCGAAACTCCTTGAAGCATGCGGCCTCGAATGCGGCGACGTCTCCTTCGAACTTTACGGAACTATATTCGGAAGGCAGTGCCTACGGGTTGGGTCTGTTCCTTGCCTGGCAGGTGAGGCACCAAGACCAGCTCCCGATCGCCACCCCCCCAACTCTTCAAGGTCCTCGGGGCAGAACGTCGCGATGGTGCTCGCCCTGCGATGGTCCCGGTGGCCACGGTTCGTGCTCGGGATCCGGACGGCGGCGTTCCTCGCCTGCTCGAGGATTGAGTCACGGAATGAGTAACGTGCGCACTGGTCAGAGTGCATCTGTAGTCACGCTCGCGCCACGGCGAACAGACGCCACTCCCCGGGCACGCCCTTCAGCGTGCGTGAGCCGCGATCCTCGAACGTGATTCCCGACCCGGCCACCAGGTCCTTCACGGTCCCGGAGACCAAGACCTGGTCCGCGTCCGCCAGCGCGGCCACTCGCGCTCCGATGTGGACGGCGATGCCGCCAACCTGGTCTCCCATGAGCTCGATCTCTCCCGTGTGGATGCCCGCTCGGACCTGAAGGTCGATCTGGTGGACCGCGTCCACGATGGACCG
>JBKOWM010000052.1:0-34228 GCA_046724395.1 Actinomycetota bacterium
TGCGGTGGCGGACCGGACTGCGGTGGCGGGTCGGCGAACGGTGGCGCTTCTGTGATCGGCGGTGGACCGGCTTCCGGCGGGGAATCGGCGTCCGGCGGCTGACCGCCGTCCGGCGGCGGCCCCGGGGGCGAGCCGTCGTGCGGCTCGTCGCGCGAATCCGGATCCCCACCGGGACCGGGGTTCTGATCGGCCGGCGGAGCGACATCGGAGCCGTGCTGCTCGCCGACGGGCGGGCCGGCGTGGGGTTCGTGACCGGGGTGCGGAGCGACATCCGGCGCCGGCTGCTGCTCGGGCGGGCCTGTGACGGACCCATCGGAGCGACCGTCGCGAGGCTCTTGGGTTGCCGAGTCAGGCTGATCGTTCCCGACAAGCGTCAACTGGCCGGACAGCCACTCGAGTCGGGCTCGCAACACGGACTTCGGCGCGAACAACTCGCCGGTGGTGTACGGAGGGTTGAGCTGGCCCGATGCCTCGAGCCTCGGGGACGGGACGGCCAGGCCGATCTGCGCGAGGAACCGGGCGGCGACGTCGCGAGCTTCCGGAGGGAGCTCACCGGCAATGGCGAGGCTCGAGCTCGCCGTCAGAGCCGTGACCACGAGGGCCGCGCCGACCTTCGTGCCCGCTCGGCGGCCCGTCCGCGCCATTCGCCCTACGGTCGTCGAACGCCTCGCACGCCGGTTCGAGCGCAGCGTGGCAGTCACCGCCGAGAAGGTCTCGGACGCGCTCGCCTGCTCTTCGGGGGTCGCCGCGGCACGAACGGCTTCGAGGAGCTCGTCGAAGTCGAACCGGTCGCCGGATTCTGTCGTCAGCTCTCGGTTCAACTGCCTCATCGGTCCAACCCTGATCCGGCTCGGTCCAGCTGCAAAAGCTCGGCGATGTCGGCGCGGTCGCGCAGCCGCCTCAGTCCCTCGCTCTCCGACGTGCGAACCAGTTCCGTCGACTCCCCGGTGATCTCGGCGACATCATCGACGTTCAGATCACCGAGTGCGCGAAGCAGAAGGACGTCGGCTTGGTCGGGTGGGAGGGCTCGGATGCTGGCGAGCGCCTCGTCGACGGCGCGACTCTCCGCCGACGCGTCGTGCTCGCGAACGATCCTCAAACACGTCGGAGACGATGCCGGGCCGTTTCGCACTTGGTGCAAACGGCGCCTCGCGGCCGAGAAGACCCATCGACGGAATGCTGCCTCGTTCCCTTCGAACGCCGGCAGCTCGGATGCGATATCCCTCCACGTCTCGGCCGCGAGCTGCTCCGCGCGCTCCGGGAGGTGAGCACGGAGATACCGAAGGACCCTCGGGTGAAACTCTCGGAACAATGCCGCGAGCGGCCACTCCAGCCCCATCTGTGCGGCCGAGAGAACGGTCTCGAATCGATCGGGCAGCCCGACGTTGCTGATGACGAGCGACGATGCCGAGGCAGCGACCCCGTTGACCGACGGGCTCTCGCCGCCGATGGACCCGTTGCCAACACCGGTGCGACTGCGAGGCAGCTGGAAGCTGAACCGCGACCCGACGCCGACCGTGCTCTCGACCTCGAGGTACGTCCCGTGGAGGTCGAGGATCTCCGACACCAGCGCGAGGCCGAGCCCCGTCCCTCGCGTCGACCGCGTGTTCTCGTCGCCTCCCCGGAAGAACCTCTCCCCGATGTGGGACAGCTCGTCCGCCCGGATCCCGGGTCCGTCGTCCTCGACGGCGACGATCGCCTCGCGTCCGCGACCGATCGCCGAGACCCGGATGCGGCTTCCGGCCGGCGTGTACTTGGCCGCGTTCGTGAGCAGGTTCTCGACGACCCTCTCCATGAGGAGGGGATCGGCGTTGACGGTGAGTCCGTTCTCGACCTCCACGTTCAGCGTGTGCTTGGCGAAGAGCGTCGTGAGGCGGTCCGTGACCCCGGCCAGAAGCCGCGGGAGGTCTACGTCGACGGGTTCGACCTCGAGCTGGCCCGACTCCAGACGTCCGAAGTCCAGGAGCTCGGCGACGATGCTGTCCAGTGTGGCGGCGTTCGCGTTCAAGCGGGCGAGGAGATCGCGACGGTCCTCTTCCGACACGATGTTCGAGCTGTCCTCGAGCGTCCGGCCCACGCCGGTGATCACCGTCAGCGGCGTGCGCAGCTCGTGGGAGATGTTCGATAGGAAATCGCTCTTCATCCGATCGAGCTCGGCGATGCGGTCCATGGCACGGCGCTGCTGCTCGAACCGGCGAGCATTTTCGAGCGCCACGGCCGCCTGTGTGGATAGCATCTCGAACACCTCGACGTCCTGAGAGCACGGGGCCGCCGAATCCTCGGCGCCGACAGCCAGAATCGCCTCGACCCGGCCGGCGATCGGGATCGGGATGATCACGAGCGAGGACACACCGAGCCGCTCGAGCGGCTCACGAAACGGTTCGTCGTCGCCATCGACAACGACGGGCTTTCTCCCGCCCGACGCGCGCTCGATGACGGCGGCGCCGAAGGCGTCCATCTCGTCGGAAGCCTCTTCGGTGACGCCGGGTGGCAGGACCGTGCGGTAGATTCCATCCTCCCGCACGTAAATGCGTGTCTTCGGAAACCCGAGGGCCACCACGGAATCGACGACGGCGCGAAGAACGACTCGCGGTTCGATCGCGCTCATCTGGCGGGCGGCGGCCGAAACCACGGCCAGGACCGCCCATCGATGCTCGGACTCGACGCGGGCCTCTCGGTGGGCCGTCGTCTGACGCTTCAACTGTCCCACCAGCCGGTTGGCGAGAAACGCGAGGACGGCGAGGACCGCGAGGTTCATCGGACTCCACCGCGACGGACCGAGTGCGACCGAGCAGCTCACGACGGTGAGCGCCAGCAAGCCGGCCTGCGCGCGCGGGGTGAACGCGACGGCGAAGAACAAGGTAGTGAGTCCGTATAGCAACATGAGCGGCGAGCTGGATCCGCCCGTCGCCCAGACGCCGAGCGCGATCAGTGCGAGGTTCACGACCGACCAGGCGAACAGCACCGGCATTCCCCAGCCCCGTCGGAACAGTCGCTCGTTCGGCAGGACGGTTGCGAACCCGGCAACCATGGCGACGGCGACGAACACCAATCCAAGTGGCCCCATGTCCACCTCGGTCCGCCGGGTCAGCACGACGGCCGCGGTCGAGAACAGAGGAACGAGCAGGATCGTTCTCATCCCGACACGCAGCGTCTGCAGCTGCGCGGGTGCCTCGGCGTCGACGTGCGTGTCCTCGACGCGCACCGTCACGTTGGCGCCGGTCACCCTCATCGCCCGCCGTTTCAAATCGACCAGTGAACGGGTGTCCGTCATCACACCGCTACGGTAGGTGCTCCGGCCGGGCGGAGATATCGAGCGATCGGGCAATTCGACTACTGCGAGCACCGAGTCCTGTAGTGCGCCGGACCTCCCCCGATCATGGGCGGATCCGACCGTCTTCGAGCCGTTGGAGGACTGGATCTGCGACCCCCGGACGCGACGGCGCCGCCGCGAGGAGTAGATCCGCCGGCCCGTACGAACGACCCTGCTCGGTGCAGCCAATCCCCCGACGGTGCGACACCGCGCGCGTCGGGCAAGGACGTCTCCGGCCCCGGCGCACGGACGTCGCCGCCGGCCTCGAAACCGTCCCACGTCCTGCGATCGGTCGAGACTCTTGGCCTACCCGCAGGAGGCGTTCTTTGGCCGAAAGCCCGATCGCAAGAACGATTGCCGCGTCGTACCTTGCGAGCGACGAAGGATATCCCCCGAATGGGGGCACCACCCCCAAGAAGGGCCGAAGAACGGAGGGGACAGGATGAACACTCAGCTCCCGGTCCTGCGGATCGTCGTCGGCGCGGCGGCGGCCCTCGTCCTCTACATGGTCGTCCACGCGGCCGTCGAGGCGTTTTCCCGTACCGCCACCATGCTGACGGGTCTGTAACGAAGCCAACACGTGATGTGACCACGTGCTCGCGATCGACCGTCCGACATCTCTGACGATCGCTTGCGAGGACGGGGCCACATCCTTGTTCGGACCTGAGATCACGTGTTCCCGCGTGGATCCCGGTCCATCCCCTCGGACCGCCCGGGGCCTTCCCCGGCGCTAACCCAGAAGTCTCGATGTCGCCGTCGCCCGCGTTGGGGCGTTGCCCGAGTTGCAGCGTGTCGGGGAGTGGACGCGAGCTTACTCCGACACTGACGTCCCACCCTCATCGGATGGACGCGACGCGAGTTCCGCCGGGCGACGGTGGTTTGGCGAGTTCGTATCCGACGTCACATTGCGGCGGTGTCAAGCAACACGCGAGCACGGTGCCCTGGGTCACACGCATCCGGCGCCGACTCGCGTCACGATGAAGCCGCCATGGATCCACACACCGTGAGCAGTGGGAACGGAGCAACGCGGATCGACGTCCGAGGATCCACGCCCGTCCCGCCCGTGCACGCCGCGACGTCGACGCTCGATGTGCTGCAGGCGCTCGCGTCGTCTCTGGTCATTCGATGGCACGACCTTGACGATGCGGGCCGTTTGGCGCACGTGAAGGAGATCATGCGAGCGGCGGCGGGTCTTCCGAATGGTCCCCAGAACGGTCACGACCCGCACCCCGACCGGAGCGCCCCAATGACGGGCCTACCGTTCCTGACTCCTCGTGAGCTCGAGATTCTCCATGCAATCGCCGAAGGCGACACGACCGCGGCGATGTCGGCCCGATTCGCCATCACGCCGCTGACCGTCAGGAGCCACGTGAAGAACGTCCTCCACAAGCTCGGCGTCCACTCGCGACTGGACGCGGCGCGGGTGGTGCTGTCGCTTCGATCGAGTGGCGGCGACGGAAACGGGTCGGTGGGTCTCGACCGTCTTGGCGGATCCGGCTAGGTTCCTCGGTTATCGACGTCGGTGGTGACGGCGCCCGGTCATTCGCACCGGGCGCAGCCGCGCGGTCCTCGCGTCACGACCTCGTGACGAGCAGGACAGCCGGTCCACCACTCGGAAATGGAGTGCTGAAGGGCGTCGCCGAGACCGCATGCACCGAAACTTGGTCTTCCTGCGCCGTATCTCGCGAGACGATGTCGAACCATTCGACATCGTAGGAGCCCGGCGCCAACGTCAACGTGAACGGTTCGCCCGACGCGTTCGGCTGCAGCACGACGTATTGGCTGCCCTCACTCGCCAAGACGTAGCCCGTCGAGCTGAGCTGACCGCGGGGCTGCATGCCGACGAGATCCAGGCGCCGCGCCAGCCGGACGGTGTCGCCCATGGCCCAACGCGCCGCCTCGAACGCCTCGAACGACATCGGGCCGCCGGCAGAGCGGTCGGGTGGGTCGACGCCGCCGATGAGGCCAAAATCCATCAGGATCGGATGCTGACCGCGAAGGAAGGACTTCCACGCCCAGAGAGCGTCTCCGCGGCCGGGCGCATAGTGGTCCGTGTCGGTGACGACGACCTTTCCCCCATCCGCGGGCGGCGGGTCTTCGAGCCACCGCGACTGTGGCGAGCCGGGCATCATCGGATGTCCGCCGTCGGCAAAGATCTCGTCGTCGTAGCCGGGCGAGATCCAATCGGCGGCGCTTCGTAGCAGTGGCTCGTTCACGCGCGTCTGGTCCTGTACCGGAAACTGCATCGTCATCCCTATGGGGTGTGAGGCGTACCCGCGCTCCCGCGAGTACGTCCTGATCGTGTCGATGATCCAGTACTGCCAATCGGTCGAGTCTCCCCACTCGGTTGGCCCCGGCTGGCCGAGTGCGGCGGCGAACTCCTCGTCGACGGATCCACCGCCAGACGACTCGTTCGCGACCTCGTACAGGACATTCGGCAGATCGTGGACGGTGTCGACAACCGCACGGATATAGGTTTCCTCGAGCTCCCGGACCTTCGCGTCGAGCGGCAGGACCTGGTAGTCGAGGATCGATTCGATGCCGACATCGTTCACGTTGTTCATCACGTGGAACGGATGGCCCTCGACGTTGTCGGGCGCGGGACTCAGATGGAGGGCCCATCCGTCGAAGAGCATGACGCCGACGTAGATGCCGCGCCGACCGGCCGCAACCACGCGCCCGCGCAGGCGATCGAAGAATTCAGGTTCCAACCGCGTCAGGTCGAACCTCGGTCTTCCGTCCTTGGCGTTGCCGGGACCCGTCCGCGCCCACGGCTGCGGAGTCATACACAGGTGGAAGTCGCCACCGGCGGCCAGCGAGCGGAACTGCTCCCACCGCCACAACCGGATGAAGTTGTGTCCCCGCCGCTCGAGAAGATCCAGATACGCCTGGAAGTCCATCCGCTCCGGCTCGTGCGAGCACTCGGATCCGGGGCCCATGCCGTCGTGGAGGTTGTTCCAGATGTGCGAGCCGGCGAGATAGACCGCCCGGCCGGCGCCCTCGCCGGACGCCGTGGTGAAGTAGCGGGGATTCTGTCGCGAGACGACGAGAGGCCCGGGGAGGCCCTCCGCATCCTTGGCGCTCCTCAACGAGACCTCAATCTCCCCGAAACGTGCGTCACGCAGGCCAGCGGCATGCTCGCCTTCGAGTTCGTCGGTCCGACGGCTCTCCATCGAAGACGCCTTCCCACACCGGCCCCGATCTATCCTCGTCCGGGTCGTCCATCCCTCGGGTGGTCGGCCCTGAACGTGGCCGGCCGGGCAGTTGGATTCGGGACGGAGAAGGGGGCGAAGATGAGCGACATCCGCACGAGCAGCTCGATCGTGATCGACGCGCCCATCGACGGGGTGTGGAGGGCGGTGACGACGCCCGAGATCATCAAGCAGTGGTTCTTCGGCGTGGACACGGAGAGCGACTGGAAGCCGGGGGGTCGCCTCGTTCATCGCGGCGAGTGGCAGGGGAAGCCCTACCAGGACAAGGGCGAGATCGTGCGCATCGAGCCTCCGCGGTTGCTCGTCCACACCCATTGGAGTGACGCGTCCGGCCTGCCAGACGAACCGGCCAATTATCAGGAAGTCACCTGGGCGCTCGAGGAGCGCGGCGGGTCGACCGAGCTGACCGTCTCGGAACGCAACGTTCCGTCCGAGGAGGCCAAGGCCACTTCCGAGGAGGGATGGAGGGCCGCGCTTGCGGCGCTCAAGAGCCTTCTGGAAAGGTAGAAGCGTCGTCCCACATTCCCGCCTCCTGCGAGATCATTTGTGACGAGCGGGTCGAAATACCAGCGTCGCCATTGGGGGCCGAGTGGCCGTGATTCGAGGACGAGTCCCGTCGCGCGATCCGTCGACGACGGAGGGGGGAGCGCGGACCATCGTGCGGCGGCCGGTGGCCGCCGTGCTCGGCATCGTCGCGGTGACGAGCGTTCTCGCCGCGGCATGCGATCTACCCTCGAGTGCCGATGGGCGTCCGGGCGCGCCAGCCGCGACGACGCAAACGAGCGCTGCCCGGCTGCGCATCTGGCCCCGGAGCGGCGTGGCCGATGCCGATCCGGCCGAGGGCATCTCCGTAAGCGTCGAACGTGGGACGATCACCGACGTGACGGTGCAGGCGACGGGCGGCACGGTCGAGGGGCGGCTCGCCGGCGGCGACAGACAGTGGCACAGCATATGGCCGCTGAACACCGATGCTCGATACACGGTCGTGGCCACGGCCGTCGACCGGGCGGGGCGCGCGGTGACGAGACGCAGCGCGTTTCGAACGCTCGATCCGCAGAACACGTTCGACACTCACATCTTCCAGGGCTTCCGCAAGACGTACGGCGTGGGCATGCCCGTGATCCTGACGTTCAGCCAGCCGATCGCTCGCAAGGCGGCCGTGGAGCGATCGCTCGAGCTGCATACGTCGAAGCCCGTCGTCGGCGCCTGGTACTGGGATGGCGATCAGACCGCCTACTTCCGCCCCCGCAAGTACTGGCCCACCGACACGACGGTGCGCTTCGTCGGACACCTCGACGGGGTTGAGGGAGCACCCGGCGTCTACGGTACTCACACACTGACGCAGCGCTTCCAGATCGGTCGATCGTTGATCGCCGTCGCCGACACGCGCACGCATCGGGTCCGGATCTATCTGGACCGCCACCTCTTCGGCGACTGGCCGATGAGCTCGGGCAAACCCGGTGACGACACGCCGAACGGCACGTACCTCACCATGGACAAGTCAAATCCGGAGCGCATGATCGGGCCCGGCTACGACATCGAGGTGCCGTGGTCGGTTCGGTTCACGAACGGGGGAAACTTCCTCCACGATGCGTACTGGTCGGTCGGCGAGCAGGGGTTCGAGAACGTAAGCCACGGATGCGTGAACCTCTCGCCCGAGAACGCTGAGACGTACTACAAGCTCGCCGTCCAGGGCGATCCGGTGACGATCACCGGAAGTCCGAGGGCGGGCACCTGGGGCGACGGATGGACGGTGTGGTTCCTGACCTTCGAGCAACTCCTGCGCGGAAGCGCTCTCCACAAGGCGGTCCGGGTGGGACCGCACGGCAGCGCGTTCGTCGATCCCGACACGCTTCGGTCTCCGCGCGCCAAACCGCCCCTGGGAACCTCCCGGCCCGGAAACTCGAATCCCGTCTGACGTTGCCTGCAACGGATCGGCCACGTCCATCGCGTCGATCTCGGCGCGGCCGGGAACACGCTGCGGTAGCCCACCGTCGAACCCGGATCCGAGGTCCCAGGAGGTTCGATGCGTCGGATGGGGGTCGTCCTTCCAATCGTGCTGCTTTCGCTCGCGGTCGGCGGCCCCGCATTGGCCTGCGGTGGGCTCGTCGCGCCGAACGGCTCCGTTCAGCTGGTGCGCACGACGACGCTTGCCGCCTACCACCAGGGGGTCGAGCACTACGTGACGTCGTTCGAGTTCTCCGGCTCGGGTGAGTTCGGCTCGATCGTTCCTCTCCCAGGTGTTCCCACAAACGTGATCCGCGGCGGCGACTGGACGCTTCAGCGGCTCGTCCAGGAGACGCAGCCTCCGGTGCCTGCAGCTGACGTACTGGCGCTCGAGGCCGCAGCCGCCACGCGAGCGGTCGTGCTCCTGCGGACGAAGATCGATGCGCTCGACGTCGTTGTGCTGAAGGGGGGGTCGTTCGCCGTCGGCCGGTGGGCGGCGGAGCACGGGTTCCTGCTTCCTCCCGATGCGCCGGAAGTCCTCGAGTTCTACGCCAGGCGCAGCCCGGTCTTCATGGCGGTGCGGTACGACACGGAGCGCGCCGCGGATCAGGGACTGAGCACCGGAGACGGAACGCCCGTCCACGTCGTCATCCCGACGACCAATCCGTGGGTCCCGCTCCGCATCCTCGGGCTCGGCGCGCCGCCGCTTGCCCGGGTGCAGGCCGACGTCTATCTGTTGACGGCCGGCCGGCCGGCCCTTCTTCCCACACCGATCGGCGCGTCACTCGCTGCTCGCGTGCCGAAGGAAGCGGCGCCGGGGCTCGTCCTCGAGCGGAGCGAGTCCGCCTCGCCCTCGCTCCTGCGCGACCTGCGCTCCGACAAGGGAATGAGCTGGCTTCCATCCCGAAGCATGTGGCTCACGTACCTGCGAATCGACGCGAAGGCCGGCGACCTGACCTACGACCTGGCGGTCGATGCGAGTGGCGCGGGGCACCCGTCAACGGTCGCCGCCGGCCTGCCCGCCGGCGCTTCGCCGGCGAGATCGCCGAATCCGCTCGTGGTGATCGGATGGTCGCTTGCCGTGCTGCTCGCGCTGATGGCGGCCGCCGCTCGTGAGCGCGGTCGCGCGCGCCCCGCCGCGCCGTGAGTTGCGTGCGTGCGGCCCGCCGCGTCCTCGCGGCCGTCCTGCTCGCCACCGTCGTGGGATGTTCTGGGCCGATCGCCGCCGACGAGCCGTTTCGGACGATCCGAGTGAATATCCATTTCTCGCGGTTCGAGCCGTCTCGCATCGTCGTCTCGGCGGGCGAGACCATCCGCTTCGTGGTCCGCAACACCGACCCGATTGCCCACGAGTTCATCGTGGGGAACGAAGCCGTGCAACGCATCCACGAGGAGGGAACCGAGGCGCACCACCCGGTCCGGCCCGGCGAGATGTCCGTCCCCGCGGGCTCCACCCGGCAGACCGTCTATACATTCGGCTCGTACGACCTTCTGTTCGGTTGTCATCTGCCGGGGCACTACGCCTACGGCATGCGCGGCTCGATCACCGTTGCGTGAACACAGCGGTGATCGGCGATCGGTGTCACGATGACGGGAGATGGCCAAGAAGAGCGCAGGACTCGTGCTCTATCGCCGGCGACCCTCGATCGAGGTGCTGCTCGTCCACCCGGGCGGTCCGTTCTGGGCTAAGCGTGATGAGGGCGCATGGTCCATCCCGAAGGGAGAGGTCGAGCCGAACGAGGACGCCTTCGGCGTTGCGTTGCGCGAGTTTCGTGAGGAGCTCGGGGACGATCCGCCGGCCGGGGCGGCCCATTCCCTCGGCGAGATCCGTCAGCCCGGCGGCAAGCATGTCCAAGCGTGGGGCATCGAGGCAGATCTCGACGTCGCCGTGGTGGACAGCAATACGTTCACGATGGAGTGGCCCCCGAAATCGGGCCGAACGAAGGAATTCCCTGAGGTGGACCGGGCGGCGTGGCTGGGCCTAGCCGCCGCGCGGTCCAAGATCCTTCCCGCACAACGCGGGTTCCTCGACCGCCTCGAGGCGCTCGTCGCCGAGACGAGCTGAGCTCTCGACCGTCGCGACGCCCAATGTCGGTAGCCATCTTCTTCATCTACGTCCTGCGCGAGGTGCGCCTGTCGCCGGGCCTACTCCGGCGTCGCGCTGGCGATCAGCTCCTGCGGCTTCGTCGGCGGCTCGCTGATCGTGCCGAGGATCGAGCGCCCGCTCGGGATCGGTCCCACCGTCGTGCTCGGTCTCGGGATGATCGCCGATAGCCCGTACACGATGGTGCTCGCCAACCGATCGCTTCCAGACGCCGTGAACGTCGCCTTCTTCGCTCCTCCCGGGGGCCGGTGGGTTCCTGGGCGCGACGATCGGCCTCCGTCCGACCATCCTCGTGTGCGCCGTCGCGTACGCGATTCCGTTCTTGTACTCGCTTGGCTCGCCGCTACGCGGCGTCCGGCTTCCGGACCAATCGTCGACGCGGACTATCGGTGACGCCGCACCGGAGACACGAGCGGCGCGTCGGCTATCACGCGACCTCCGACGCCGCTTGCCCGACGCCGCACGACGCCATCGCTCAGACCTCGAAGCCGTCGAGGCCCTCGAAGAGATCCGACAGAACCGGGTCGTCCCGCGAGCGCGGCGGCCACGGCTGCGTGAAGCACTCCTCGTCGAAGTACAGCCAGCGAAGCTCCACCGGGATTCGCTCGAGCTCGCCGATCTGCGTGCGGTGCGCGAGCACACCCGCCATCTTCGTATCGAAGACCGAACGCGTGTCGACGCGGACGGCAATCTCCGAATCGGGGACGCCGGTTGGATTGAAGAGCATGTCTCGTTCGCCGAACTCGGTGTCCCCGCGCGCGGCGAGCGCCGCGTAGAAGCGGTCGATCGAGCTGTTCGGGATCGCGGTGTGCAGCAGGCGCCTGAACCCTCGCGCGCCGGCTCGCGAGGCGTGGAACGCGGCATCACCGGCCGCGCCAGCGGCGATGTGATCGTGGTGGTTCGTTGCACCCTCGGGCCCGAATGTCACGACGACGTCCGGTCGTCCGGTGTCGAGGATATGGCGTACGCGACCCGCGAGCTCAGTCGGGTCGACCTCGTCCAAGTGGTAATCGGGGTATCGGAGGAAGTGGACGTCGGCGTCCTCGGCTCGAACGGCGTCGAGGAACGCGTGCTGCTCGTCCTCTCGAACGTCGCCGAGTGTCTCCCGCGTCGCGATCCCCTCGACCCAGATCGGACCGGCGTCGCCGCTCGTGCAGAACACCATCGTCAAGTGAACCTCCGCCGCGTGCATCGCGATCCACCCGCCCATCTGATAGGCATCGTCGTCGGGGTGGGCGAAGACCGTCGCGACGCGGCGGCGTCCGCTCACCGCGGAAAGACCGTGATCGTCGAGGTCGAGGTGTAGAACTCGCGAGCAGCGCGGCCCTGCTCGCGCGGGCCGACGCTCGACGCCTTCTCGCCGCCGAACGGCGCGTGGAAGTCCACTCCGGTGGTCGGCGCGTTGATTCGAACCATTCCGACGTCGATTCGGTCGGCCACGTCGAGTGCGAGCCCGAGGTCACGCGTGTACACGCCGGCCACCAGCCCGTACGGCGTGCCGTTCGCGATACGGACCGCCTCGTCGATGTCACGTGCCGACAGGATCGCGACGACGGGTCCAAAGACCTCCTGCTGTGCGAGCTCGTCACGGTCCCCGATGTCCGTCACGACCGTCGGCGAGACGTACCAGCCGTGAGCGGGCGCGTCGCCGCCGTTCGCTATGCGGGCGCCGGCGGCCTTGGCTCGCTCGACGGCGGCGACGATCCGCTCGCGCGCCTCGTGTGTGATGACGGGTCCGACGGTCGTCCGAGCGTCTCGTGGATCGCCGACCGACAGCGATCGCACCGCGTCGACGAACGCGTCTCGAATCGGCCCCGCGTCGCCGACGGCGATGATTCGCCGCGTCGCCGTGCACTTCTGTCCCGCGTAGCCCATCGCGGCGCCGGCGATCGTCGTCACGGCCGCCGGGACGTCGGCGTCGCTCAGCACGATGGCCGGGTTGTGCCCACCCATCTCCGCCTGTGCCGGGATCCCGGCGCGGGCGGCCGCGAGCGTCACTTCCCGCCCGACCGCGACGGACCCGGTGAACGAAACGGCGTCCACGCCCTCGCCCGAGGCGAGGCGGCGCCCCACATCTACGTCGCCCGGCACGACCTGCAGGACGCCCTCGGGGAGGTCGACGAGCGACGCGAGCCCGAATGCCCCGGCAGTCGCCATCGGCGACGGCTTCAGCACGACGACGTTCGCGTACGCGAGCGCGGGTGCGAGCTTCCATGCAGGGATGGCGAGCGGGAAGTTCCAGGGCGTGATCAAGCCGACGATCCCGCGCGGGCGCCGCCGCGTGTAGAGAAGCGTGCCGGCCGTCGAGGGAGGCAGGACGTCGCCCTCGGGATCGAGCGCGGCCTGCGAGTAGAAGCGGAGGATCGCGGCGGTTCGCGCGATCTCACCCTTGGCCTCGCTCACCGGCTTGCCGACCTCCCGGATCACGAGTTCCGTGAACTCCTCGGCCCGGGCGTCCAGCCGATCCGCAGCCGCGCGCAGCGCGGCCCCTCGCTCGTGCGCCGTCGTTCGCCGCCAGGCCTCGGCTGCGCGACGGGCGGCGTCGATCGCGCGGGCGGCCCCGGCGGCGCCGGCGTCCGGCCACTCGCCGACGACGTCGTCGGGCCGCTGTGGCGATGTGGAGACGATCGTCGTCACGTGCGAGCCTCCTCTACGGGCCGACGACGCGGGAGCCGACCACCTCGACACGGTTCTCGAGCGCACCGAGGGATCCGATCTCGATCCGCACGACGTCGCCCGGCAGGAGCGTCGTAGCTGCGTCCGGGACGATCCCCGTCCCCGTGAGCAGGATCGCCCCTACCGGCAAGGACAGGGCGGCGCCGAGGCAGACGACCAGCTCATCGAACGAGCGCCGCATTTCGGCCGTCGAGGTCCGGCCCGCGAACACGGGGTCGCCGTTACGATCGATCTCGATCCCGATAGGAAACGGCGGCGCGACTTCCGACGTGGGAACGATGCACGGGCCCAGGGCGCACGCCCCGTCGTAGACCTTCGCCTGCGGCAGGTAGAGCGTGTTGCGCCCTTCGATCGAGCGCGATGAGACATCGTTGCCGATCACGTAGCCGGCGATCGATAGGTCGGAAGCGACGACGAGCGCAAGCTCGGGCTCGGGAACGTTCCAGTCGCTGTCGGCTCGGATACCGATCGGCTCGCCTGCGCCGCGCACGCGCCAGCCGGGAGCCTTGAAGAACAGCTCGGGCCGGTCGGCGACGTATACGAGGTCGTACGGATCCGCCGAGACCGACTCCTCGATGCGTGCGGCGCGCGACCGTTCGTAGGTCACGCCGGCCGCCCAAACCTCTTGGCTCTCGACCGGGGCGAGCACGACGCTCCCCGGCGGCACGCCGCCGTCGACGTCGGCGAGCAGCTTGCCAAGTTCGACGGACGAGCTCAGCGCGTCGTCGAGCGTGATGGAGCGCGGGAGAAGGGCATCCGGCCCGGCGTCGGGATCGCCGCTCGCGAGTCGGTTTTCGCCGTCAGGGAGCCGCAGTCGGAAGAGCGCCCGCGTCATCCGTGCCAAGATATCGACCCCCCGCAAGGCGGGAGCGTGGCGCGACGCTCACGCCGACGGGACTACGAGAGGTGACCCATGCTGGTGAACACCGACCGCGTCCGTGTTCTGTTCGACGGTACGGTCACCGATCCCCAGCTCGACCACCCCGAGGGCGTCGCGGTGCACCCTGACGGGAGCATCTGGTGCGGCGGCGAGCGCGGGCAGATCTTCCGTTTGCCGCCCGACGGATCAAGGGTCGAGCAGGTGGCGAGCACCGATGGCTTCTGTCTCGGCATGGCCTTCGACGCGGATGCCAACCTGTTCGTCTGCGACCTGAAGCACGCGGCCGTGTTCCGTATGGACGGCGTGACGGGCCACGTCGAGCGCTTCGTGGATGGAATACCCGGACGCCCGATCGCGATCCCGAACTTCCCGGCGTTCGACGCACAGGGCTCTCTCTACGTCTCTGACAGCCACGCGTTCCGTGATCCCGGGCCCGGGGTGTTCCGCTTCGAGCGTGACGGCTCCGGCGAGCTCTGGTACGCGAAGGACGTCAACTTCGCGAACGGGCTCGCGCTCTCGCCCGACGGGCGGTGGCTGTACGTCGTCGAGACGTTCGCGAACTCGATCTTTCGTGTGCCGATCCTCGACGACGGCACCGCCGGCGAGCGCGAGGAGGTCGCGACGCTCGGCACGGCGCTGCCCGACGGGATCGCGTTCGGCGTCGACGGCGACCTGTACGTGGGCTGCTACGAACCCAGCCAGGTGCTCCGCGTTCGATCGGACCGCACAGTCGAGACGGTGTTCCACGACATCGAGGCGCACACGCTCGCACATCCGACGAATGTCGCGTTCGCCGGTTCCATGTTGGTCACCGCGAACCTCGGGCGGTGGCACCTCACGGCGATCGACCTCGGCGTCGAGGGCGCGCCGTTGCCGCCGCTGCCGTGAACTCGGCCGGGATGGCCGAGACGACGCTTCGCGGTATCACGTGGGACCACGACCGCGGGCTGCGGCCGCTCGTCGCTACCGCCGACGTGTATCGGGAGCGTTTCCCGGGCGTTCGGGTGGAATGGCAGGGCCGAACGCTGCAGGCGTTCGCCGATCAAGACGTCGCCGCACTCGCCGAGAAATTCGACCTCATCGTGCTCGATCACCCATCGATCGGGTATGCGGTCGAGCGCCGATGCTTGGCGCGGCTCGACGACCGCCCCGATCGCGTCGACCCGTCCTTCATCGACGACCAGCGGCGTAACTCGGTCGGCCGCAGTTTCGAGAGTTACGTGTGGGAGAACGCGCTCTGGGCGCTTCCTATCGACGCCGCCGCGCAGGTAGCGAGCCATCGGCCGGACCTCCTCGATCGCCTCGACGCCGGCGTGCCCGAAACCTGGGACGAGGTGCTCGGGCTCGGCCGAGCGGCACGCGCCGTCGACGCCTATGTCGCGATGCCGTCGATCCCGGTCGACGCCGTCTGCGCGTACTTCGCGAAGGCGACCGCCGACGGTGCCGATCCGTTCACGGGCAACCGGGACGCTCGAGCCGAAGCGCTCGAGGTCCTCCGCGAACTCATCTCGATCGCCCATCCCGCCTCGACGACGTGGAACCCGCCGACGATGTACGAGCGGATGGCGTCGGCCGACGACGTCGTGTACTGCCCTCTTGCGTTCGGATACTCGAACTACGCGCGTCCCGGCTATCGTCCGCGGCTCGTCGAGTTCACGCCGCCGCCGGCCGGCCGCACCGGCGCACGGGTTGGAACGTTGGGAGGCGCCGGGATCGCCGTCTCAGCGTCGTCGCCGAACACCGACGAGGCGATCCACTACGCGACGTTCGTCGCGTCGAAGGAGGTCCAGCAGCGCGAGTACGTCGGGGCAGAGGGTCAACCCGCACACCGGGCGGCCTGGTTCGACGACGATGCGAACGCTATCTCGAACGGCTATTTCCGGGCGACGCTCCCCGGTGTGGACGGGGCGTACCTGCGGCCGCGGCATGCCGGGTTCCTGGAGTTTCAGGACAGCGCGGGCGCGCTCGCCCACGCGTTCCTCCGCGACGGCGGCGGCGCCGTCGACGTCATCGATAGGCTTGACGCGATCGACGCCGAGACGAGGTACCGAAGGAGTGGACGAGCCGGGACGTGATGCGAGGGTGACGGCGGCGCTCGACGGGATCCGGGTGCTCGACTTCACGCAGATGATGATGGGCCCCTGGGCATCGCAGTTCCTCGCCGACATGGGTGCGGACGTGATCAAGGTCGAACGGCCCGGCGCGGGGGAGTGGGAGCGCGGGCTCCATGCCGTCGGGGACCTGCTCGACGGGCAGAGTCCGTTCTTCCTCGCGATGAACCGGAACAAGCGCAGCGTCGCCCTGAACCTCAAGGACGAACGGGCGCGCGACGTCTGTCGCCGCCTCGCCGAACGTTCGGACCTCGTGATGGAGAACTTCCGCCCGGGAGTCATGGACCGGCTGGGTCTCGGCTACGAGGACCTGCGACGGAACAACCCCTCGATCGTGTACGTCTCGGGCACCGGGTTCGGGCCCGACGGACCATACGTGGACCGACCCGGACAAGACCTGCTGATCCAGGCGATGAGCGGCCTCGCCGCGTATGGTGGCCGGCGCGGCGATCCACCAACACCGGCCGGCAGTTCGATCGTCGACGCGAGCACGGCGATCCTCCTCGCGTTCTCGGCGATGGTCGCGCTCTTCCACCGCGAGCGTAGCGGCGAGGGTCAGCGCGTCGACGTCAGCCTCTTCAATACGGCGATCGCACTGCAGTGCCAGGAGCTTGCGGCGTTCATGAACCTCGAACGGCGCTTCGATCGCAGCGAGGCGGGAATCGGTGGCGCGTGGCTTTCCGCACCCTTCGGGATCTATCGGACGGCGGACGGCTGGATCGCGTTCGCGATGGCCTCGCTCTCGGTGATCGGTGACCTCCTGGACCTGCCTGAGCTCGCGAAGTACGACGACGAGCGGGGCGCATACGACCACCGCGACGAGGTCAGGGAGCTGATGCAGGCGCGGCTCCTCCAGCGGCCGACGGACGTTTGGCTCGGCCTGCTCGCGACTCGAGACGTGTGGTGTGCCCCGGTGCAGACGTTCGACGACGTCGTCGACGACCCTCAGGTCGCTCACAACGAGCTCCTGACGACGGTCGGGCATCCGAATGGCCGGCGCGACGTCCGCGTCGTCGGCGTTCCGATGCGATTCAGCCGGACGCCGGGAACGATCAGGACTGGACCGCCTGCGGTCGGCCAACACACGGAACAGGTTCTCGAGGAGCTGGGGTTCGGGCGCGACGACGTCGCGGCGATGCGTGACGAGGGTCTGGTGTGAGCGATCCGGCCCGGGACCGGCCAACGTCCGGCGGCGAGGTCCTGCTCCAGCGCCGCGGACGAGTGGCGGTCCTGACGTTCAACCGTCCGGAGAAGCTGAACGCCCTGAGCTCGGCGGTGCTCGACCGGTTCGACGCGCTGCTCGACGAGGTCGAGCGCGACGCAAGCGTCGGTGCGATCGTCTTGACCGGCGCCGGCGAGCGCGCGTTCGTCGCCGGGGCCGACATCGAGGAGTACTCGCGCCAGTCCGACGACGAATTCGCCGCGTACCAACGAAGGAGCGGTCGGCTGTTCTCGCGGGTGGACGACTTCCCGAAACCGGTGATCGCCGCGGTCAACGGCTACGCCCTCGGCGGCGGGTTCGAGATCGCGCTCGCATGCGACCTCGTCGTCGCAAGCGGGTCGGCGCGCTTCGGCCTGCCCGAGGGGCTCCTGGGACTCTCGCCGGGCGGCGGCGGAACGCAGCGCCTGACGCGGGCGGTCGGTCCGTACGTCGCTGGGCGCGTGCTCCTCGCGGCGGACCGCCTCGGGCCCGAGGATGCGCTCGCGCTCGGTCTCGTGGCGCGGATCGCCGAGTCTGACGTTCTCGGCGAGGCCGTCGCTCTCGCCGAGCGAACGATCCGCATCGCGCCGCTCGCGTCGCTCGAGATGCGCTCGCTGATCCGAGCGGCGCTCGACCGGCCGATCGAGGAGGGCCTGACGCTCGAGAAGGAGGCGCTGTTGCGCCTGCGCGGTTCGCGCGACGCCCACGAGGGCGTTGAGGCCTTCGTCGAGAAGCGGGATCCGTCCTTTCAAGGGAGGTGAAGCGACGGGCGGCGTCGAGGACAAGGTTGCGATCGTGACGGGTGCCGCCTCCGGCATCGGGCGGGCGACGGCGATCGCACTCGCCCACGAAGGCGCACGTGTCGCGCTCGCCGACATCGACGAGAACGGCGGTGCGAGCGTCTCGGCGCTCGTCGACGCGGCGGGCGGCGTGGGACTCTTCCGGCGCACCGACGTGGCGTCCACGCGCGACGTCGCAGCGCTGGTCGCGTCGACGGTGCGTCGATTCGGGCGACTCGACATCCTCGTAAACAACGCCGGCGTCGCCGTCGAGGGCAGCGTCACCGACATCTCCGAGCAGGACTGGAACCGGGTCCTCGACGTCAACCTGACGAGCATGTGGAGGGGTATGCACTTCGCGATCCCGGAGATGCTGAAGACCGGCGGCGGCTCGATCGTGAACACGAGCTCGGTGCAGGCCTCCATCGGGTTCGTGGGTTGGGCGGGCTACGCGGCGAGCAAGGGCGGGATCGATGCGCTCACGAGACAGGTCGCGGTGGAGTATGCGTCCCAGAACATTCGCGTGAACGCCGTCGTGCCGGGCACGATCTTGACGCCGATGAACGAGCGCATCGTTCGCGAGTCGCCGGACGGCGCGGAGATCGAGGCCGGGTGGCTGGCGATGCACCCGGTCCGTCGGCTCGGCCGCCCCGAGGAGGTGGCCGCCGCGATCGTATGGCTCTCTTCCGACGATTCCTCGTTCGTGACCGGCGAGTGCTTGCGCGTGGACGGAGGCATGATCGTCAAGGCGGGGTGACAGCGCGGCCTCGGAGTCGACGTGGGTCAGATGCCGGCGGGCTCCACGATGCGCTCATAGATGCCGGCGCCGGTCTCCAGGTCGAAGAAGTGCAGCGCGGCGGCGGTCACACCGATTTCGATCGTCTCGCCCTCGGTGATCTTGCTGAGTGCGTCGAATCGCGCGACGAACATCGAGGCGTTCGAACCAGCCTGGCGCTCGAGCTCCTCGGCCGTCATCGCGCCCTGGTCCTCGACGAGCTCCTTCGTGTCCTCCGTGACCACCGGTCGCGCGTTCACGCCGAAGTGCACGAGCACCTCGGAGCCGAGATCCTCGGTGAGGTCGACCGCCGCCCGGATTCGACGGTCGCCCGGAAGCTCGCGCTCGACCTTCGCGTCGAGGAGCGCCTCGGGGCGGATGCCGAGCGCGACGCCTCGCCCGTCGTAGCCGCGAAGCGCCGGACGGTCGGCGACCTCCTGATCATCGACGCGGATCCGCTGCTCAGCAAAATCGACGAACGTCCCGCTGTCGGTCACGTGGACCTTTGCCTCCACGAGGTTCATCGCGGGCGAGCCGATGAAGCCTGCGACGAAGAGGTTGACGGGCCGTTGGTACAGCCCCTGAGGCGTATCGATCTGCTGGAGCACGCCGCTGCGGAGCACGGCGACGGTGTCGCCCAGCGTCATCGCCTCGATCTGGTCGTGCGTGACGTACATCGTTGTGATACCGACGTCGCGCTGAATGCGCGAGATCTCGGCTCGCATCTGTACGCGGAGCTTTGCATCGAGGTTGGAGAGCGGCTCGTCCATCAGGAATGCCTGCGGCTCGCGGACGATCGCCCGCCCCATCGCTACGCGCTGGCGCTGTCCACCAGAAAGCGCCCCGGGCCGCTTCTTGAGCTGGCTCTCGAGATCGAGGATCTTGGCGGCCTGCTCGACCTTTTGCTTGATGACGTTCTTCTTCACCTTGCGCATCTGCAGGCTGAACGCCATGTTGTCGAACACGTTCATGTGCGGGTAGAGCGCGTAGTTCTGAAACACCATCGCGATGTCGCGGTTCTTCGCCGAGAGCTCGTTCACGACGTGGTCGCCGATCCTGACGATCCCGTCGCTGATCTCCTCGAGGCCCGCGACCATGCGCAGGATCGTCGTCTTGCCGCATCCCGACGGTCCGACGAGCACCATCAACTGCCCATCCGGGATCGCGAGGCTTACGTTGCGTACCGCCACGGTCCCGTCCGGGTAGATCTTCGTCACGTCGTCGAGCACGATCTCAGCCACGTCCGCTCACCCCGTTCGCTCAGGCCCACCACTCCTGCAACGTGTCCAGCATGCGCTCGAACGGCGGGTCCCGCAGCAGGACGGTAAACACCCCGAGCTTCATGGAGCCTCCTCGGAGTTACCTACGCGGACCCAACGATGTTCGGACGAGCTCATGAGGATCGCCTCGACGGTCTGAGTGACGTGATGGGCGTCGAGGAAGGACGCGAAGGTCGACTCGTGCCGCTCGCCTGCCTGGTGTGCCAGGACCGCGCCGTAGAAGTCGACGACGAGGTTGAGGAGCGCGTCGGGCCAGCCTTCCTGATGACCCCCAGGGTAGTGGGCGAGCGGTGCCGCGGCCGGCGACAGCAGCGCGGGGTCCCGCGGGAGCTCGGAGTTTGGCTCGGCTCGCCTGCCCATCCACAAGGTGTTCGGCTCCTCCTGGTTCCAGGCGAAGGCCGACGTCTCCGCGTCGATCTCGATCGTCAGGTGGTTCTTCCGGCCCGCGCTCGTCTGCGACACGGTGAACGCGCCGCGCGCCCCCGCGTGCGTCCGGAACAGCACGCTCGCCCAGTCCTCGGTAGCGATGCGCACGTCCGTGCCATCGGCATCGCCACGTGTGAACGTCTGAACATCGCCGACCGGACGGCGACGAACGTCGTATAGGCGCCCGAGGTCCGCGCATACCTCGGCGATGCGGTCGTTCGTGACGTGCTGGACGAGGTCGATCCAGTGCGAGCCGATGTCCCCAACCGCCCGCGACACACCGCCTCGCCCCGGGTCCAGGCGCCAGTTCCAGTCGGTTGGAAGCAGCAGCCAGTCCTGTAGGTAGCTACCGGTGATGAGGTGAACAGCCCCGTGCGAGCCGCTTTCGAGCGCCGCTCGAAGCTCCTGCACCAGCGGGTAGTGCCGGTAGTTGAAGCAGACGCCGGTCACCACGTCGGTGGCACTCGCGAGCTCCACGAGCCGACGCGTCTGCCGCGTGTCCATCGCGAGCGGCTTCTCCGAAAGCAGGTGCTTGCCGACCTCGATCGTCGCCGCGTTCACCTCGAGGTGCAGGTCGTTTGGCGTGCAGTTGTGGATCGCCACGATCCCGTCGTCCTCGAGCATGGCGCGATAGTCGCCTGCCGCCGGCACGGCGAGCTCGTCGGCCACCCCCTTCGAACGCTCGGGCGTGCTGGCGGCGATGCCGGCGATCCGCACACCCGGAACCCGGCGAAGCGCGTCGACGTGCGCGCGCGCGGCGAATCCGCCGCCGACGACGCCGACGCCGATCGGGTGCGTCATGCCGACTCCCGAACGATCAGGTTGCATGTGATGCGTACGACGCGGCGGGCGCCGTCGTAGCCGCGTGCGATCCGGTCGTAGAGCAGATCGGCGGCCGCGCGGCCCGTGTCGTACGCGGGATTCAGGACGGTCGTCAGGGGCGGGTGGATCATCGAGGCCCATTCGACGTCGTCGTACCCCAACACCGCGACGTCGTCCGGCACGTTCAGGCCACTTTCCCGCGCCACGTCGAGGGCGCCGAGCGCCATGAGGTCGTTTCCGCAGAACACGGCGCGCGGTGGCTCGGACCGTCCGAGAAGCTGCCGCATCGCCCCGGCGCCGCCGGCGCGCGTCCAGTCGCCCTCGGCAACGACGCCGACGTCGGCGACGCCGGCCGCCTGCAGCGCTTGCCGGTAGCCGACCTCGCGGGCCTGCGGTCCCTCGGCCGAGCCGGCGATGCACGCGACACTCGGGCCGTACCGCTGCAACAGGAAGTCCGTCGCGTCCCTCGCCCCTCGCTCGTCGTCGCCCATCACCACGTCGACGAGCGGGTGGTCGACGATCATGCTGCCGATCGTGACCAGCCCGACGCCGCTGTCGACAAGGGGCTTCACGTCGCGGGCGTGAACGTGATGCGACACCATCGCGAGGCCGTCGACCCGACGGCTCGCCACGTCCGACACGAACGCGAGCTCGTGCTCGCGGAGCGAGTCGGTGTTGCAGATGACCGTCCGGTACCCGTGCCGCGCGAACGCATCTTCGAAGCCGCGCGCGAGCACCGGAAAGAAGGGGTTCGTGATGTCGGGAATCACCAGCGCCACGATGTGGCTCTGGCGCGTACGCAGGCTCCGAGCGATGAAGTCCGGGCGGTAGTCGAGCTCGCGGATCGCCCGCTCCACCCGGACACGGGTGTCGGCCCCCACCGGACGCTTCCCGGAGAGAACGTGCGACACCGTCGTCTTGCTCACTCCCGCACGCGCAGCGACGTCGTCGATCGTGATGCGTTGGGCGGGCGCAAACCGATTCACATGGGCGGAGTCCGACGGGTTCGCCGAGGGCTCTTCAATCGCCATGGAAGCTCCGATCCACAGACGTGCGTGACGTTACCTTGACAGTCGTCGAACGCAGGGGTCAAGGTACGTTGCACAAATCGGTTTGCAAACGCGTGCCGAGCGAGGTGCTCCGGTGCGCCCGATCCGTCTCGGGTCGCCGTCGGCTCGGGGAGAGGGGGAGTCGATCGTGAGAAAGCTGCTCCTCGACTCGCGAGTCGCGGTGCTCGCGGTCGCGTTTGCGACGTTCGCCGTCGCCTGCGGCGTCTCGAACGACACCGGCAACCAGAACGAGGGACCGTCGGCGGGGCAGACGATCGCGCCGCCGAAGGAGGACACGACCGTCACGTTCGCGTCCTGGGTCGGAAACACGAAGACGATGCAGGAGCTAGCCGCCGCCTTCCACAAGGAGTTCCCGACGATCACCGTGGAGTTCCAGAACCTGCCGGCCGAGCAGTCGACGGAGAAGCTGCTGACGCAGGTCGCCGGCGGGACGGCCCCGGACACTGCATTCATGGACATGAGCGCGGTCACGGACTTCGCCTCGCGCGGCGCGTTGGTCCAGCTCGACTCGTACATGGATCAGAGCCAGTACGTCGAGAAGGACGACTACGTCGACGCGTGGGCTGTCGGCGCCCAGTACGAAGGCAAGTGGTACGGCCTCCCATTCGACGGCGAGACCACCGGGCTGTTCTACCGGACCGACATGTTCGAGGCGGCCGGCATCGATGGCCCGCCGACCACCTGGGACGAGTTCGAGGCCGACGCGGCGAAGCTGACGGATCCCGCCAAAAAGCAGTACGGATTCATCCTCTTCGCTCCGGAGTCGGCGTACTACTGGTACCCGTGGCTGTGGCAAGCGGGCGGAGACCTCTACGACAACGACGCGGGAAAGGTGATCTTCGACAGCCCGGAGGGAAAGCAGGCCGCCGACTTCTACGTCGGGCTCAACAAGTACTCACCGCCGGACTACTACAACTCGAACTCGTGGGACGGCCGGGTGGCCTTCGCGGAGGGCAAGGTCGCGATGTATGAGGCCGGCTCGTGGTTTGCGGGCGAGATGGAGACCTCGTTCCCGAAGATCGACGGCAAGTGGGCCACCGCCCCGATGCCCGAGGGGCCGGCCGGCTGCGCCACGACGATCGCCGGCGACGACCTCGTGATCTTCAACCAGACGCAGAACGGCGATGCCGCGTGGCTGTGGATCGAGTTCCTCTCGCGCCCGGAGAACATGCTGAAATGGAACGTACTCGAGAAGGGAAGCACGCTCCTGCCCCCACGGGAGTCGCTCCTAACGGACCCGACGATCTTCGAGAAGAAGCCGATCCTCAAGGGCTTCGCCGACAACATGAAGTGCGGCGTCACGAGCGACATCCAAACGCCGAAGTGGTCGCAGATCGAGGAGGAACTCAACCAGCAGCTCGGCTCCGCGATCTACGGAGACATCACGCCGAGCCAGGCGCTGGACAACGCCTCGGCGAAGTCCGAGGAGATCCTGAACAAGTGAGATAGCCGCGCCGCGCGGGGTGCGGGCGCGTCCAAGCGCATCCCGGCGGCTCGTCCCACGAGAGAGGGGGAGGCGTGGCGCAGGCCGAGGCCGCTCGCGTGCTCGTCACCAAGCGCGGCTACCTTCGGCGGAAGCTCCACGAGGCGCGGAAGGAGTGGACGGCCTACCTCTTCCTGTCGCCGGGCCTCATCCTGTTCTTCGCGTTCTTCGTCTACCCGCTCATCTTCTCGTTCTGGATCAGCTTCCACGAGTGGGACATCCTGCAGCCGGCGAAACCGTTCGTGGGGCTGCAGAACTACCGCGACATGATCCACGACAGTGGATTCATGAGCTCGATCGGGCACACGCTGTACTTCACGGTCGCGACCATCCCGTTGGAGCTTGCGATCGGCCTCGCCATCGCCATCTTGCTGAACGCACAGATCCGCGGCCTCGGACTGTTCCGCACGTTGTACTACCTTCCGGTGATCACACCTCTCGTCGTCGCGGCGATCATCTGGAAGTGGGTCTATAACACCGACTACGGTCTCGCGAACTACTACCTGCTCAAACTGCACATCATCAATGAGCCGCTGCTGTGGCTCTCGAGCAGCAAGACGGCGATGCCCGCGGTGATCCTGATGACGGTGTGGAAGGCTGTCGGGTTCTACATGATCGTGTATCTCGCCGGGCTGCAGGCGATCCCCGCTCAGCTCTACGAGGCGGCCGAGGTCGATGGGGCGAGTGGGTGGAAGCGGTTCTGGCGGATCACGCTGCCGATGCTCGCACCGACCACTCTGTTCCTGGTGATCATCTCGTTCATCGGCTCGTTCCAGGTGTTCACCCAGATCTTCGTCATGACGCAGGGAGGTCCGCCCGGTCCGGGCGGGGCGACGACGACGATCATGTACTACATCTACCGATCGGCCTTCGTCTTCTTCGAGATGGGGTACGCCGCCGCGCTCGCGTACGCGTTGTTCGCGATGCTGTTGGTCTTCTCCATCTTCCAGTTCCGTTACTACATGAAGCAAGCGGAGGCGTAGTCGCCGTGCAGACGACGCAGGAGCTTGGCCATCTCGCGCCCGGAAGCACAGCACCGGCCGTCCCCGCCGTCCGCCGTCCGCGAAGGCGCCTCAAGCCGGGGCGCATCGTCCGCTATGCCATCCTCATCGCCGGCGCGATCATCTTCGTCGCGCCGTTCGCGTACATGCTGACGGCGTCGCTCCAGCTACCCGGACGGATGTTCCAAAACCCCCCGCAGTGGATCCCGACGCACCCCACGCTTGAGAACTTCAAGACGTTTCTGGGACTCTCGCACGTCGAGGCGCACACGAACTCACAGGCCAACGTCGGAACCTCCACGATCGTCCGATGGTTCGTGAACAGCATGTTCGTTTCCGGAACGATCACGGTCGGGCAGCTGTTCTTCTCGTCGCTGGCCGCGTACTGCTTCGCCAAGCGGACGTTTCCCCTCCGCAACTTCCTCTTCTTCCTAGGGCTCGCCACGATGATGGTGCCAGGTCAGGTGACGATCATCCCCACGTACATCATCATGAAGCACATGCCGCTGTTCGGCGGCAACAACATCTTCGGCGTCGGCGGTCACGGCTGGATCGACTCGTACTGGGTGCTCATCATCCCGGTGCTCGTGAGTCCGTTCTCGATCTTCCTGTTGCGACAGTACATGCGCAGCATCCCCGACGAGCTCATCGACGCGGCGCGCGTCGACGGCGCGAGCGAGTTCAAGATCTACCGCAAGGTCGTCATCCCGCTCTCGTGGCCGGCCCTGGCCGCCGTGGCGATCTTCACCTTCCAGTTCTTCTGGGAGGACTTCTACGGCCCGCTCATCTACATCTCGAGTCCGAGCCTCACAACTCTGCCGCTTGGACTCGCCCTGTACGTCGTCAAGAACCGAACGGCGTGGAGTGTGCTGATGTCCGGTTCGGTCATCGCGACGATCCCGATGATCCTCGTGTTCCTCATCTTCCAGCGGAAGTTCGTCCAAGGCATCTCGCTACAGGGGCTCAAGGGCTGAGGCCGCCGTGGAACGCGGGCGGCGGAGCCGGGCTCCGCTCGCACGGGTCGTCGCCGTCGCGGTCGCGGCGCTCCTGGTGGCGTGCACCGGGGGCGAGGGCGCATCCCCGGGCTCGAGCACATCGGGAACCGGCGTGATCGCGTTCGATCGTCGCGGCGGCGACGCCTGGGCATGGTTCGAGCGAGTCTCGGGGACTGCCGACTGCGACGAGGTAGAGATCGCCGTGAACGACAGCCCGACGACGCTCGTCGACGTCGCCGGGGGGGCGTTCGCGGCTCGCGTCCCTCTCGGTCCGGGCGAGAATCGGATCCGTGCGTCGTGCGGCGACGGTCCCGACGCGTTTGCCGAGGTCGACTTCACCGAGCGGCTCGATCCGCGCCCGACCGCGCGCATCCGGACCGTGCTCGACGGACGCGATGTGACGTTCGATGCCTCGGCGAGCGAACCGAGCGCGTTCGACGGTGCGCCGATCGATCGCTATTCGTGGTCGGAGCGCCCCGGCAACCCCGTACCACTTCATCTCGACGGCTCGAAGGATGAGACCACGATCGAGTCGCCACGGCGGGATGGCGAGTACTACGTGACCCTCGATGTGACCGACCGCGAGGGTCGGACGGATCGAAGCACGACGTACTTCGTCGTCGACGGCGGCGAGCCGCGCACCCCCGATCTGGCGACCGAGAACCCCGCGTGGGTCGAGAACGCCGTCGTCTACGGGACGGTCCCGCCGTTGTTCGGGAACAATGGGTTCCGCAGCGTCGAGGCGAAGCTCCCGTACCTCGAGGATCTCGGCGTAACCGCGTTGTGGCTCTCCCCGGTCAACCTGTCGCCCGCGGGCGACTTCGGGTACGCGGTCAAGGACTACTTCGAGCTGAACCCCGAGTACGGGACGAAGGACGACTTCCGCGCGCTCGTCGAGGCCGCGCACGGGCGCGGGATCCGCGTGCTGATGGATTTCGTCCCGAACCACATCTCCGACGAGCACCCGTACTCCGTCGACGCCGCGAGGTACGGCATGGCGTCACACTATTACGACTTCTTCGATCGGAGCGTCGACGGCGAGATCACGCACTACTTCGACTGGTCGAACCTCAACAATCTGAACTACGACAACGTCGAGGTCCGAAACATGGAGGTCGCTGCGTTCTCGTACTGGGTACGCGAGTTCGACGTCGACGGATTCCGCGTGGACGCCTGCTGGGGCGTGAAGAAGCGGCGCCCGGGTTTCTGGCCCGTCTGGCGCCAGGAGCTGAAGCGGATCAAGCCGGACCTCATGCTGATCGCGGAGGCCAGCGCGCGGGACCCGTACTACTTCTCGAACGGGTTCGACGTCGGCTACGACTGGACCGAGCAGCTCGGCAACTGGGCTTGGCAGGGGGTCTTCGACGCGCCCGAGGTCATCGGCGACTGGCTCGATCAGGCGCTGCTCAACCGCCCGAAGGGCTACGACTCCGACGCGCTGATCTTCCGGTTCCTCAACAACAACGACACCGGCACGCGTTTCGTCGACCTGTACGGCGAGGGGATGACCCGCGTCGCGGCCGCCCTGCTTCTGACGCTGCCAGGGGTGCCCGAGCTGTACACGGGGGACGAGATCGGCGCCTCGTATCTGCCGTACGACGCGCTGAACCCGCTCGTGTGGAAGGACGAGCACCATCTCCGCGACTACTACCGGCAGCTCATCGAGCTCCGCCGGACGACGCCGGCATTGCACTCGCGTGATTGGGCCCGCGTTCAGGTGGAGCCGAGCACGGGCATGTACGCCTACGTCCGCACGGCGCCCGGCGCGGCCGACGTCCTCGTCCTCCTGAACTTCGCCGAGACGCCCGCGACCGTCTCGGTCGACACGACCGGTCCGGTCGCCGAATTCTCCGGGACGAAGGTCGTGGATCTGCTGACCGGTGAGCGTCTCCAACTCGACAGCGGGACAGCCAAGGTCCATGTCGACGCATCGACGGCCCGCATCCTCGAGCTGGACGAACGATGAGGATCGCGATGCTTCCGGTGGCCGGACGCTTCGAGGTGGTCGACGAGCCCATCCCGCCGCTCGCCGAAGGCGAGGTGTTGCTGCGCGTCGCCGCGTGCGGCGTCTGCGCTTCGGAGCTCGACATGTATCAGGGCAAGGCGAGCCACGCGACGCTGCCTTGGTATCCGGGGCACGAGGTCAGCGGTGTCGTCGAGGAGGTCGGCGCTGACGTGGAGACACCGAAGCCGGGCGATCGTGTCGCAGCATGGGTGACGACGCACGGGTATGCGGAGCTCGTTGCGGTGAAGGCCGAGCACTGCTTCCAGGCGGGCGACGTTCCGCTGGATCTCGCCCTCGGCGAGCCCATGGCATGCGCCGTCAACGCCGTCGACCTGGCCAACCCGGCGCTCGGCGACGACGTGTTGGTCATCGGCGCCGGATTCATGGGGAACCTCGTCCAGTTGCTGGTCGATCACAGGGGGCCGCGGCAGCTGATCGTCGCCGATCCTCGTGAGGACGCGCTCGACCGCGCGCTGAAGCTCGGCGCCACGGCCGTCATCGACCCCGGCCGCGAGTCGCTGGCCGAGCGCGTGCGCGAGCTGACGGACGGTCGCGGAGTGGACACGACGTTCGAGGTGACCGGCGTGCAACGAGCGCTCGATCCGATCGCGGACGTGACGCGGATGAGCGGGACGGTCGTCATCGCCGGATACCACCAGGGGGAGCCACGGCACGTCCCGCTCGGGCAGTGGAACTGGATGGCGTTTCGAATCGTGAACGCCCATTTCCGGGCGGTCGACACGATCCTGCGCGGAATGCGGATGGGGATGCGACTACTGACGTCGGGACGGATACGTCTGGACGAACTCGTGACGCACCGCTTTCGTCTCGAGGACATCGATCAGGCGTTCCGTACGGCGGTCGAGAAGCCCGCGGGTTTCGTGAAGGCGACCGTCCTCCCCACTTCCACCTGGCCCACTTCCGCCGTGCCAAATTCATCAACGCCGAGTTCGACTCCGTCGAATTCGCCATTGCCGAACGCCGAGGGGAACCGACCGACGTGAGCGTGAACGCAGACGTCCCCGAACGCTGGGTCGACGACCGCCTCGACCTCGATGTCTTCCGCCATCCGACGCCCGAGTTCGGCATCCTCCCGTTCTGGTTCCTGAACGGCGAGCTCGACCCGGACGAGATGCGGTTCCAGCTGCGCGAACTCGCCGACAAGCGGATGCATGGAGTGGTGCTCCACGGCCGCTACGGCCTCGAACTGCCATATCTGAGCGACGCGTATCTCGATCGCATCGGGTTCGCGGCGCAGGAGGCGCGCCCGCTCGGCCTGTCGACGTGGATCTACGACGAGATGAACTGGCCGAGTGGGACCGCCGACAAGCGCGTCCTGAAGGCCCGGCCCGACCTGGCGCAGCGGTACATCGAGTGCATCAGTTTTCGCATCCAAGGTCCGTGGTTCATGTGCCTGACGGGCGAGGACAGTCGGTACCTGGACTTCGAGCGCTCAGAGCCGGTCGCGGCGTTCGCGATCGGCGAGGACAGCACCGTCATCGATCTGACCCCGAACCTATCGTTCGAGCGCGTCGTACCGTGGGAGGTGCCGCCGGGAACGTGGCGACTCTCGTACATCGTGCAGAAGCGCGCCGATTACTACATCGACGCGATGGATCCGGAATCCACCCGGACGTTCATCGAGCACGGCTACGCGCCGTATCTTCGGGCCGCCGGCGACGGCGATCGGTCCAGGCCGCTCGTCGGCTTCTACTCCGACGAGCCCGCGATGCACTACTACATGAGCGGCGGCGACAACCCCGTCCTGCCGTGGACCAAGGACATGTTCCGCCGCTTCCGCGACCGGAACGGGTACGACCTGCGGCCGCGATTGATCGACCTGTTCTTCGATGTCCGCCCGGGCGGCGCGCGGGTCCGGTATGACTATTTCAGCAGCACCACGGAGTTCTACACGAACGCCTACTACCGGCAGCTCCGCGAGTGGTGCAACGAGCACGGGATGGTGTTCACGGCGCACCTGCTGTACGAGGAGTGGCTGCGGCGGATGATCAGGGTGGAGGGCAACCTGTTCCGCCACTACGAGAACATGGACATCGTCGCCGTCGACCACCTGTACCCGGTGGTCGGGACGCGCACCTCCCCGGATCAGCACGTCGCGATCAAGGTCGCGAGCTCCGCGGCTCACCAGTTCGGAAGCCCGCGCGTCATTTGCGAGTCATTCGGCGGCATCTTCATGGACGCCACGATGCAGCGCATGAAGTGGATCGCGGACTGGGAGTACGTCCTCGGCGTGACGGTGTTGAACCCGCACGGATTCCACTACACGCTCGAGGGCAACCGCAAGCGCGACTGGCCGCCGTCGCAGTTCTACCAATACCCCTGGTGGCAGCACTACGCCGCCTTCAACGATTATGTGAGCCGCCACAGCCGGACGCTCTCGGGCGGGACACACCTCGCGCGCGTGGCCGTCCTGTGGCCGATCAACGCGATGTTTGCGACGTACACGCCGCAGCAGCGCAACGAGGTCGGCGACCGAATCGAAGAGGACTTCAACGCGCTTACCGATCTGCTGCTTCGGTTGCACGTGGACTTCGATTACCTCGACGAGGACGTCCTCGCACGCTCGGAGCTGCGCGGCGGAGCGGTGCGCCTCGGAGACGAGCAGTACGACGTCGTGATCGTGCCGCCGATGGCGCACATCCGCGTCTCGACGCTCGACCGGCTCGAGGAGCTCGTCCGGCAGGGAGGTGCGGTGCTCGGCGGCGTGCTGCTGCCGTCCGAGGCGTTCGGCGACGATGGTCTGATCGACGTCCGCGACCGCGTGCGCGAGCTCTTCCGCACCGACCCGGACGGCACGCGCGAGGCGCTGGGACACGGCACCTCGGCCACGCTCGAGACGCGTGACGACACGCGCGTGGCGTTCGTGCGCGCCGGCCGGATCGCGGGCCGGCCGACCGAGGACATCCACGCGATGGCGCAGGCGGCGACGGCGCCGCCCTCGGCCGACGTCGTCGAGGCGTACCGCGAGGGGGTCGGGCGCTTGCTCGATCCGGACGTCGAGATCGAAAACGAGGAGCTGTTCAGCCTCCGGCGGCGCAAGGACGGGCGCGAGATCGTCTTCCTCGCGAACCCGACGTTCGAGACTCAGACGACCGGCGTCCACGTACGAGGCGAGGTCGAGCCGCATCTCTGGAACCCCTCGACCGGCGAGGACCGGATCCTCGCTCCCTGGCGCTTCCTCGACGGCAGCACGGCGTTCCGAGTGTCGCTCCCGCCGGTCGGTTCCGCGTTCGTCGTCGTCGAGGAACCGTCGCGACCGCGCGTCGTCGCGACGTCGTTCGACGTCGACGAGGTCGAGCCCGATGCCGTCCTGGGAACGACGCGGAGCGATCGCGTGAGCGTCTCCGTCGAGATCGGCGACGGCGTCGCGCGCGAGCTCGTCTCCGCCGTCGAGTCTGTGCCGGACGACATCGTCCTCGACGGCGACTGGGGCTTCGAGGCAGAAGGCGGCAACGGCCTGGTGCTGGAGCGCTGGGTCGCGACCGACGAGCTGGACGGCGGCGAGGTTTCCGACTACGCGGGCGAAGGTGTCGACGAATCGACGTGGATGCCGGTCGTCGCCGGAGCGTGGGCATACCAGCTGCCGGCGGAGCCGGCGCGCGCGTACCCGATTCCCGTCTGGTACAGGATCGGCTTGCATGCGGACGTGGTGCCGGCGGATGCCCGTCTGGTGCTCGACGGGTTCGCGGGCGAGCGCGTCCGGTTGTTCGTGAACGGCTCCGAGATCACGGACCGGCCCGAGCGTGCGCCGTTTGACAGCCAGATGCGGACCGTGGAGATCGCTGCGGCGCTGCACGAGGGGCGTAACGTGCTCGCGGTCCGGATGGACGTCACCGGCCCGACGGGCGGCCTGCTCGACAAGGTGAAGATCCTCGGCGCGTTCTGCGTGAAGGAGCGCGAGGGGCGAACGATCGTGGCACCCGCGACGTCGGTGCGTCCGGCCGCCTGGACCGAACAGGGCTACCCGTTCTTCTCGGGAACCGGTCGCTATCGGACGAGGGTCACCGTCCCCGAATCATTTTCCGACTGCCGAGTCTTGCTCCGGATGCCGACGGGAGACGACGTCGTCGAGGCGTACGTGAACGGGGAGTGCGTCGGCGTGAGGCTGTGGGATCCCTACGAGCTCGACGTCACGAACGCGGTGCATCCGGGCCAGAACGAGCTCGAGATCCGCGTGTCGAACACGCCCGCGAACCTGCTCAACGCCGCGCCTCGGCCGTCGGGACTCGCGGGCGCACCGACGCTGGTCCCGTCGAGGCGAGTCCGAGTGGAGATCCCGCGATGACGTCGCTCGTCGTCCGCGAGCTCACCCAGGAGGCGTTCGCGCCGTACGGGCGGATGATCGGCCTGCCCGGTCGCGATCAGGATGCGTCGGGGCCCGGCTGGCGATGGTGGGCGGAGACGGTGTCGCTGCCGACCGACGGCCGAAGCTTCGGCGTCGGGTACCTCGAATTGTCCGGCTCGCCGATGCGGTTCGACTGGGCGGAGCGTCATATGCGCTCCGTGGAGGTGGTCGTGCCGCTCGGCCGCGATTGCCTGCTGTACGTGGGACCGCCGGAGCGGCCCGACGAGCCGGCGGCCATCCCCGCGCTCGAGCGATTCGAGGTGTTCCGATTGCGCCCGGGGACCGGCGCAGCGATGAGCCCCGGCGTCTGGCACGGGGCGCCGCTGTCCGAGTTGCCGTCCAGCGCGATGGTGCTGCTCCTCGAGGGCACCGGTCGCGACGACGTGACCGTCGTCCGGTTCGAGGACCGCCCGGTCGACGTCGAGGCGTGACGTGGCGCGGCTGGCGCCCGTCGTGCTCGACGCCAACCTGCAACACCACTTCTATCGGGGCGGCCCGTCGATCGCGCGCTTCCGCGGGATCGAGGTCGCCGACGACCATGCGCCGGAGGACTGGGTCGGTCGTGCACCTGCATGTTCGGAACGACCGAGCGAGGGCTCAGCAGGCTGCCCGACGGCCGCCTTTTGCGCGACGCCATGGCCGAGGAGCCCGAGCGATTCCTCGGCCCGACGCACGCGTCGGCGTTCGGCGGGAATCCCGGGGTCCTCGTGAAGCTCCTCGACGCCGGGGAGCGGCTCCCCGTTCATTGGCACCCGTCGCGCGCGTTCGCCCGCGAGCACCTCGGACTCCCGAACGGCAAGACCGAGGCATGGGTCGTCCTCGAGGCGCGCCCAGACTCCGAGGTGTTCCTCGGCTGGAGGCGGGTCGACCGCGCCGAGATCCAGACCTGGCTGGCTGAGCAGGACGGGCGGCGGTCCTGTCCGAGATGCATCGGATCGAGGTCGCGTCGGGCGACGCGCTGCTCGTGCCCGCGTCGACGCTGCACGCCATCGGGGAGGGAATTCTGCTCGTCGAGCTCCAGGGCCGACCGATCTTTCCGTCTTGCTCGAGTGGAAGGGGTACGAGATCGACGGCGAAACGGCGGGCCATCTCGGGCTGGGGTTCGACGTCGCGCTCGGGTCCGTTCGCACGGATGCGATGTCGGACCGAGAGCTCACGGAGCTGGCGTCCAGTCCGGCGACCGGCGCCGGACCCGTTCGTCGGTTGTTTCCCGCGGCGGCCGACGAGTTCTTCCGGGCCGATCGCGTGACGGGCGGGGCCGAGCTCGATGCGGGGTTCTCGATCCTCGTCGTGACGCGCGGCTCGGGCGCGCTCGAGTCCGAGGCCGGTCGTCTCGAGATCGGCCGTGGCCGGACCGTCCTCGTTCCCGACGAGGCCGGACCGAGTCGAATCGACGGCGACGTTGAAGGGATCCGCTGCCGCCCGCCGCGTCAGCCGCCGGAGGCGGCGTCCTGAGCGATCGGACCGGTCCGCTCGTCGGTCTCGACGTGGGTACGTCCGCGCTGAAGGCCGTCGCCATCACGGACGAGGGCGAGCCCGTTGCCGACGCAGAGATCCCGTACGGGGTCGACGTCCCGCAATCGGGCTGGTCCGAGCAGGATCCGGAGCGGTGGGTTGCCGCGGCGTCGAAGGCGCTCGCCGCCCTCGGCGGCCGGCCGACCGCGGTTTGGCTCTCGGGCCAGATGCACGGGCTCGTCGCGCTCGACGGGTCCGACCGGGTCGTTCGTCCGGCGATCCTGTGGAACGACCAGCGGTCGGCGGAGCAATGCCGTGAGGTCGAGG
>JBKOWM010000090.1:0-11919 GCA_046724395.1 Actinomycetota bacterium
CCTGTGGGTGACGGCAGGCCCCGCATCGGCGGCACGGGCGACGTGGGCCGATGAACGGGCGGCGCCGCCGTTTCGGGCCTCCACGTCATCACGAACATGACGAGGGACACGAGCGAGCCGACCCCGAGGACGAGCGCCGCGATCATGAACGTCCGGCCGGATGTCTCGATTGACTCGAAGGGTTGATCGAGCTCGGCAACGGCAACGGTCCCGCCGGGCTCGCGCCAGATCGGCGTGAAGGTCTTGACCCGTCCCGTCTCGACCTTCGTCTCGGTTGTGCCGTAGGCGACGCCGTACGCGAAGTCGCGGATGTACGTCGGCCGCGTTCCGACCATCCCCGGATCCATCGCGAAAATGACGCGTCCCACATCGGACCAGATCGTCACGTCCTCGACGTGGTTCTTGCCGATGACGCCGCGCTCGACCTGGTCCGAGAACTGCGAGTACCGCGCGCCGACGATCGGATCCGCGAGGTCGGTCTCCGTCAGCAACGGCGCCAGCTTGGTCTGAGCCGCCACGCGGGCCCGCCTCGAGGCTTCGGAAATCGCGGCGTCGCGAGCGTTGGACCCGTACGCGAACGCGACGCCCGCGGCCGCCATCAGGCCGATGGCCAGCACGGCCCGAAACGTTCTCGGCCTCCCACGAGCTACCGACCCGACCACGCGCTGCCCCCCGGACGCTCGACCGCCTGTCGGCGTTATCGGCAGCGTGGGGCAGGAGGTGGAGTCCCCGCCCGCCGTCGTTCGGCCGCGCTCGCCGTATCGCCTCGGCGCATCCTTGGGGTGTCGGGCGCGCTCGGTATCCTGCGGCGGTGCTCGTGCTGCGCTCCGATCCCTGGACGCCGGACCACGGGATGGGGTTCGAGGCGGTTCTCGACGAGCCGCCCGCCCGTTCGGACCCGTTCGTGGAGACCGACGACTGGGGACGCTCGATCGCGCCGATCGTCCCCGATGAAGCGCCGCTGTGGTTCGTCGACGGCGTCCGGCGGGTGGAACAGCGGCTCATCGCCACCGACGGCTCGAAGCGGGGATACGCGCTGTTCGGCACGTACGCCTCCGGCGCCGTGCGATCGAACGGCGGGGCGTCCTTCGCGAAGCACGTCGTTCGTCGCGCGCTCGTCGTCGGGTCGCGGCTCTCGGCGGACGACGTGACGGTGCGCGTTGGCGGTTCGGATCTCGTGTACCGCGCGGTCGCGGAGCCGGGCTCCGAGCCGGACGACCCGCTCCACCGGCTCCAAAAGGAGATGCAGTCGACGGAGTCCGAGCTCGCTATCGACCTGGCCGGGCGCGCGGGCGAGCTGGTGCTTGCGGACGGGCGGTGGACGTCGCAACAGCCGACGAGCAGCCCCGTCGTCGGCGTGGTCAAGCGATGGTCGCGCGCCTATCTGGTTCCGGAGCAGGAGGCGCTGGTCGCGCGGCTCGGTGCCGGCGAGCGGACCCCCTTGTTCGGCCTGGCAAGGCCCGAGGAGCCACTGGGGCGCTTCGCCTGGTACGCGCGGCTCTGCCCGGTGCGTTCAGAGTGGCACGACTACGCCGGGGTCGTGCGCTGCGAGGTTCGTGTGGGCGTTGGCTTGGAGCAGGCGCGCGAAATCGCGGATCGCGTGACCGCGCTGTTACCGCGCTTCGCCGGCCGGTCGACGGATCCGAGGTACCCGCAGAACCTCGCCCCGGTCGGCGCCCTCGAGGCGTGGCTGCAGCATCGCATGGGCCACCGGGGTTTGATCCGCCGTGCGCTCGTCGAGTGGTTGACGCGTCAGCCGGCTGGGGGAGGATGACGGTCGTGGATCCGGCGAGCGAACGGGTCGGGATGGTGCTCGGCACCGAGGACGCCACGCCGCTCGCGTTCTGGGTCGGCGTGAATCCGGAGACGTATCTGCAACTCGACGACGCGGTGGTCGTCGACACGGACGTTTCCGGCCGCGGCATGGTGCGGATCGCGGGGATCGTCCAGGACGTTCGCGCACGCCACGAAGGGACGCAGTTCGACAGCGACGTGTTCCTGATCGATCGCGGCGTGCTGCCGGCGGACACGGCGGTCGCCGCCGAGGTCGTCGCCACGCGCTTCGAGCCGGAGGTGTTCGTGCCCCCGATGCCCGGCCTTCCAGCGTTTCGTGCGCGCGGAGTCGATCGGGATCAGGCCCTGTTCTTCGACCAGATGCAGCGCCGCCTCGTCGCTGGTCTAACCCGCGACGGCGAGCCGGTGTTCCTGGACCTCGATTTCCTCGATGGGTCGCGAGGCGCGCATGTCAACATCAGCGGCGTCTCGGGCGTCGCGACGAAGACGACGTATGCGCTGTTCCTTCTGTATGCGCTGTTCCACTCCGATGCGCTCGGACCCTACGCCCTCAACACCAAGGCGATCGTCTTCAACGTCAAGGGCGAGGATCTGCTCTGGCTCGACACGCCGAATGCGCGCCTGACCGAGACGGACCGAGAGGAGTACGCGCGCCTCGGGCTGCCCGCCGGCGCCTTCGAGAGCGTGGGGCTTTGGGCGCCCGTCCGAGCGGACGCCCTCGGGCGAGCCATCCCGCACGTCGAGGGCCGCTCGGAGGGAGCGACCGCGTACTACTGGACGGTCCGCGAGTTCGTGCGCGAGAAGTTGCTGCGGTTCATGTTCGCCGAGGCGGACGACGAGCGGTCCCAGATCGCCGACCTCGTCGCGCGCATCGAGTCGTATCTGGACCGGGAGTGCGAGGACGACCCCGATCACGAGGCCACCGTCCTCTACGGGGGCTACCCCGTCCGCGATTTCGAACAGCTTTGCGCGATCGTCGCCGCCGAGGTGGACGCCGACGGCTCCCCCTGGCGCGGCCGCGTCTCCGACGCTACGGTCGCGGCGTTCCTCAGACGACTCGATGCTGCTCGCTTCCGGATGGGCCACCTCATCCTCGGCCGCGAGGCGGAGCATCCGGAGCGCCACCGGATCGACTGGGACGCGAACCAGGTAACCGTGGTCGACATCCACAACCTTCATGACCGCGCGAAGCGGTTCGTCACGGGCGTCGTCATCAAGCGCCTGTTCGAGCACAAGGAACGAATGGGCAGGCGCGAGCCGCTGGCGTTCCTCGTCCTCGACGAGCTGAACCGGTACGCGCCGCGCGAGGGCTGGAGCCCGATCAAGGAGGTCCTCCTCGATGTCGCCGAGCGCGGGCGCTCGCTCGGAATGGTGCTGATCGGTGCGGAGCAGACGGCGAGCGAGGTCGAGCGCCGCGTCATCGCCAACAGCGCGTTCCGCGTGGTCGGCCGGCTCGACACGGCGGAGGCCCAGCGGAGCGAGTACGGCTTCCTTCCCGCCGTCACGCGCGCCCGGGCCTCGATCCTCAAACCGGGCTCGATGATCCTCCAGCAGCCACACATCCCCGTGCCGCTGCAGATCCGCTTCCCCTTCCCGTCGTGGGCGACGCGCGCCGACGAGGCCATGCCTCGCGCCGAGGCCGGTGCCGTCTTCGACCGGTTCGAGGGGGATTAGCGACCGTTGCGGTTTCTGCACACGAGCGACTGGCACGTCGGCAAGGGCATCCGCGGACGCTCCCGGATCGACGAACACGCTGCCGCGGTGGATGAGGTCGTCTCCATCGCCGTCGAGCACCGGGTCGACGCGGTGCTCCTCGCCGGCGACGTCTACGAGCATCGGGCACCCTCGCCCGAGGCCGACGACGTCGTCTTCGACGCGTTCCTCCGATTGCACGCCGCGGGGATTCGGGCGGTCGTCATCCCCGGGAACCACGACTCTGCCTCGAGGCTCGACGCCCTCGGCAAGCTGCTGCGCCCGATCGGCGTGGAGGTCGTCGCGCGCGTGCTCCCGCCGGCGAGCGGTGGGATCGTCGAGGTGGCGTCCCGCGACGGTGGCGACGTCGCGGAGATCGCGTGCATCCCGTTCGTCCCCGAGCGACGGTTCGGCGACGCGGCGGCGTTGTTCGACGCGACCGAGAGCTGGTACGCCTCGTACGCGCAAGGCATGGGCGAGCTGCTATCGGCGATGGCGGGGGGCTTCACACCCGGCCGCCCTTGCATCTGCCTCGCGCACCTGTTCACCGACGGAGCGTTGGTGACACCGGGTGGGGGAGAGCGCGAGATCACGATCGGCATGGCGTACGCCGTCCCGCCGTCGCGGCTGCCGGGGCACGTGTCCTACGCCGCGCTGGGTCATGTGCACCTGCCGCAGGTCGTGAAGGGTTCCGCAGCGCCGGCTCGGTTCGCGGGTTCGCTGCTGCAGCTCGACTTCGGCGAGCAGGGCCAGCGAAAGTCCGTCGCGATCGTCGAGGCGGCGCCTGGCAAGCCGGTCCGGGTAGAGGAGGTGCCCGTATCGGCGGGGCGCCGCCTCCTCGATGTGCGCGGTCCTCTCGATGCGGTCGTCGAACGCGGTCGGACGGCCCCCGATGCCTTCCTGCGCGTCTTCGTGCAGACGGACGGGCCCGTACCCGGCATCGCGGACAGGATCCGGGACGAGCTCCCGAACGCCCTCGACGTCCACCTCGTGTACGACCGCGCCGAGATCGGGCCGACCGCTTCGCCGATGTCGTCGTTGGACCCGCGTCAACAGTTCGACGCGTACTACCGATCGCAGCACGGCGCTGAGCCGGCCGCCGAGCTCCTCGACGCCTTCGACGAGGTGCTCGTGCTCGAGACGGAGCCGGCATAGTGCGGCCGCTGCGCTTGGACGTCGAGGGCTTCACGGCGTTTCGGCAGCGTCAGTCGATCGACTTCACGCAGCTCGATCTGTTCGCCATTTCCGGACCGACGGGCTCCGGGAAGACGTCGATCCTGGACGCGACCACGTACGCGCTCTTCGGCACGATCGACCGCGTCGGCAGACAGGCGGCGCAATTCGTCAGCCAGGGACAGCATCGGATGCGCGTCATGCTCGAGTTCGCGGTCGGCGGCGAGCGCTTTCGCGTCACCAGAACGACGCCGAGCCGAGGCGCGACCAAGATCCAGCTCGAGACGTGGACCGGCGGCGGCTGGATCCAGGCGGGTGAGGGCTCCGATCGCGTCAACGAGGTGAACGACCGCATCCGGCGGGCCCTCGGACTCGATTACGACGCGTTCACTCGCACGGTGCTGTTGCCCCAGGGCAAGTTCGCCGAGTTCCTCGTCGGCGACGCAAGGGCGCGCCGTGACATCCTGACCGAGCTCCTCGGGCTCGACCTGTTCGGGCGGATGGCGCGACGCGCCGGGGAGCTGAAGCGGGCGGCGCAGCTCGAGGCCGAGACGCGGGTCCAGCTGCTACAGCGCGAATATTCCGGGGTCACACCCGACGCCGTCGCCGAGGCCGAACGAATCGCCAAGGACGCCGCCGAGACGGACGTCAGGGCCGCCGAGATCGAGTACCGGGTCCGCGAACTGTCCGATCGCTGGGCCGAGACCGCACGGTCCGTGTCGGACCTGCGCACGCAGGCGTCCGACGCTTCGTCGCTGTCGTCCGCGGCGCTCGAGGCCGCCGAGCGCATCGGCGAGATCGCCCTGGAGCTCCGCGCCGCCGAGGCGGAGTGGCGCGCGAACGTCGAGGCGGCGACGGAGGCCTCGACGCAAATGGATGCCGCGGCGGCGGCGCTTCGCCAGGCCCGCGAGCGATGGGGGACCGCGGCCGACGTGGGTGGCCTTCTCGCCAAGGCCGAGGCGTTCCTCGAGCGCCGCGAACGAGTCGCAGAAGTCGAGCAGGAGCTCGCGAACGCGTCGGCGACCGTTCCGTCGATGCGAGAGTCGCTCGCCGACGCCCAACGTGTTCTCGCGGCCTGCGTCGCCGGCGTGGAGGCGGCGATCTTGGCGCTCGGTGACGCCAGGGATAGCGAGGACGCCGCCACTCACGCCAATCACGTGGCCGCCGTTCGGGCGCGCGTGAAGGCCGGAGAGGACTGCCCGGTCTGCGGCGCGCACGTCACCAGGCTGCCGCGAACCCGCGGCGAGCTCACCATCGAGAAGGCGCGCGCCGCCACGATCGCGGCGGAGAGGGCGGCACAGGCGGCAGACTCGCGGATGCGCGACGCGTCCGCCGCACGTGACGACGCAGAACGCGCGCTCCTGGCGGCAAGCGCCGACGTCGCACGCATCGAGACGGAGCTCCTTCGCGACCGAGCCGACCTCGCGAAGCTCGACAAGGAGCTAGCCCCCGCGTTCGGCGGGCAGCCGTCGGACGACCCCGTCGTGGAGCTCGCCGAGCGCCTCGAGCGTCTGGACGAGCTGGACGCATCGAGCGAGGCGGCCGCCGAGGCCACACGCGGCGCCGCCGAGAACGCGGCATCGGCCGAGCGTCGCGTCGCGGACGTCCGCACCCGCTTCGCGGAGATCCGGGGGGTGGTCGAGTCGCTGCCGATCGCGAGCATCCGCGAGCGCGCCACCGCCATCGGCGCGCGGATCGCCACCCCTCGGCGGTCCGCCGCGGCGAAGAACGACCCGGCCGCGCTCGCGTCGCACACTCGGGCGGTCTCCGACGCCTTCGCGATCCTCGCGGCGGCATTGACCGAGGCCGCCGACGAACGGGCCCGCGGCGAGGCGCACGCCCTGCACGAGGCCATCGAGATCGTGGACGGTCTCGTGGCGCCGGCTCGCACGCTGACGGAGCTCGTCGGGTCGGTGGCGGCGGCGAGGACGGACGCGGCGCGCGCGGCCGCGACGGCCGAGCACCGGGCCGACGACCTGCGGACCAAGCTGACGAACGCCGAACGGATCCTGGAGGAGGCGACGCAACACCGCGCGCGGGAGGCGACGCTCGACGGTCTTGCCAAGGAGCTCGACGCCAGACACATCATTCCGTTCCTGCAGGCCGAGGCGCTGCACCTGCTCGCGGCCGCCGGCTCGCGACGTCTGGAGACGTTATCCGGCGGCCGTTATCGACTCGAGTACGCCGCGGAGGAGTTCTCCGTCGTCGACACGTGGAACGGCGAGGAGCGTCGGAGCGCGCGGACGCTCTCGGGAGGGGAGACGTTCCTGGCGTCGCTCGCGCTCGCCCTGGGCCTCTCGGAGCAGGTGCGGGCGCTGGCCGTCTCGGATCGCGCCCACCTCGATGCGCTCTTCCTGGACGAGGGTTTCGGGACGCTCGACCCGGAGTCGCTCGAGGTCGTCGTCGACGCCATCGAGCAGCTCGGCGGCGACGGACGGATGGTCGGCGTCATCACGCATGTCCAGGAGTTGGCGCTGCGCCTGCCGTCGCGGATCGAGGTCGAAAAATCGCCGAGGGGAAGCATGGTGCGCGTCGTCACGGAGGCGGTCCCCGTCTCGGCAGCTGCCGGCCGAGTCGTCTAGCGACGCGTCGGGCCGGGCTCGCCGAGTCGGCGGTTGGCCGCCTGGAGCTCCTCTTCCCTCTTCGTCAGTCGGCGTTGTAGTCGCTCTCGGTCGTTCTCGGAGGCGTCGAGCGCCTGCTTTGCCGAAACGAGAGCCGCTTCCGCCTCTCGACGCGCCTCGACGTTCTCGCGGAACCCCGGCTGCGTGTACGCCGGAGCGGGTGGTCCCCCGTCCTCGCCCTTGCGGCGTCGGGCGCCGGCCTGGTCGCCGGCGGGTACCGGCGATGGGCTCTTGGACGGCGGCGGCTTGTGAGCGGTCTTCGGGCGTGGCCTCGGAGGCGTCTTGGCGAGGCCCTTGGGGAGCTTTTCGGCGGCTCGCGCCCGTTGCCGGCGAAGCACGATCGAGATCCCGACCGTAACGAGGTACAGGACGAACAGGATCCCCGCGGCTCCCAGCGCGCGGCCGACCCAGGGACCCCATCGTTCGCGGGCGTGCTCGACGAGATCCGCGTTGGACCGGTCGATCTCCACGATGGCGGAGCCACCGCCGTCCGCGTCGACGCCGACGAGAATGCGCAGCGTATCGCCCTCGACGCGTGTGGTGGAACCCGCGCGCGCGTCGCGGATCGCCTCATGCATCGCGGGAACGCGTTCGCCGACGGCGCTCGCCCGATCGGCGAAGACCACCATCCCGTCCATGTTCCAGATCGCCACCGACGTCACCGGCGGGTGGAGCGCACGCCGTCGAACGACCGCCCGAAGCTCCGCATAGCGAGCGGCCGAGATCGAGCCGTCCAGGTCCTCGCGCGCGAGCGCCGGCGCGACCTCCGACCGAGCGAGCTTGCCCGCCTCGGCGACGGCGTCGCGTTCGAGTCCGACCCGCTCGATCCAGATGGCGCCGAACGCGAGCCCCGCCACCAGCAGGGAGAGGAAGGCGAGCGTCCCGAACCAGTTCCGAAGGGCGTTGACGAGCTTTCTGGTGATCTTCATGCGTTCCTCCCGCGTCGTCTGGGTATCGGCCGGAACCGGCGTTCGGTGTAGTCCTCGCGTCGAGTCCCTCGACCGGCCTCAGGCCGGCTCGGTCGTTCGCTCGACGACGTCCCAGGAGGAGCCGTTCCAGGCAAGCGTTGTCGTTCGGTACGCGCTCGGACAGCAATGCGCGTCGTCCGGCGAGAAGACCGCCGTTCGAACCTGCAGGTCCCCACCGACAATCCGAACCTCGGTGTCGCAGGTCTGCCTCCGGTACCGCCCCGCGTAGCCGCCGACGGACGTCTCGATCACGCGCCACGTCCCGCACGCGCCCGAGCCGCCGATGTCCTCGAACGACAGGACGTCGGGCGATCCGTCGCCGGTGAGGTCGCCGACGTCGAATCGGACGCCGAGGACACCGGCGCCTGCGGGATCCGTGAACGCGAACGCCACGCGCCAGGCTTCGGCGCCCGGCCCATCCGAGCGCTCCCAGATCTCCAGCCCGACCTCGGCCGCAGGCGTCGTGCCTCGAGACCACGAGACGACGAGCACCGGCGCCGTCGCGTCGGCGCCGGACGAGACGGATCCCGCCCAGCTCGCCCCGGGCGTGGCGCCGGACGGAAGAAGCTCGGGCAGCGGCAGGTCCGACGGGTCGACGTCCTCGCCGAACGTCCGGGGGGCGTCCGGCGGCACGTCGATGGACGCCGTCGGGCTGGTTGTCGACGTGCCAGAGCTCGCCTGGCCGGTGTTGACGGACGACTCGGTCGGCGTTGCGGATGATGGGGCGGCGGGCGGCCGGCCCCCGCACCCGACCGCGAAGAGCAGGGCGCACGCGGCCGTCACCGAGGATATGCGCATCGCGGCCATGCTACGTGGGCCGTTCGGGCTCCCCGATAGCATTCGTGTCGGTGGCCGACTGGGATCTCACGCCAAAGCCCGTGTCCGCATCGCAGATCGTGCTGAGTGAGCTGATGGAGATCGCGGACGCGAACCTGATGGGAATCGTGCACGGCGGCGTCGTGATGAAGCTCGTCGACACGGCGGCCGGGCTGGCCGCGATCAAGCATGCCGGCGGCCTCGCCGTGACCGTGGCGATGGATGAGATGTCGTTCCTCGCGCCCGTCCGAATCGGCGACATGGTGACGGCGAAGGCCTCGGTCAACGACGTCGGCGAGACGTCGCTCGAGATCGGTGTCCGAGTCGAGTCCGAGAACATCGTGACAGGAATGCTGACGCACACGTCGTCCGCGTACCTGGTCTTCGTGGCGCTCGATGAAAGGGGCAAACCGAGGCCGGTTCCGGCAATCGTCGCCGAGACCCCGATCCACGAACGGCGACAGCGAGAGGCCAGGATCCGTCGCGAGACGCGGCTGGCGCACAAGGCCGCCATCCGCGAGCACCGGCACGGGGGCGACTGAGTCCTGCGTCCGGTGTGGGACGATGGAATGGTGATCGCGGACAAAGGATCGAGTCGATGAGCTCGGAGTTCGCCGGCGCCCGCGGGCCGCTCGGCGGGCCCGACCCCCCGGACGCCTTCCGCCTATCGTGGGTCGCCGAACGAGGGATCGGCAACGTCGACGATCTGCCGCACACCGTCAAGGTCCTCGTAGAGAACCTGCTCCGGCGAGTCGGGACTCGGGACGTCTCCGACGACGACGTCGAGGCGCTCGCGTCGTGGCCGCGCGGCCGCGCGGACACCTCGCTCGCCTTTATGCCGGCTCGCGTGCTGATGCAGGACTTCACCGGTGTTCCCGCGGTCGTCGATCTTGCGGCGATGCGCAGCGCCGCCGCCCGCGCCGGTGGTGATGCGGCCGCCGTGAACCCGCGAGTCGACGTCGATCTCGTCATCGACCACTCGGTGCAGGTCGATCTGTTCCGATCGCCCGATGCGTACGCCACGAACATCGAATGGGAATACCGAAGAAACGGCGAGCGCTATGCGCTGCTGCGGTGGGCGCAGCAGGCCTTCGACAACCTTCGCGTCGTTCCCCCCGGCGCCGGCATTTGTCACCAGGTCAACCTCGAGCACCTCGGCAGGGTCGTCGCGGTGCAGAACGGCGTGGCGATGCCCGACACGCTGGTCGGGACGGACTCTCACACGACGATGATCAACGGACTCGGCGTTCTCGGCTGGGGGGTGGGCGGCATCGAGGCGGAGGCGGCGATGCTCGGGCAACCCATGTTCCTGCCCGCCCCGATCGTCGTCGGCGTCCGGATGATGGGCGCCCTTCCGCCCGGGACGACCGCAACGGATCTCGTCCTGACGCTGACGGAGCTCCTCAGGGGGCACGGCGTCGTGGGCCGCTTCGTCGAGTTCTTCGGGAACGGCCTGTCGACGCTCGAGCTCGCCGATCGCGCGACGCTTTCCAACATGTGCCCGGAGTACGGCGCCACGTCGGCGCTCTTTCCCATCGACGCCGAGACGCTGCGGTACCTGCGCCTGACGGGACGCGGCGACCGCGTGGATCTCGTCGAGCGCTACGCGAAGGAGCAGGGGCTCTTCCGTTTCGACGGCGATCCGGATCCAGTGTTCAGCGAGATCGTCGAGCTGGATCTGTCGAGCGTTGAGCCGTCGGTCGCCGGTCCGCGGAGACCGCAGGACCGGGTTCCGCTCGCCCGCGTGTGGACCTCGTTCGAGGAGGCGTTCCAGGAGCGCATCGCGCGCGCCCCCGCACCCGAGGAGATCGAACGCCTGGAGGAGGAAGGGGACGGACGCGAGCCCGCGCTTCCCGAGGAGCCCCGACGCCTTCGTCGGCCCCCGAGCGGCGTCGTGACCGACGGCAGCATCGTCATCGCCGCGATCACGAGCTGCACGAACACGTCGAATCCCTCGGTGATGGTGGCCGCGGGGCTGTTGGCGAAGAAGGCGATCGAAGCCGGCCTGGAGACGAAGCCGTGGGTCAAGACATCGCTCGCGCCGGGATCGCGGGTCGTCACCGACTACCTCGACGCCGCCGGGCTGACGCCGTACCTGGACAAGCTGGGGTTCTCGCTCGTCGGGTTCGGATGCACCACGTGCATCGGGAACTCCGGCCCGCTGCCCGACGACGTGACCACGGCGGTGCAGGACGCCGATTTGAGCGTCGTCGCCGTGTTGTCGGGCAACCGCAATTTCGAGGGCCGGATCCATCCGCTCGTCCGCGCGAGCTACCTCGCGTCGCCACCGCTCGTCGTCGCGTATGCCCTTGCCGGACACGCCGCTGTCGATCTCACGACAGAGCCGCTCGGCACGCGAACGGACGGGTCGCCGGTGTATCTCGCCGACATCTGGCCGACGCCGGACGAGGTCCGCGAGGCGATCGCCGCGTCCGTCGCGCCGGAGCAGTTCGAACGGCAGTACGCCAGGATCTTCGACGGCGACGACCACTGGAACGGGCTGCCGTCGCCGACCGGGCCGATGTACCGATGGGATCCGTCGTCGACCTACGTCCGCGAGCCGCCGTTCTTCGACGCGCTCGACGCCGACGAGGCCGTCCGTGGTATTCAGGGGGCCCGCTGCCTCGTGAAGGTCGGCGACTCGATAACGACGGATCACATCTCGCCGGCCGGTTCGATCAAAGCGGACTCCCCGGCTGGGCGGTACCTGATCGAGCACGGCGTCCGGCCGGCCGAGTTCAACAGCTACGGCGCGCGGCGCGGGAACCACGAGGTGATGCTTCGCGGGACGTTCGCGAACGTCCGACTTCGCAACGAGCTCGCGGGCGGGGCGGAGGGGCCGTGGACGACGCACC
>JBKOWM010000033.1:0-15321 GCA_046724395.1 Actinomycetota bacterium
GCGCCGACGAGCCCGATGACGAGCGCGACCCAGTTCCCCGACAGAGACTGCTGCTCGAGCTGCGGTCCGATAACCGGGAACTGCTGCAGGGCCGAGCCCGTGATGCTTTGGCGCAGGTCGGCGTCGTTCTCGAACAGGAAGCCGACGACGGTCGTGAGCACCAGCATCAGCGGGAAGATCGAAAAGAACCCGTAGTAGGAGATGAGCGCCGCGAGGTTTCCCGCGTCGTCGTCCCCGAACTTCTTGACGACCGCGATGGGAAATGCGAGGAGCGGCGTGCGCGCCTGCGCATCGTCCGCGGCGTGGACGGCCTTCTGGAGTGGGTTCCCCTCGCGCCGCTCGCGCTCGGCTTGGGCGTTCGCCTCCTCGGTGCTGGACGGCTCGTCGTTTCGCGCCTGGTCCTCGTTCGCGAAGACGTCGCGAGACAGACTCCGCTCGTCTGATCTGGCCTCGGACACGGCTCACCCCCGAAGGTCTCCGGGGGGTGCGTCGCTTCGGCGAACAACCGAAGCGGCTGAGTCGGCCCGCGTCTACCCCCCGCGCGTCGTCGACAGACGCTTTCCCGTCCGGACCGAGCCCAAACGGAGCGGGCGAAGCGCTCCCCCGCAAGCAATTAGTGACACGTTCGCGCGTGACCGGTCGTGAAATCGAAGGGGCCCCGGCCGCCACAGGGGCGGCCGGAGCGGGGGGGCCTTCGCGATGCTCGTCCTGCGCGTCGGCGCCAGGAAGTCCCGGCGGTGGCTCGCTTCACCGCATCGCCGGGTTGCCTTTCCCCGGCCGGTCCGGGCTCAAACCGCGGAGGGCGACAAAGTGCCCGTCGGGATCAAATGGTGCGGCGAGGCCGGACGCGTCGCTCGCGGACGCGACGTTTCCCCGCCGTCGTGGCCGCGACCCGCCGAGCCTCACAGTCCGGGCACGGACCAAACGGCGACGTCGATGGTGCACCGCATTTCGTACACGCGGCCAACAGAAGCTTCATGCGGGCATCACTCCCTCTCGTGCGTCCGCCGCCCACGGCGGCGGTCGCGAACGGGCGAGGACATACCCGCAAGGGCGGAGGTTCACTCCGCGGCCGGCAACAAGACGTTCATCGTTTGTCATCGCCGTCCCGAGGATATCTGCGACGGCGTGGTACGGGACGCGATCGCGTCGCTGCGCGACAAGCGCGGCGCCCAGCGTGTGACGTTTGCCGACGTCTGCGATCACCTCCTCGACTTCCGGCGTCGAGCGCCGGAGCACACAGCCGCGATCGACGCGTTCGCCACCTTTCTCACGAACGTCGAGGAAGTCGACCACGCCCACCGCGAAGAGGGCGGCCCGACGCTCGCCGTCGGCGACGCGCGCGACGTGCGAACGTGATCGATCGAGACGACGGCATCGTGCCACGACGAGTCCAGGTCCTGCGGGCCCTGCACCTCGGCGACCTTCTCGTGGCCGTCCCCGCGTTTCGCGCGCTGCGTCGCGCCTGGCCGCAGACGCGGATCGAGCTCGTCGGTCTTCCGTGGACCCGGGCGCTGATCGAACGGCTGCCCGGGTACCTCGACGCGCTCGTTGAGTTCCCGGGATGGCCCGGCGTGCCCGAACGCGACGCCGATGTCGCGCGGATCGCGGCGTTTTTCGCTCGGTCGGTCGCCGACCCCCCCGATGTCGCGATCCAGCTCCACGGCAGCGGCGTCTCGACGAACGCGTTCGTCGCGCTGCTCGGAGCTCCGCGCACCGCCGGTCAGTTCGTCCCGGGGTTATTCGCGCCCGACACACACACGTTCATCGTCCACGATCCCCATCGCAGCGAGATGCAAAGTGCGCTCGCGGTCGTGCACACGCTCGGCGTTGCGCCGGCCGGCGAGGAACTCGAGGTGCTGGTGCTCGACGAGGACCGGCGTGAGGTCGCCGCGGGGCCCGCCGGCCGGCTCGATCGCGGCGCGTACGTCGTCGTGCATCCAGGCTCCAGCACGCCGTCGCGCCGATGGCCGGCCGAGCGGTTCGCCGCCGTCGCGGACGCGCTCGCCGAGCGCGTCCCCGTCGTCGTTACCGGCAGCGATCATGAGCGCGACGCTACGATGGCGACGCTCACCGCGATGCGCCGCCCCGCGGTCGACCTAACGGGGCGCACCTCCCTCGGTGGACTCGTCGCCGTCGTCGAGGGAGCCCGCATCGCCGTGACAAACGACACCGGCGTGGCCCACGTCGCCGACGCCGTCCGGACGCCGAGTGTGACCGTGTTCACGGCGTCCGATCCCGAACGGTGGAGGCCACGCGACCTCGATCTGCACCGCGTCGTCACCGGATCGGCCGGCGCTTCGGCGAGCACCCAGTCGGTGCTGGCCGAAGCGCTCGACCTGCTCTCGAGCGATGTCGCCACGCGCGCCTGAGAGCGTCCGTCGCATCGCGGTCCTGCGCGCGAACGGGATCGGAGACCTGGTCTTCGCGCTGCCGGCGCTCGATGCGCTCAGGCGTCGCTTCCACCGCGCGGAGATCGTCCTGCTCGGACGTGCGTGGCATGCGGAGCTGCTGCGCGGCCGCGTCTCGGCCGTCGATCGCGTCGAGGTGCTCCCGAGGTCGGCGCTCGCCGGCGCCGGCTCCATCGAGCGCCCGGACGTCCGCGCGTTCCTGGACCGGATGCGCGCTCGACGGTTCGATCTGGGTGTTCAGCTGCATGGCGGCGGCGCCACCTCCAACCCGCTCGTACGCGCCCTCGGCGCGACGACGACGGTGGGGATGCGGACGCCCGACGCCGATCCGCTCGACCTGTGGATTCCCTACGTCTACTACCAGCCCGAGATCCTCAGGTACCTGGAGGTCGTCGGGCTCCTGGACGCCACCGCGGTGACGCTCGAGCCGATGCTGAACGTGACGCCGGCAGACATTGCCGCCTCGGCCGCGGCCGTCCGCTCGGACGACGGGTGGCTCGTGGTGCTCCACCCCGGCGCGACCGATCCGCGCCGACGGTGGCCGGCGCGCGCGTTCGCGGCCGTGGGCGATGCGATGGTCTCGCGAGGTGCTCGCGTCGTCGTGACGGGGACGCCCGAGGAGTCGCGCCTGGTCCAGGATGTCGCCGCGTCCATGGCGTCCGCGCCAGTCGTAGCGAGGAGCACCACTCTTTCGGCGCTGATCGGTCTGCTCGCGCGTTCGGCGCTCGTCGTCGCGAACGACTCCGGGCCGTTGCATCTAGCCGGTGCGGTCGGCACCCCGACAGTTGGCATCTATTGGTGCGGCAATCTCGTCAACGGCGGGCCGCTGTCGGTCGGCCGACGCCGCCATGTGACGTCGTGGCGCGTGCGATGCCCAACGTGCGGGATGGACTGCACCACCGGCCGCTGCGAGCACAACGACTCTTTCGTCGCCGACGTCGACGTCACCGACGTCGTGTCCGCGGCGAACGATCTCCTCGAGCGGCACCGGCCAGGCTTCGACGCGGCCGTCGAGCGCCCACAGGCGCAGATTACGAGGCCACCGGCCGATCGAGCGAGAGGACGACCGGCGCGTCGACCGCGCGGTCGGGAAGCGTCGTACGGACCTCCTGGTGGTAGACGCCGGACGGCATGACGCCGCAGCCGCCGTACCGCGCCATCACCCGGAGCTGCGCATACACGTCCTCCCCCACGTGCACGGGCGGAAGCGCTCGCCAGAAGGAGAAGCCTCCGCACGCGCGCAGCTTCTCTACGTCGAACAGCACACATGCGCTCGCCCACGCCAGGCGGTAGCAGATCGGTCGGTCGACAGTCGCGCCGAGGCGACGCTGGGCGTGCAGCAGGTTCGCGGCGAGGTGCAGCCGCGCACGACGCCATGCCTCGGTTCCCGGACGCACCGTCTCCGGCTCGACACGATCGAGCGGTTCAACCGACTGTTGATCCGGGCGAACGTCGTCGGCGTACGAGGCTCCGATCGTGCCACACCCGACGAAGCCGCAGGCGTGGTGCTCGATCGTCCGGCGGAGGAGCCCAACGACGAACGGCTCCAGGATCAGGTCGTCGTCCAGGAACAAGGCGTAGCGGGTCCGAGCGCGGTCGAGCAGAAACTGGCGCTGCTGCGCCATCCCGCGACGCGGGAGATTCGCGCGGAGCTCCACCTCCTGCCCGCGTAGGCGAAGTGCGCGGACGACCGCCGCGACGACGGGATGGTCCCATGCGGGCCCGTGATCGCCCTGGTCCGCGACGACGACATGCTCCGCTGTCGCATCCTGGCCCAGCACCGAGGCCAGCGTGACGGCCAGGGACGCCGGGCGATCGCGCGTGGGGATCAAGACGTCGATCGGTTCCGCCATTCGACGTCAGGACCCGGTCCGCAGCTCCCGACGCCGATCGCCGTCGGCGCCATCCCCACCGCGAATGTGCTCGATGATCCCCGTCGTCGACCGGTCCTCGACGTAGGGAAGGATGCGCACGACGCCCCCGAGTGCCTCGACTGTCTCGCGCTCGGGAAGCATGTCGACGTGATAGTCGCCCCCCTTCACGTACACGTCCGGGCGGATCCGCTCGAGCAGACGGACGGGAGTGTCGTCCTCGAACGCAACGATGTGATCGATGCACGACAACGCGGCCAGGACGTCCGCACGATCCTCCAGCGAATTGATCGGTCGCCCCGATCCCTTCAGCCGGCGGACGCTCTCGTCCGCGTTCAAGGCGACCACGAGCACGTCGCCGAGTGCTTTTGCCTGGTTCAGGTACGTGATGTGCCCGCGATGCAGGATGTCGAAGCACCCGTTCGTGAACACGATCCGGCGGCCGTCGGCGCGGTAGGCGGCGGCGAGCCGTTCGATCCGCTCCCAGTCGGCGACGTATGTCGTGTCGCCGCCTATGCGCTCGAGCAGTAACGTCGAGGAGCACGTCGAGGTTCCCTCGCGCTCGACGACGACGGACGCCGCCTGGGACGCGAGCTCCACCGCGGCGAGCGCGTCCGCGCCGGCGCCGAGCGCCAGCGACAGCGCGGCGGTGAACGTGTCTCCCGCGCCCGTGGCCCTCGCGTTGGTCGACGGCCGCGCGTACGTCCGGTACGCGGGGCGGTCGCGCTCCAGGAGGAGGGCGCCGTCGACGTCCATCGTGACGACGACGAGCCTTGCCCCCGTGAGCTCGAGGAGTTCGTCGGCGTGACGCTCGATCGAGGAGGCGCGCCCGGCACCGCCGGCGGGCGCGATTCCCAGCAGGCGTGCGGCCTCGGCGTGGTTCGGCTTCACAGCCGTCACGCCCACGTCGCGGAACCGTTGCGGAAACTTCGCGTCTACGACGACCACGCTCGGCGATTCGGCCTGCAGTGCGGCGAGCTTCGAAATCACCGCTGGGGTGAGGACGCCGTAGGTGTAGTCGGACACGATGACGGCGTCGCTGACCAAGAAAGCCTCTTCGAGCCGGCAGATGAGCTCTGCCTCGGTCGCGCCGCTCGAGGCCTCCGTCGTTCCCCGATCGAAGCGGATCAGAATCTGCGAGTCCGCGACGAGACGGTTCTTCGACAGCGTCTCGCGCGACGGGTCCATGAGCAGATCACCCGGCGAGACGCCGCGCGCAACGAGGGTTCGCGCGAGCACCCGCCCCTCGCGGTCGTCGCCGACGGCCGACAGGAACCGCGCGCTCGCCCCGAGAGCTGCGGCGTTGACCGCGGCATTCGCGGCGCCGCCCGGCGCGTCGACCCGGTCCGTCAGCGCAACGATCGGAACCGGAGCCTCACGACAGATCCGGTCGACCGACCCGATCAGATACGAATCCAGGATCGCGTCCCCGATGACAAGGACCTTCAGGCCGGCGAGATCGCGGACGAGCTCGATCAGGTCCGTCGTCATGCCGCGCTCCCGACGCGCTCGGCCAACGGCATTCCGGCGACCTCGCGGAACGTCCGACCCCACTCGTCGACGAAGCGATCGAGGGCGAAGAGGTCGCACGCGCGCTCGCGCGCCGCCGCGCCGAGCTGCGCGGCGAGGGCGCGATCCTCGAGGAGCGCCCGCATGCCGGCGATCAGCCGGTCGAGATCGGTGTCGACGAACCCGGTGATTCCATCTTCGAGGACCACGCTCTGCTCGGTGGTTGCGAACGCCACGACCGGCATGCCGAGCATCATCGCCTCGCAGACGGCAAGACCCAGGCTCGTATACCGGATCGGGTTGAAGAACAGCCGATACCGCGCGGCGAGGGCGGGGACGTCGCGCAGCGGTACCTCACCGATACCGTCGCCGTCACCCGACCCCATTCCGAGCAGGTCGAGCGGCACCACCGCCCGGGCCCGATCGAACACGTCGGGCCCCGTGCGCCGCCCGCGCCGGTACACATTGTTCGCGACCGTGAGCCCGCGCGGCAGCTCCCCGGTCCATCTCACGCCGTCCGCGACGCGGACGCCGTGGCGGATCACCCGGGTGGGCGTCCGGCCCGAGTCCCACATCAGCTCGTTGAAGTGCGTGACGTGCACGAGCAGGACGTCGGGGTCGTCGACGACGTGTCGCGTCTGCGCCGGGTGTTCCAGCGGTGGGTCGTGCTCGAGATAGACCTGCGGGAGCCGGCGCTGTGTCGGCGAGAGCAGCGCGAAGCGGTCCTCGACGTAGTTCGTCCGCGACTGGTACAGCACGCAGTCGACGTTCAGGCGGCGTACGTCCTCGCAGCCGACCTCGTGCACCGAGTCGGGCCAGTCGAAGCTCGGTGTGCGGCCGCCGTAGGGGTGCCGCCGATCGTCGCGCACCGGGAGGTACAGGTCGTAGTCGCCCCGAGCCAGATATGAGAGGTAGCTGCCGTGAACGTGCCACGTGAGCACGCGCGGACGCCTGGGCACCGTCACCTCCAGGGAAGATGGCCGATCACTGCTTCTACCCCTCCCCCACGGGGCGTACGCGCGCCGCGACGACCGGCACCTGTCAGGCGGCGGCGCCGACCTCCGACAGTCTCGGGATGATCCGGTCGCGATAGAAGCGGATCCCGCCGGTCTGATCGGGCCCGATGTGGTGGACCGCGATGTGGTCGAACCCCGCTTCCACGTACGTCCGGATGAGATCGAGATGCTCGTCGGGGTCGCGACCGCAGACGACCGACTTCGCCGTCATGTCCTGGGTCACCAACTCGCCGACCTCGTCGAAGTGTCGGGGAAGGGGCAGCTCCTGGCTGGCCTGTCCGGGGATCCCGGCGCTCCGCCAGGTCCGATGTGCCGTGCGCCGCGCCTCGGCGACGTCCTCGGCCCAGCAGACCGTCACCTTGGCGTAGCGAGGCCCGGTCCCCCCAGCTTCGGTGTAGGCGCTGACTCCGCCGGGATCCGGCGAAACCGCGACGAGGCCGTCTCCGGCGGCGGCCGCGAGCCGCGCGGCGCGCGGGCCGGCCGCGGCGACGAGGATGGGCGGGAGGCGGTCCGGCAGGGTGTAGATACGCGCGTTCTCGACGACGTAGTGCACGCCTCGATGGGACGTGAGACCGCCCTCCCACAGCGCGCGGATGACGTCGATCGCCTCCTCGAGCATTTCCAGGCGAACCTCGGCAGAGGGCCACGGATCGCCGAGGATGTGCTCGTTGAGATTCTCGCCGGAGCCAACGCCAAGGAGGAATCGTCCGGGCATCATCGCGCCGGCGGTCGCGGCTGCCTGGGCGACGATCGCCGGATGAATCCGGATGGTCGGACACGTGACCCCGGTAATGAGGCGAAGGCGGTCCGTCGCAGTCGCGATGCCACCGATCACCGCCCAGACGAACGGGCTTTGACCCTGGTCGTCCAGCCAGGGGTGGTAGTGATCCGAGATCATCGCGAACGCGAAGCCAGCGTCCTCCGCCGCCGCCGCGGCGCGAACCAGGTCGTTCGGCGCGTGCTCCTCGGACGAAAGGAAATAGCCGAGCTCCATCGCGCGCCTCCGTGGTCGGTCGACGATCGTCGGCTACCCGCGGCCCCGGAGGCGGAAACGGCTCCGAGGCGTAGCGCGACGACTCGACGGGTACGGCGTCGCCATGGACGTCGGCGAGGATGCGTTCGATCTCGTCGTCCCGACGATCGGGCGCGCATCGCTCGCGACGCTGCTCGCGGCGCTCGACGACGAGAGCGCCGCGCTCCCCGAACGTTTGATCCTCGTCGATGATCGAGAGGACCCCTCGACGTCTCTGCCGGTTCCCCTGCTGTCGTCCCGGCTTGCCTCGCGCGTTTACATCGTTCGTTCCCGGGGCCGGGGCCCGGCGGCGGCGAGGAACGCGGGCTGGCGCGTGGGGTCGTGCCCGTGGGTTGCGTTTCTCGACGACGACGTTCTTCCGGCGTCGGGCTGGCTCGACGCGCTCGGCCGGGACCTTGCCGAGGCGGCACCCGACGTCGCGGGGACGCAAGGCCGCGTCGCAGTGCCGCTCCCGCGCGACCGCGCCGCGACGGACTGGGAGCGAAACGTCTCGTCGCTGGAACGCGCGCCGTGGATCACCGCTGACATGGCTTACCGGCGCGACGCGCTCGCGGCGACCGGCGGCTTCGACGAGCGGTTCCGGCGCGCCTACCGCGAGGACACGGATCTGGCGCTGCGCGTCCAGGCACTGGGATGGCGCCTCGTACGCGGGAACCGCGAGGTGCTCCATCCGCTGCAGGCCGCCGACGCGTTCGTGAGCCTTCGCCTGCAGCGGGGCAACGCCGACGACGCACTCATGACGGCGCTCCACCCCGGCTACCGCGACGGCCCGACGACGCTTGGGCGGCGGCCCTGGCACGCCGCGACCGTCGGCACGCTCGCGGGCAGCCCGATCGCATTCGCGGCGGGCGCCGCGTTCGCGGGCGCCGCGCTACTGCTCTGCTGGGCCGCCCTGACGGGCGCCCTCGCGTGGCGGCGTATCGCGCCAGGGCCGAGGACGGTGCCCGAGGTCGCGACGATGCTCGTCACGACCGCGGCATTGCCGTTCGCGGCGTGCGCGTGGTGGCTCATCGGCGTCGCGCGGTTGCCGCGGCTGCTGACGGACGAGGAGCGGGCTCCACGGCCGGACGCCGTCCCGACTCCGGCGCGATCGGGAGTCGAGGCGGCGCCGTGACGCTTGCGGGAACCGGTCCACCGCTCACGACGCTCGACCCCCCGCTCCCGCGCGAGATCCAGCTCGAGGTAACGCGCTCGTGCAACCTTCGGTGTCGAATGTGCCTCGTTCGCTATCGAGACGTTCCCAACCGCCGAGAGGGCAGCATGCCGTTCGAGACGTTCAAGGGGATCGTCGACGAGTTACCGGATCTGCGGGCGATCACGCTGCAGGGCCTCGGCGAGCCGCTGCTGGCGCCGGATCTGTACCGGATGATCGAGTACGCCACCGCCCGGGGCATCTCGATCGGCTTCAACACAAACGCGACGCTGCTGACGCGCGCCCGCGCCAACCGCTTGATCGGGGCGCGGCTCGACTGGTTGAACATCTCGATCGACGGCGCGACCGCCGAGACGTACGAATCCATCCGCGACGGCTCGGACTTCCAGCGGGTCCGTCGAAACCTCGTCGGGATGGTCGAGGCCAAAGGCGAGCTTGAGGCCGACCGCCCGGCGCTCACACTGATCTTCGTCGCGATGCGTCGCAACGTCGCCGAACTTCCGGCCCTCGTTCGAATGGCGGCCGACGTCGGTATCGACGACGTCCACGTGCAGAACCTCTCGCATTCCTTCGTCGACGCGGCCCGGCTGCCGGGTTACGAGGAGATTCGAACGTTCACGCTTGAGGAGGCGCTGTGGGCGGACGGACGCCCTGAGCCTGCGTTCGACGAAGCCCGAGCCGACGCCGACCGCCTCGGCGTCTCACTCCGCCTGCCGCGGATCGCGGAGCGGGCGGGGCCGCGCCGCGCAGGCTCGCCCGGGTGCTTCTGGCCATGGGAGGAGGCCTACGTCCATCACGACGGACGCGTGCAGCCCTGCTGCATGATCATGGGCGAGGACCGCGCCGTCCTCGGCGACGCGCGCGCCGACGGAGGTTTCGCCGCGGTGTGGAACGCCGACGTGTACCGCTCCTTCCGCGCCCGCCTGTTGACGGAGGACCCGCCGGAGGTCTGCCGCGGCTGTTCGCTCTACCGCGGCGTCTTCTGACGCTCGCTCCGGGCGCCGACGACGGCACTGTCCAGATCGGGAACGACGACGACGGGTCGCGGCGCACGGTCGTACGCCTCGTGGAGGCGAAGAACGGCCGACCCAGCCCGCCACCGCTCCTCGGCGTCGAGCGCGCACGCGGCGCGATCGCCGAGCTCGGCGCGGAACGTCTCCCAGGTCCGCGGCTCGAGCCAGCTCAGGCCGGTCGCACTCACGGCGACCCGCCGCCGGCCGCATATCCTGGGGGGTCGCTCGCGGGGAACGACTCCTCGGAAGCCTGCGTGACGCGGTCGCCGGCGGATCCGTTCGCCGAGCCTCGCCTGGGCGGGGAGGCCCTCACGCCCTCGGTGAGGACGTGGCGTGCGAATGCGTCGCGCGCCGCGTCGATGAGCCCGAGGACCGCGTCGTCGAAGCCATCTGCTCCGGGGGCGAGCAGTCGGACGCGCGAGGTCGCGTCTCGAACCGGGCGGTATCGGTCGAAATCAGCCACGTCATCCGTCTCCGCGAGCCGACGTGCCATCACGGCGAGCATCCAGTCGACGAGCTCGCGCTTCGCCTCCTCTGCATCGAGCGACGGCATGGACTCGTAGCGCTCGAACAGCTCTTCGAGGCTGGTGACCTCGTCGATCGGGTCGTTGGGGGTCTGCATCATCGGCGGACGTACCCACCGGGACCCGAGACGATTCGCGGGTACCGTAGCGCGATGAGGGCCGAGGCCGACGCCCGCGGATTCGTCGGCGGTGCGACCGCCTCCGAGCGGGTGTGGTGGCGAGACGGTGTGCTCTACCAGATCTACCCACGGTCCTTCGCCGATGCGAACGGCGACGGCGTCGGCGATCTCCGCGGAGTGATCGATCGTCTCGATCATCTGGAATGGATCGGCATCGACGGCGTATGGCTCAACCCGATCACGCGCTCGCCAAATGCCGACTGGGGCTATGACGTGTCCGACTATGTGGACGTCGAACCCGAGCTCGGAACGCTCGCAGACCTCGAGGAGCTCGTCTCGCAGGCGGGGCGGCGCGGCATCCGGATCCTCCTCGATCTCGTGCCCAACCACTCGAGCGACAGGCATCCGTGGTTCGTCGACTCGCGATCCTCGAGGACGTCTTCGCATCGCGGGTGGTACGTCTGGGCAGATACAAAGCCCGACGGCTCCCCGCCCAACAACTGGCTCTCCGTTTTCGGCGGCCCGGCGTGGACCTTCGACGGTCGAACGCGCCAGTCGTACCTGCACAACTTCCTTCCCGAGCAGCCCGACTTGAACTGGTGGAGCGAGGACGTCCGTCGCGCGTTCGACGACATCCTTCGCTTCTGGTACGACCGAGGGATCGCAGGCTTCCGCATCGACGTCGCGCACGGGATCGTCAAGGACCAGGCCCTACGCGACAACCTCCCCGTGACGGAGGACGACCAAGCTCGCATCCACCGTCTGGGTCAGCGACAGGTCTACAACATGCATCGCCCCGAGGTGCACGACGTCCTGCGTCGCTGGCGCGTCGTCTCCGACGAGTACCATCCGCCTCGGATCCTCGTCGGCGAGACGTGGGCGCTCGACCTGGCCGGGTTGTCGGCGTACTACGGCACGCGCGCCGACGAACTACACCTGGCGTTCAACTTCCCGTTCGCGACGGCGCCGTTCGAGCCCGGCACGCTTCGCGACGTGGTGGAGGAGACTGAGACCCGGCTGGCGCTCCGCGGATGGCCGGTCTGGACGGCCTCGAACCACGACATCGGCCGGCTCGCGACGCGTTGGGCGGACGGGGACGAGAGCAAGGTCCGTGCGGCCATCATGCTCCTGCTAACCCTGCGGGGGACGCCGGTCCTGTACGCGGGCGACGAGATCGGCCTTCCCGACGGCCGGGTGCCCCGCGAGCGGCTTCGCGATCCAGTCGGCATCCGCCACTGGCCGTCGAACCCCGGGCGCGACGGCTGCCGGACGCCGATGCCATGGACGTCGGACGAGGGCGCCGGCTTCACAGGGGCGACGATCGAGCCGTGGCTTCCGATCGTCGCGTCGCCAGCGGGGTCAGTGCGCGAGCAACGCGACGACCCGGGATCCGTCCTGTGGTTGACTCGCGACCTCATCGCGCTTCGGCGAGCAAGCCCCGACCTGGCCATGGGCGAATATCGAACGGTTGCGGCGCCGACGGGCACGTGGGCGTTCCGCCGCGGGACCCACACGCTCGTGGCGCTGCGATTGCACGACCGGGCGGGTTCCGTCCGCGCACCGGCGGGCTCGATCGTCGGCGCGACGCGAGGGGATCGCGTAGGCTCGCGCGTGGACGGTGAGGTGCCACTCGACGCGTGGGAGGGTGTCGTCATCCGCGTGGATGGATGATCCACGCACGATTCGAGGCCGGGGGGCTGGGTAAGGAACGAAGCGCGCTGGGAACGAGCCCGAGCATCCGGAGGGAGTCCCATGAACATCGGCGAGATCGTTCGAGAGGTGGAGGTCATTCCGGCGTCGGAGCCGATGCCGATCGCGGAACCCGTCGAGGCCCCCGCCCCGGACAGCGTGCCAGCCCGCGAGCCTGCGCACACGTGATCCAGGATTTCGGCCGCGAGATCGCAGTCGGTGGTTTCCGCGGCTACCGGTGGTGGCGCGCGGCGCGGGGCGGGTGGCTCGAGTCGCCCTGGTACGGCCGTGCCCGGTGGGATGTCGCCGAGAACCGAGCCCGCTGCCTGGTGTTGCAGCGGCCGCGGCGGTGGGTGCGGCGCCGTCAGCCGGTCGATCACTCCGAGGGCCCGCCGGTCCTAGGCTGCGACTGCGGGTTCTACGCGCTCCACCAGCCGCCGATCGAGGCACCGCGCGAGACGCAGCAGATCTTTCCGTGGCAGACCAGCCCGGACCTGTCCGGACGCGGGCCGCTCGTGTTCGGGGTGGCCGAGGCGTGGGGCCGCGTCCTTCTCGGAACGCACGGCTGGCGCTCGGAGCTATCGCGGCCGCTCGCGTTGTTCATTCCCAGGGACGCCACGCTGCCGTTCACGGACGAGCACGCGATCGCGACCCGCTACCGCATCCCGATCCTTCGCGATCTCGCGTGGCTTCTGGCGGAGTGGGGCCCCGACGAGGTCGACCTCGCCCGGTCCGCCTGAGGATCTGTGGCGCGCGTCTCGTCTGAACGTCGCCGTAGTTCGCGTCCGTCAAGGCGAGCGTGAGGACGTCGAGAACCGCAGCGTGACCTCATTGACCCCGTCGGTGCGTTCGGCGTCGGGAAACAGCGCGCGAACGACCTGGAACCGATCGAGCGCGCGAGGGTCGATGCCCTCGGGTAGATCCGTCGCGGTGACCGGCGGGGCCGACCACGAGCGGCTCCTCACCTCGCACCTGAGACCTGATGCGTCACCGGCGATCGCAGCGGCGATGGCACCGCCCGCGCCGAGCTCGATCGGGTCGGTGCACGCTTCGGAGAACGCGAGCTTGAGGTCCTCGACGAGATCGTCGGTCAAACCGTAGTGGCGGGCGACGGTCGAGACGAACACACGCAGCGTTCCGACGACATCCGCGCGGGCCGGCAACGTGATCGCGAACACGTCGCGGGCGCGGTCGCCGCCCTCCGCGCCGCCGGCTTCGACGCTCAGGAGGACGCCGCCTCCGACACCGACCCGTGGATCGGAAAGACGCGATCGAGGCCCGTGATCGTCAGCACCTTGTGGACGGAGCCCTCTGGGCACACGAGAGCGAGCGACCCGTCGCGCTCACGCGCGCGCTTGAGCGCCGTCACGAGCACGCCCAGGCCGCTCGAATCCATGAAGCCGACGTCGGTGAGGTCGATGATCAGCCGGCTCTGGCCGTGCTCGATCATCTCCGTGACCTTGTCCTTGAGTTGCGGCGAGGTGTAGAGGTCGACCTCGCCCTTCACCTCGAGCACGCTCCAGCCGGACGCAGTCCTGGATTCCAGTACGAGGTCGATCGTCCCCACCTCCCGGGATGGCGAATCAAGAGCACGACAGTATAGGAACGCCGCGCAGCCTGGCTCGACGGCGTTTCGTGGCGGGCCTTCGGCGGTATCACGGCGCCCATGGAGAACGGCGCGACGACACGGACGAACGCGCCCGGCGGGCGTCCTCCCGACGGGGAGCACCGTGAGCCGGAGCGCGACGAGAGCGCGAAGGAAAAGCGCGACCGCGAGCTCATCGAGCTGCTGAACGAGCTTCGCGTAGCGCTCCCGGGCGTGCAGGTGCTCTTCGCGTTCCTACTTACGGTGCCGTTCAGTCAGGGGTGGGCGAAGCTCACCAACACGCAGGAGGGCGTCTTCTTCGCGACGTTCATAGCGACCGCACTTGCGACGGCGCTCCTGCTCACGCCCTCCGCGTATCACAGGATGCGGTTTCGGCAAGCCGACAAGGAGCGGCTGCTCCGGATCGCGAACATCGCGGCCGTCGCCGGCCTCGTCTTCCTCCTGGTTGCCATCGCCGGCTGCGTTTTCCTCATCACGGACGTGTTGTTCAACGCGCTGGCCGCCTCGATCGTCGCCGGTGTCATCGCCGCAGGGTACGCGTCGTTGTGGTTCGCACTGCCGCTCTCGCGCCGACTGCGCGAGGCCGTGGACGAAGACATCGACGAGCGCGGCCACGTGGCCGGTTGACAGACGTCACGACGACGCGCGGTCGTTCTGCCGTCCGCCGCGGCCTCCGAACAGGACGACGAGCAGCAACGCGATCAGGACGACCGCGGCTGCGATGATCGCGATCGGGATGCCCTGGCGCGCTTCCCCCTCTGGCGTCCCGGGGGACGCCGGGACTCGGGCTCGGCGCCCCGAGACGACGACGTATCCGAACGACGGCATCGTGCCGATCGCCTGCGACGGACCGACGTGATCCGTCGTGCGGATGCGCCGCCACGCACGGCCGTCCTCAGACACCAGAAGGAGGCGATCGCCGCCGTCGTTCAGGACGAGCGGGTACACGAGTACCACTTCGATCCCGCGACCGAGCGCCGTCACCGGATCGCCGCTCGGCTCGTACGACGCCTCGATGCGGACGGCGTTGCCGAGGAGGACGCGCCCGGGCGGCGGCGGGGCGAGCTCCGCCGGATCGAGCGGAGAGAGCGACAGTCGGACCGACCGCTGACCGCGCGCGGACGGCACCGCCGCGCTCGGGACGATCGCGGTCACCTGAGCGTCCGGCGTCGTGAAGGCTCCGCCGGCGACGCCGTTGGCGCCGACGTCGAGCGTGAACGTCGCGGGCGTCGGAGGCCGGTTGCCTGCGACGCGCGCCGGCGGGTTCACCCAGCGATACGGGGCGGCGGGGGCAAGGCCGTCGAGCAGCGGCCGCCGTGCGGCGGGCGACAACCGGCCGGACACGTATGCACCGGCGATATACGCGAGGATCACGGC
>JBKOWM010000097.1:0-19907 GCA_046724395.1 Actinomycetota bacterium
TGCAATGCGTTTCGAACCAGGTCGGGCGTCTGCTCCCCGATGTCGCCCCAGCCGTTGACACCGGCGCTCGCCACAACGATCGTCGCCGGCCCGATCTCGTCCGCGGCCGCCGCGACAGCGCTTCGCACGGCCTCGTCGTCGGCGACGTCGGTCGGTAGGACCAGGCCCCGGTGCCCGGCGTCGCCGACCCGTCCGGCCGTCTCCTCGAGGCGGTCTCGGCGGCGACCGAGGAGCGCAACGTCGGCACCCGCTCTGGCGAAGGCGATCGATATCGCCCGGCCGATCCCTGACCCCGCGCCGGTCACGACGGCGGACGCTCCGATGAGCGAGCCTTCGAACCGCTCGAGCAGCCGCGCAACGGACCCCATCCACTCCTCCTTTCAATCTCGGCTTTCAATCTCGGCTCTCAATCCCGGCTCTCAATCCCGGCAAGGGCGCGGCTAGCATAGGCGCGCCGCTGCCCCCGCCCGCGGGTCCAAGGAGGGTCGTCTGTGCCCATGGTTCGGCTCGCCGGCTGGTCCGTCGCCCCGCTCGTCGGCGTCGTTCTTCCGGACGACGCGACCCCGGGCTGGGCCGACGCCGCGTTCTGGGTGGCGCTTCTCGAGGCGTGGGGCGTCCCCACCGAACCGTCTTCGCCCGGCGACCTCGCTCCGCGGCGGTGGACGACGGTCGTCGTGCCGGCCGCCGCCGTCGATGGGGCGTTGTCCGCCGCGCTCGCGGCACTCGATGACGCCTCGATCGTCCTCGCCGGCTCGCCTTCGGCGGACGCTCGCCGGCTCGTGAACCGCTCGAGGGTCGTGGTGTTCGAGCCGTCGGCTGAGGCGCTGACGCCGGCGACCAGTGAGAACACCGTGGAGGCGGCCGAGGAGGCGATCCTCGAAGCGGCAACGGGCGGCCTGGTTGCGCTGTGGCGGTGGCCCGAGGGCAAGGACTTCGCGCTCGTGGCCGACGGCGATGTCGATCACCCGACCGGCGTCGACCCGGAGTGCGCCCGGTACGTCGCGCCCGCGATCGAGACGGCTCGGCGCGCCGGGTACTCCGCGTACGGCATCTTCGCCGCCGCCGCGAACGTCGACGCGGAGCCGGCGTCGTTTCCGCCCCGGGCCGAGTACTACAACCACTCGTATACACATCCGTACTCGCACTGGAACCCCGAGCCCTGGGACGCGCTCGACGCGGCCGGCATGCGGCGCGAGCTCGTCCGTAGCGACAACGCGTTCCGCCGCCACCTCGGCGGTGGCGACCATCGGATGTTCCGGCCGCCGCATTTCCAGTTGAAGGCGTCCGACCGGACCTACGACGTCCTCGAGGAGCTCGGGTACCTCGCCGACTCGTCGATCGGCGCGAACGTCTCGGCAACCGGAGGCCTGCCGTTCCACCCTGCGCGCGCCCCGTGGAGCGCGCGATCGGAGGACGCGGCGTACGCGCGGACGCACCCCAGTCCCGCCGGCCGGCGCCCGTTCCTGCAGCTACCGATCTCGACCGATCCGACGGCGCCCGACTTTCCCCACGGCTGCTGTTCGTACAACACGCTCGGCGAGGGAGTCCGGTCGCGCACTGCCGAGCCGTCGGCCTACGAGGACGTGCTGCAGACGATCGTCGACCGCGCGGCCCGTCGCCGCGGTCTCGCGCATCTGTTCATCGACCCGCCCGATGCAGGGTACGGCCGCTTGCCGGGCGACGTGCCGGACTACGCCTCGGCGATCGAACGATGGCTCGCGCGCGCGACCGCCCGCGACGACGTCGCGCTCCTCAGCGCCGCGGAGCTCGCGTCGTGGTGGCACGCACGCGAGGAGGCGGTGCAACGGATCTCGTCGCGGGTCGACGACGAGGGACTGATCGTGGACGTGCCCGAGCGGCCTCGGGGGGCTGTGCTCGCCGTCCGAGCGCCCGGCGCGGACGCGACCTGGCAGGTCATGCCGAGCGACAAGGAGAACGCATGATGACGGCTGCCGTTCGGACCGGCCGCCACTACCTGCGTGCGAAGGACGCCTCAGTGCTTCCCGTAGGCGCGCATTTCGTCCCGACGCAGGGGCCGGACTGGCCGTGGCGGGTCGATGAGTCGGCGTTCGACCGCGGATTCGCGCAGATGGCCGCGAGCGGCTTGAACACCGTCCGCATCGACCTGCTGTGGTCGGCGATCGAGCCGGAGCCCGGCCGGTACGACGACGGGCATCTGCAATCGCTCGATGCCGTGCTCGAGTCGGCCCGGCGCCACGGCCTCTGGCTGCATCCGACCCTGTTCATCGGCGGCGAGGTCGGGGACGCCTTCTGGGACATCCCGTGGCGCGGCGACCGCCAGCCCCATAAAGACCCGGAGTTGTTGCGGCTGCAGGCCGATCACGCGTCGATGCTGGCCCGTCGATGGAGCGGCGACCCCGCCATCATCGCGTGGGACCTGACGGATGAACCTCCGTTCTGGCTGTTCCGCGACACCGGCGACGACGACGCGCGCCGGTGGACGCGGACACTGGTCAGCGCGCTCCGGTCGGACGACCCCGGACACCTCATCACGATTGGGACATCGGGTCAGGAGGTGGGATGGGGGCCGTTCCGCGCCGATGTGGTCGTCGATCAGCTCGACTTCGGCTGCGTTCACCCCTACCCGATCTATCAGCCGGATATCTACCCCGACGCGCTGCTGTCGCCACGGATGACGCATGCCGCGGCGTTCGAGACCGCCTTCGCGAGCGGCGCCGGAAAGCCGGTCATGGTGCACGAGTACGGGGCGTCGTCCGCACAGTTCGATCCTCAGGCGATCGCCGCGTACGACCGACTGCTCTCGTACTCGAGCCTCGGCCGCGGCGCGATTGGGTACTACGCCTGGTGTTGGACCGACGCCGAGCCCGACGCGTACCGTCGCGTCCCGTATCTGCGCCAGCCCCACGAGACGCAGTTCGGCGCCACCGACTGGCGAGGCGAGCCGCGGCCGCGCGGACACGTGCTTTCGGAGCTGGCGAACGTCACCGGCGCCCTGGACCTCGATGCCATCGCCGTCGACGGTCCGCCCCCGGCCCGTGCTGCGATCCCGATCCCGCACGAATTCGCGCGCCCGTACGACCCCGGCGCGTACGGGCTGTCCGAGCCGTCGGGGCTATACAGGCCGTCGGAATCGGCGTGGAGCCCGCGTCGGCCGGGCGCGACCGACGCAACGCCGCTGGTTCGATCGCTGCTGAACGCGTTCGTGATGGGCTCTCGCGCCGGCGTGTCGATGTCCTTCCCGCGGGAGCGCCTCGACGACCGCTGGCCCGACGCTGAGCTCGTGATGCTGCCCGCTCCCCTTGCGTCCACCACGATCACGCTGTGGCACGTGAGGACGAGCTTTTGGCGTGGGGCGCGCGACTTCTTCGGGCGAGGCGGGGTGCTGTACGTCTCGTGCTCGGCGGACGTCGCGATTCCCGAGATGGATGAACTCGCCGGGTGCCGGCTCGTCGACCGGGCTCCCGTCGATCGTCGACCGGTCCTTCGGTTCGTTCGTTCGTGGGGCCCGTTCGCCTCCGGTGACGAGTTCGCGCTTCCCGACGACGGCGGCGAGCTCGCGTCGCGCGGGGTTCGCCTGGACGCATCCGACGCCGACACGGTCGCCGTCGACGTCGACGGCCGGCCGGCGCTCGTCGTGGCGTCGCGCGGGTCGGGGGCCGCCGTAACGTGCGCCTACCCGATGGAGACGCTCCTTGCCGCAACGCCCGACGCACATCGGGCCGGCGACCGCACCTGGGGCATATACGCGGGCCTCCTCGATCTGCTCGGCTCCATCGACGAGGCGCGATGCGAGCATCCGGATGTAACCGTCGGCGAACTCAGAGGCCCGGCCGGCGGCCTCATCACCGCTACGAACCACTCCGAAACGGGGTTAACCGCCTCCCTCCGGCTCCCGGAGAGCGTCCGCACGGCCCAATGGGTCCGAGCCGATGCGCGGACGGCGACGGAGCTCGTGGACGGCGCCATCGAGCTCGATCTCGATCCGTTCGGCGCTGCCGTCATCGACTGGCGCTCGTAACGACGTCGTCGATCAGCCCTTGACGGCCCCCGCGGTCAGCCCCTCGATGAATCTGCGCTGCAGGAGGAGGAAGACGATGATCATCGGAAAGGACGCGAGCACCGTCCCGGCCATCGTGTCACCCCAGTTGATCGTGTTCTTCCGAGCGAGGAGGGCGACGCCGACGGGCAGTGTTCGATGCGCGTCGGAGCTCGTAACAAGGAGCGGCCACAGGAAATCGTTCCACGCGGCCAGGAACGTGAAGATCGCGAGCGTCGCGATCCCCGGGAGCGCAAGCGGCAGAACGACGGACCAGATGATTCTGAACTCGGAGGCACCGTCGCACCTCGCCGACTCGATGACTTCGTCGGGAATCGATCGGAAGAACTGGCGCATCAGGAAGATCCCGAAGACCTGGATCATCGAGGGCATGATGAGCGCCGCATAGCTGTCGATGCCCAGATGAGGGTTGATGTCGCTGAAGAAGACCATCAGTCGATAGAGGGGAATCAGATTGACCTGAAACGGAATCATCAGGGTGATCAGCAGGAGGAAGAAGATCACGTCTCGCCCCGGGAACCGCAGCTTCGCGAACGCGTACGCCGCCATCGTGTCGAAGAAGATGTTCAGCGCGACGATCGCGGACGTCACGATCACACTGTTGATGAAAAATCGGTCGAAGGGCAGCAGGCTGAACACGTCACGATAGTTGTCGAGCGTCCAGGGATTCGGGATCCACTTCGGCGGAGCGGCGAAGACGTCGGCGCTGGGCTTGAACGACGTGGAGAACATCCAGTAGAGCGGCCCCACCATGAGCAACGATGTGCCGATGACGAGGAAGTACAGCAGCATCCGCTTGTATGGATGCCGGACGCGTCGGCGCTCGACGATCTGATGTGTGGTCGTCATCCTCGCTCGAAGATTCGCAGCTGCAAGTACGAGAGCGTTGCCAGGATCACCAAGAGGATGTAGGCGACGGCGGATGCCTCACCGAGCTTCAGTTGCTGGAACCGCTCGACCAGATCGAAGACAACCGTGCGGGTCGAGTCGAGAGGACCGCCCGTCCCGTTGCTCATTACGAAGACCTGGTCGTAGACCTGGAACGTGCCGATGATGCCGATGACGTATACGAACACGATCGTCGGGCGGAGCGCCGGCAGCGTTACGAACCGGAATCGCTGCCAAGCGCTTGCCCCGTCGACGAAGGCCGCATCGTAGAGCTCGCTCGGGATCGCCTGAAGCGCCGCCAGGAAGACGACGGTCTCGAAGCCGAAGCCCTGCCAAACGCTCGTCATGACAATAGCGAGCAGGGCTGTCGACGGGTTCGCCAGCCACTCCGTCGTCGGGAGGTGAAGGTACCGCAGCACCTGATTGACGATGCCGGCGTCGGTGAGCAGGATCTTCCAGATCGTCGCCGCCACGACGAGCGAGACCATCACGGGCAGGAAGTACGCCGCGCGGAAGAGCGCCCGCACGCGGATGCTGCGGTTGAGCAGGACCGCCGAAGCCAGCCCCAGGATCGGTCCGGATCCCTGTCCGAGCAAGACGAGGAGCGACGTGTTCAACAGGGAATGCCGGAACTGCTCGTCGCCGAGGATCTCCCGGTAGTTCTCGAGCCCGACCCAATTCGCCGTTCCGAGCCCGTGGAAGTCCGTGAAGCTCCAGTAGCCGGACACGATCATCGGGCCGTACAGGAAGACCACGGCGGAGAGCACGACGGGGGCGATCAGCACGTAGCCGATCGCCACCCGCCGAAACGCCCGCTTGCGTCGCCTCGGCCTGATAGCGACCGGGGCCGCGACGGTCCGCTCGACTGTGCTAGGAGCCGAGCTCGTCGTTCACCTTCGCCGCCGCGTCGTCGAGGCCCTCTTGGGGTGTGGCTTTGCCCAGGAACGCCGCCTCGAGCCCGTCGTCCATCGTCGTCTGGATGGAGTCCCACTGGGCGACGTACGGGAAGTGCGTCGCGGTGGACATAGCATCCAGGAACACCGGGAGGGTGTTCTGATTCGAGAAGTACGGGTCCGGCTTGTTCACGGCATCGCTCTGCAGTGCGGCGGTGAGGCCGGGTGCGGCCCCGGCGATCGTGAAGATCTTCGCCGCGTTCTCCGGCCGCATCATGAACGAGATGAACGTCCACGCCTCTTGCGGATGCTCTGCATTCACCGGAATGCTGAGCCCTGTTCCGCCCAGATAACTGCCGGGTTCCTGCGAGTACGGGGCCTCCGCGACGCCCCACTTACCCGACATCTCAGGCGCGCCGCTCTTCATGATGCCCATGTAGTACGGACCGTCGGTGAACATCCCGATGCGCTCGTCTTTGATCCCATTCTGGCGGTCGCCTTGGCTCGTCGTCCAGAGGATCCCCGTCCCATCGTCCAGGAAGCTCTTGTAGAACTCGACGGCCTCCACGCCCTGAGGGCTGTTGAATGCGGCCTGCGTGTTGTCGCCGTTCAGGATCGTGCCGCCGTTTTGGTACAGGATCTGCGACCAGTGGAACGTCTCGCCGTCGACCTCAAGGCAGTACTTGTCGCACTCGCCGTCGCCGTCGGTATCCTCAGCGATCGCGGCCGCTGCCGCCTTCCACTCCTCCCACGTTGTGGGAACGTCCACGCCGTTCTTCTTAAAGACGTCCGTTCGATAGAACAGCGCGTAAACGTCGAAGTCAAAGAGCATCGTCACGATGTTCCCGTCGTACGTCATCGCCTCGACGCCGCCCTGCGTGTATTGGTCGGAGATCGGCTGGCCGTTCATCTCTCCGCCAGAGATTTCCGAGAGATTGGCCAGGAGTCCGTTCGACGCGAACGTCGGGATCCACGTCATGTCGAGCGTGGCGATGTCGGGCGAGTCGTTCGATGAGACCTGCACGGTGAACTTCTCGTGGAGCGTGTCCCAGTCGACGGCTTCGTACTTGACGGTGATCCACGGGTAGGTCTTCTCGAAGTCCTTGATCACCGACTTGATCGGCGTCGAGGCGCCGTAATAGTCCTGGATCGTGATCGTGACGGGTTCGTGCCCGCCCGATGAGCTGGACGAAGGTTCCTCGTCGCCGCCGGTACACGCGCCGACGATCAGTGCGGACAATGCGACCGCGACGAAGATGCCGTTCCGACGCATGCCGAACCCCCTCTCCTATGGCGTCGCCGCGGCGGATGCTACTCCTTCCGTCGTGTGCGCGCAGCCCAACGAGCGCGCGTGCGACGTGCCGTCGTTCCGGTTTCCGCACCGAACATCGGCAGGAGCGCACCCGTCATGTACGAGGCGTCGCTCGACGCCAGGAACTCGATCAATGCGGCCACTGCGTTCGGGCGAACGTCCGAAGCGATGGGGCACACAGCGTTCACGCCGATGCCACGCGGAGCGAGCTCCACGGCGAGCAACCGCACGAGCGCGATGAGCCCTCCCTCGACGAGCGTCGCCGGCGCCGGTGCCGACGCGTTCGCGATGCGCGCCGGCGCAACGAGCACCATCCGACCAGACGTCATCGATCGCGCCGCCTCCTGCGCCCAGAAGAACGGCGTTCGAAGGGCGCCGTCGATCGCGGAGCGCCCGGCGTGGGGGGGAAACGACGACGCCACGGCCGCAGGGCCCGGCACGACGAGGACGTCGATGCCGCCAAGGGCATCCACGGCCGCCGTCAGGGAGTCGACGCGGGCGCGAGGGTCGGACGGCTCGCCCTCGACGGCGTACACGCGATCTCCGGCGGCGTCGAATCGTGCGACGGCTGCGCGTCCCGCCGGCGAGTCGGCGCGAACGACGAGGACCGATCGGGACGCGCCCGGCGCGCTGCTCATCCCGAGAGGAACCCGCCCTCCACCGGCACGAACGCCCCGCGGATGGGGCCACCCTCCACCGAGGCCAGGAACGCGAGCACGGTCGCGACCTCCTCGGCGCGGCCCATCCGCGAAAGCGGCACGGCGCTTCGGATCCACGCGGCAAGCTCGGTTCCGTCGGGATCCCCGCTGAGCGCGAGGTCACGTCGGACCATCGGCGTGTCGATCACGCCCGGAAGCACGGCGTTGACGCGCACGCCGTACGGCCCGAACGTCGCCGCGAGCTCGCGCGTGAGGCCCAGGAGCGCGCCCTTCGTGATGCCGTACACAGACTGACTCGGCCCGCCGCCGAGCCCGGAGATCGACGACACGTTCAGGATGCAGCCCGAGCCCCTCGCCGCCATCTCCTCGCCGATGCTCGCTGCGAGCGCCAGCGCGCCGAAGACGTTCACGCCGACGACGCGGTCCCACTCGTCCTCGCCGACGTCGAGAAACGGCGTTTTGGACGAGATCCCGGCATTGTTCACGAGCACGTCGACATCGCCGAGGGCGCGGACGGTGTGCGCGAGGACGGCGCGCGTGCCGCGTGGATCGCCAAGATCCGCGACGCACGTGGTCACCCGGTCGTCCAGCTCGGCGGCGAGAGCCGGCAACATCTCGTCGTCGACGTCGACGAGAACGGCGAGAGCGCCCTCGCGGTGAAACGCCTCCGCGGTCGCGCGGCCGATGCCGCTCGCCGCGCCGGTGATGACGGCGCGCACGCCCTCGAGTCGTCCTCGCGCCGATGCGGCCACGTCGCGAGGCTACAGCGTCGCTATCATCGCCCGCTGATGGCGGGCGAGCGTCGCATGCGACGAGGCGCGGTGCTTCGCAGCGAAGACCGCGGCCTCCTTACGGGCGCGACTCCCTACCTGGAGGACGTGGGGCACACCGGCACGTTGCACGCAGCGTTCGTGAGGAGCGCGCTCGCCCACGCACGTCTTGTGTCCATCGACACCGAGGAGGCCCACGCCATGCCGGGCGTGGTCGGCGTTCTTACCTCCGCCGATCTGCCGGGCCTGCGTATGCCGGCGGTCGAGAGCCTGCCCGACGGCCTGCGCCGGCCGCTGATCGCGACCGACGTGGTCCGGTTCGCCGGTGAGCCGGTCGCCGTCGTAGTGGCGTCCAGCAGAGCGCAGGCGATCGATGCAGCCGAGGTGATCGGCGTCGACTATGACCCTCTTCCGGTCGTGACCGATGCCGTCCGATCGATGGACCCCGACGCGCCCGCATTGTTCCCCGAGTTCGGGTCGAACGTCGTCCTGCTGCGACGGCGAATCACCGACGAGGACGCACTCGAGGACGCCGATGTTGTCGTTCGGGGACGGTTCCTGAACCAGCGCGTCGCCCCCGTCCCGCTGGAGGCCAACGGTGCACTCGCCGTACCGGACGCCGGAGCCCTCACCCTCTGGCTGTCATGTCAGGCGACGCACTCGAGCCGGTCCGCGATCGCGGAGGCGATCGGCGTCGATGAAGAGAGGATCCGAGTCCGGACGGCCGCGGTGGGCGGCGGGTTCGGTGCGAAGATCCCCGCGTACGCGGAGCAAGCGGTCGTCGCGGCGCTCGCGCTGCGGCTGGGCAAGCCGGTCCGCCACGTCGAATCGCGTTCGGAGAACTTGATGGCGATGACGCACGGCCGTGACCAGCTCCAGGAGGTCGAGATCGGCGCGACCCTGGAGGGGAGGATCACCGGGCTCCGCGTGCGGATCGTCGCGGATCTCGGCGCGTACCCCGACGAGGGCGCGACGCTCCCGGAGTCCACAGAGTCGATGGCCGTCGGGCCGTACGACATTCGGCGACTGGACTTCGAGATCCGAGGCGTGCTCACCAACAAGACGCCGCTCGGGGCCTACCGCGGCGCGGGACGACCCGAGGCGACGGCGCTGCTGGAACGCGGGATGGATCTCGTCGCCGCCGAGCTCCGCATCGACCCGGCCGAGGTCAGGCGACGCAACTTCATCCGCGAGTTCCCTCACGAAACGGTCACCCAGGCCAGGTACGACACCGGCGATTACGAACGGGCTCTCGACGAGGCCCTCCGAAAGGCGGACTACGCGGAGCATCGACGCGAGCAGGAGGAGCGCCGACGGCGCGGCGATACCCGCCTGCTCGGGATAGGGGTCGCGAGCTATGTCGAGGTGACCGGGTGGGGAAGTGAGTATGCGCGCGTCACCATGGCGAACGACGGGTCGGTATCCCTCGTGACGGGGTCGAGCCCTCAGGGTCAGGGACACGAGACGGCGTTCGGGCAGCTGCTCGCCGACCGGCTCGGCGTGCCGTTCGAAGCCGTCACCGTTCGGCACTCCGACACGGCCGTCGTGCCGAGAAGCGAGGGCACGATGGGCTCTCGGACGCTGCAGGTCGGCGGCAGCGCAGTCCTCGGCGCGGCCGACCGGCTCGTCGACCGTGCACGTTCGGTTGCCGCCCGTCTCCTCGAGGTCTCGCCGGACGACATCGTCCTGTCCGACGAAGGACGGTTCGAGGTCGCCGGCGTCCCGGGATCGGGGCCGACGTGGATGGAGGTCGTTCATGCCGCCGGGTCCGACGGACCGCTCGACGTGGAGCACGACTTCGAGATCCAGGAGTCGACGTATCCGTTCGGGACACACGTCGCCGTCGTCGAGGTCGACGCCGAGACGGGAGATGCGACGCTGATTCGGCACGTCGCCGTCGACGACTGCGGAACCATTCTCAACCCAATGCTGGTGCGGGGACAGGTCCACGGCGGGATCGCGCAGGGCGCCGCGCAGGCCCTGTACGAGGGTGTCGTATACGACGAGCTCGGGACGCTCCTCACGTCCAACCTGACCACGTATCCGTTCCCCAGCGCAGCCGAGTTCCCGAGGTTCGAGACGGCGAACACCGAGACGCCCACGCCGGAGAACCCGCTCGGCGCGAAGGGGATCGGCGAGGCCGGAACGATCGGCGCCATCCCGGCGGTGCAAAACGCCGTCGTCGACGCCCTGTCGCACCTCGGGGTGCGCCACATCGACATGCCGGCGAGCCCCGAGCGCGTGTGGCGAGCGATCGCGCAGGCCGCGTCGGGTACCATTCGCGGGGGTGAGCATGGAGCGAGTGAACCTGAAGGGATTGATCGCGGCGATCGTGACGCCGATGCGGGAGGACTTCTCGATCGACGAGACGTCGCTCCGCCGATACGTCAGGTGGCTCACGGACCAAGGGGTGACCGGCCTGGCGGTGAACGTGGACACGGGAGAGGGGCCGCACCTATCCGCTGATGAACGTCTGCGCGTCCTCGAGCTCGTCGCCAACGAGGTTGGGCACCGCACCGTCATCGTCGCGGGTCTCGCGGGGTCGTTTACGCAGCAAGCAGCGAGCTTCGCGGCCGACGCGGCTAGCGCCGGCGCCAAGGCGCTCCTCGTGTTCCCGATCCCGGTCTATCAGGGGGAGCCGCTCGATCCCGCGATCCCCGCGCTATACCATCGGGCGATCCACGAAGCGTCGGGCCTTCCGCTGATCGCCTTCCAGCTCCAGCCGGCGCTCGGCGGCGTCAACTTCTCGATCGAGGTCCTCGAACGTCTCATGACCGTCGAAGGTGTCGCCGCGATCAAAGAGGCCTCGTTCGACGCGAAGCGCTTCGTCGAGACCGTCCGTGTCGTGCGGGCGGTCGCGCCACCCGATGCGCTCGTACTGAACGGGAACGACAACTTCTTGCTCGAGGCATACCTGCTCGGCGCGGATGGCTCGCTGCTCGGCTTTGGAACGCTCGCGGCACGGGAGCAGGTCGAGATGCTGGAGGCCGTGCGGGCTCGCGACGTCTCGACGGGACAGGCGATCGCTTCGCGGCTACAGCCGCTGTGTGACGCGATCTTCGCGGCGCCTGTCCGTGACTACCGGGCGCGCACGAAGCACGCTCTCGCGACGCTCGGCGTAATCGATCACGCATACGTCCGGCCTCCACTCTTGCCATTGTCGCCGGAAGAGACGGCCGGGGTCGAACGAGCGCTCAAGGAGGCGGCCCTTCTGTGACGGTGCGCGTCGGTGCTTTCCTGCCGACGTTCTGTGACGACGAGCGACGAACCGGTCCCGAGATCGCGAGGTTCGCCGCCCATGCCGAGGAGCTCGGGTTCGACTCGGTGTTCGCGACGGATCATCTCCTCCATGGGAGCGTCTTCTACCGCTCGCCCTGGCTCGAACCGACCCTGAGCCTCGCTTACGCGGCGGCGGTGACGTCGCACGTGGCGCTCGGCACATCGATCCTCGTGATGCCGACGCGTCATCCGTTGGTGCTCGCGAAGGAACTGGCCACCCTCCAGGCGCTCTCGGGAGACCGGTTCATCCTCGGGGTCGGGACCGGCTGGGACGAGCGGGAGTTCGACGCCGTGGGGATGAAGAAGGCCGAGCGCGGAGCCCGCACGGACGAGGCGGTCGAGATCGTTCGCCGACTCCTGACCGGCGAGCTTGTCTCGTACGAGGGGCGGTTTTCGCGCGTGCACGGCGTCGAGATCGGTCCGGCGATGGCGAAACCGCTGACCGTATGGACTGCCGGCGGCCGGCAGATACCGCACGCCGCCTCGCCCGAGCCGCCCGCAATGGCGCCCCGCGTCCTCCGGCGGATCGTTGAGTCCGACGGCTGGATCGCTCGTCCGACATCATTGCCGGAGCAGATCGAGCGAGATCTCGACGAGATCCGCGCCGCGCTCGCGGAGCGCGGTCGCGACCCGTCCACGTTCACGATCGCGCACGAGAATTTCCTCCATCTCGTTCCGACGGACGATCCGAACGCAGCCGAGCCCGAGCAACGACGCGTGTTCGCCGCGATCATGGGCGAGGGGCGGCCCTTCGAATACTTCCAACAGGTCTATCTGACGGGGACGCTCCCGGAGGTGCTGGAGAAGATTGACCGCCGCATCAAGGCGGGCATCGAGTACCTGATCCTCCACACTCTCGAGCCCTCGATCCGTCAGCTCGACCTGTGGGCCGAGCACCTGCTGCCGCGGATCGCCGCGCGCTGAGCGTCGCCTCGGCTACTCGCGGGTCGTGACTTTCGATGCCACCGTGAAGGCGCCCGGCTCCCGCCCGGACTCGATCGCGAGCCGGCGGGCGGCGAGCTGGATGGGCACGATCGAAACGGCCGGCGACAAGAGCGCGTCGGCGCTCGGCACGACGATGACGTTCTCGTCCGAGGCGGCGTGGTCATCCATCAGCACCGCCACTGCCGACCCGGCATCGCGAAGGTCGGCGGCCAGGGCGAGCTCCATCGCGCGCGTCCGCGGTTCGGTCGCAACGACGATCGCGCCTAGGTGGAAGCCGGCCAGCTCGAACGGGCCGTGGCGGAAGGCGGCCGACTCAAAGCCTTCCGCGACGACTCCGCACTCCTTCAGCGTGAGAGCGCCCATCTCGGCGGCGCCGCGTGCGGCACCGCGTCCGACGAGAGCGAGCAGGCGGCGGCCCCGCGCGACACCCATGACGACCCGTTCCATCACATCCGCGTCGCGCAGCAATGCTTCCACGCCGTCAGCGGCGACGACAGCGGCACGTGCGACCTCCGAGGAAGCCTCCGCCGGATCGTCACCCGCAAGGACGCGCGCGAGCGCGGCGAGAAGGACAAGGGACGCCGCGAACGTCATGGACGAGGGTCCCCTCTCCGGCCCGGCCCGAGTGTCCACCGCAACGATCGCGTTCCCCGCGAGCGCGTTCCCGAGTCCGTTCGTGAGGGAGACGACGAGCGGGCGAACCGGCGCCGCTCGAAGCCGCTCGGCGAGGCGAACGACCTCCGCGCTTTCGCCCGACTGACTCACGGCGATGAGGATCGTTTCGTCGGTGAGCAGCGGCACGCGATAGTGCAGGACCTCCGAAGCGTTCGCGTGCAACACGACAACGCCGCGGCCCGCGAGATGCTCGACGGCCGGATAGCAGGCGTCGTGTGAGCTCCCCATGCCGGTTAGCACCAACCGGCGCCCCTGCGATGCTGCGGCCGCCACCCGCTCGAGTTCGGTGCGCTGCTCGACGACGGCATCGGCGGCACGCCGTATTGCGGCTGGCTGCCCGCGGATCTCACTCAGATACAAATCCGAGACGCTCGCCGAGGACATTGCGCGCGGAGTGTACCGACGTCGGCTCTCCGGCTCGTGCTGACGTCGGGAAGCCCACCACAACACGTGGTAGATGAGCCGGAGAGGGGACTCGAACCCCTGACCCCCTCCTTACCATGGAGGTGCTCTGCCGACTGAGCTACTCCGGCGGCGGCGGCGATGATAACAGTCGTGTGTCGGGCACCTTCCGTCCTACTCGTCGTCACCGTCGTCCTCGGTGCCTGCACGCGTGCACCCGAACGCGTCCCCGTCTACCCTGCGCAGGTCCGGTTCGGCGCCGAGAATGGTGGCGTCGTTCTGCACGTGGCGATCGCACGATCCGACGCCGACAGGGAGCGCGGGCTGATGTACGTCCGTTCCCTACCGAACGACGCCGGGATGGCGTTCGTGTGGACCGAGCCCACCGAGACGGGATTCTGGATGAAGAACACGCTCATCCCGTTGTCGGTCGCGTTCGTCGACGATGAGGACCGCGTCGTGACGATCCGCGACATGGCGCCGTGCACGTCCGAGCCGTGCCCGCTCTACGGAGCGGATGCGCCGTTCGTCATGGCCGTCGAGGCGAACCGCGGCTGGTTCGCCGACCACGGCGTCGCCGAGGGAGATGCCGCCGTGCTGGAGCCATCGTCGTGAGCGATGAATGCCTGCTCTGCCGTGCGGAGCGCATCAGCGCGTGGCACTTCGAGAACGACGAGTGCTGGGTCGCAGACTGCGTCGTCTGCGCTACGCCGATGGTCGTCTGGCGGACGCACGGCCTTCCCGAGGCCCGCGACGAGGCGCGCCTGCTGTCGCATCTGGAACGGATCGCCGCCCAACGATACGGCGACGCCGGGTACTGGATCGATCCGGAGCGTCGACGAATCCCCGATCACTGGCACGCGCACGCGCGCCCGGCGGGAGGGTTCTTCGATCCGGCGAGCGAGCTCTACGGCATCACCGATCGCGAGGGCTAGCTGGCCCGTCGTTGTGCGCGTTCGTACAGCTCCTGCGCCTTGTGCTCCTTCCAGTCCTCGGAGAACAGCACGCCGAACGTCGCGAGCGCGTGGATGAACAGGCCGATCCCCCACCCGAGCAGCGGCCAGTAGAACCACCACCCACCGTTGTCGCCCCTCGTCAGGGCGTTGATCGCGAACAGCCCCGCGTTCACGGTGAGGTACACGATCAGGTGGACGTAGAAGCCCTGAAGCTCCTCGGCCCGCTTGCGAGCGGCTCGCAGCAGGGGATCCTCCGCCCTGGTCTCGACGTCGGTTTCGGTCTCGGTTCGCATGGTTGTCGCCTCCTTTCCTTCGTACGTCCAGCATCCCGCCGCACAAAGCCTCGGAGGTGTACCGGCGGACCCGCTGTGTACGGGACGGGCGACCCATTCGGGGGTGGCGGCGGTGGGCGGCGGTCGACGCGTTCGTCCGCGGCCACGCGAGCCGCCGTCGGCTGGTCGGCGCCGCCATCGGGCATGGGCGATGTGGAACCTTGCCGGGACGTGAACGGGCCGGACCCACAGGGTCCGGCCCGTTCGCTCGCCTATCGCCTCACGCGCACTTCGGGCCGTTCGCGGCTTCGTCCGGTAGACCAACCGGAGCGGCGCGAGGTCGGTGAGCTGGTTGGATTCTGCCGGTCTCCCGGCACACGGGCGGGGTGGTCACCCCGGCCCGCGAGGGACGGCTCAGCAGCCAGTCACCTCGGGGGTCTCGTGCTGTTTATGCAAGCAGGACCACCTCCTTTCTCCCGTGCGCACATCGTGCGACAGATCCGCGGTTGCGGCAACCGTCCGGGCGGAAACGAACGGGGAACTTCTCGGTGCCAGGCGGCGCGGCCGGAGGGCTCACGGCCCGATCTCGTACCCCATCCTTCTCGGCAGCCCGGCGATGAATCGGGTCAGGGCATCGGGAGTCCTCCCGCGGTCCTCCGCCTCGTCCTTTCGCACGATCGCCCACTGCGCAGCGGCGGCGCCGATCGACAGGAGGGGCTCGGGGGGGAACGACATCGGCGTCATGCCCACGAGCGGCAGGGCCGTGTGCTCGTCCTCGACGCCCAGGGCGAGCGCGGACAGGATCTTGCCGCCGAGGTGCGTCGGACCGACGCCTCCGCCGGCGTACCCGACGCCGAAGTGGATCGACCCGCTCGGCAGCGTCCCGAACGACGGCAGATGCGCGCCCGTGATGTCGACCGGCCCGCCCCAGGCGGCCTCGAAGCGCACGTCGCGAAGCGTCGGGAAGAACCGGCGCACGTCCCGGACGAGGGCGGCGACTGAGCGGTCGTCGTACCGGAGCCGGGGGCCGAGGCCGACGCCGAGACCGGTCGCGGCGCCAGCCGCGCCAAAGGCGATCCGGCCGTCGTTCGTCGTGCGGAAGTAGCGCAGCGCCGTTCGCCAGTCGGCCAGCCCCTCGCCACCCGTCCATCCGATCTCCGCGAGCGCGCCCGGGACCGGCTCTGTGATGACGATGTAGCTACCCCGCGGCACGACCCACCGGTGGAACCGACGGATGCCCGACATCCACGCGCCGATCCCGAGGACGGCCTTGGATGCCGTCAGCGACCCGCTCGCCGTCTCGATACGAACGGGAGGGCCTGCCGAATACCGTCGGACCGGCGAGCGCTCGAAGATCCGCACGCCAAGCCGAAGGAGCTCGCGGCGAAGGCCGAGCGCGAGCCGGGCGGGCTGCAGGATCGCGTTACCCGGCTGGAGGAGTCCCCCGCGGAACAGGGGCGACTCGCACCGCCCGCGAACCTGCTCCGGCGTCAGGACCTCGAAGCGATCGTGGACGCCGAGCCGCTCGGCCTCGTCGACGAGCTCTTGCCAGGCGCCGTCCTGAGCGGGCGATGTCGCGACCGTCAGATGACCGCCCCGCGTGAACCAGGCGTCGACGGCGTGCGCGTCGCACCAATCCCGGATCTCCTCGACCGATCGATGAGCGACCTCGGCGACACGCACGCCCTCGCCTTCGCCGAACCGGCGCGTGAGGTTCGGAAGGTCCTCCCAGAACCCATAACAGAACCCGCCGTTGCGGCCGCTGGGGCCGCTTCCACACGTCTCCTGCTCGAGCAGCACGATGTCGACGGTCGGATCTCGCTCGCGAAGAAACCACGCGGTCCACATCGCGGTGTAGCCGCCGCCGATCACCACGATGTCTGCCGAGATGGAGCCGGAGAGGGCAGGACGACCCTCGGGCCGCAGCGATGGATCGGACCGCGCCTCCTCCATCCACCAGGAGACGTCCGCCCGACGCGGAAGCTCAGCCACGCGACCGAGATGGCGGCCTACGGCGTCACGCCGAAGCTCTTCAGGAACGCCAGGTCGTCAGGCTGATCGAGCCGGTACGCACCGCCGAGTCCCGTGCAGTTCGAGTTGAAACCGAAGGAGGTGACGGCCAGGACGAGGTTGGAGTTGGTGTCGTCGAACGTCGGTCCGCCCGAGTCCCCGAAGCACGTTCCGCCCGATGTCGTGGAGCCTTTGTTGTTGGAAAGTTTGATGTAGGTATTCGGCGGAGAGCTGTTGAGCGAGACGAGCTTCACGATCCCCTTCAGCCGGCTGTCGCCGCCCTCTTCGACGTTCGGACCGCTGTTCGTCAGCCCGTATCCGACAACCTCGAAGCGGTGGTGGGCGTCCCCCTTGTATCTGTCGAGGTAGTCGAGCTTGGGGATGGCACCGTAGTTCCGGACCGCGAGTCGGTGATTCAGGACGACCACGCCGGCATCGTGGAGATAAAACTGTCCGGGAGCGAAGTCCGGGTGGGGATACGCCCGCCCACGGTGCCAGAACGCGCTCGAGTTGAGGAAGGCTGCCCGATCCTTGTACCGCTGTTGGTTCTCGTTGGGACCGTACTCCGAGCTCGCCGGGAACCCGCTGAAGTGGGCGTGCTCGCTGTTGTCGAACCAGATGTCGTTTCCGCCCGACCCGTCACCCCCGCCGCTCGTCGTCGAGGTGCCCTTCAGGCCGACGCCGTACGTGCAGTGCCCGGCCGTCACGACGACGGTGGACGTCAGCATCGTTGCCGAGCAGCTGAACCAGCCGCCCGGATCGTTGAAGCGAGCGTCGACGTAGTCGGCGTCGTAGAAGATGAGCTCGCCGACGTACGGATGCTCGCGATCGTCCGGGACCCCCGTCGTGATCGCCGATGCCGGCATCCCCCAGACGAGCATCGTGGCGACGGCGGCGGTCGCAACCGGTACCAGCCTTCTCGCCATGCCGGCCCTCCCGAGCGAACGGAGACGGGGCATCCTACGAGCCGGATCAATGCCCAGCAAGGAAGCGAGCGGTTACGGGAGGTTGGGCGCGTCGAGAAGGTCGAGATCACCCGGCGAATGCCCGCGGTCGGTGAGATAGCGAGCGACCTCGCTCCGGTGCTGCGTCCCGTGGTTCACGACGTGCGCGATGATGAGCCACCTCGGGACGACGTCGTCCGGTCCCCCACCCAGCGACAGCGGCTCGGCGAGCGCCCGCGCATCCAGGCCCTCGACGTACGCCCGCAACCGGGCGTCCTCCTCGCGGCAGAACGAGTGGATGCTTGCGAGGTCGTCGAGAACATAGCCGTGATCCCACACGTACGTCTGCCCGACGTCGTTGCCGCAGCAGAACTCGCGCCAGCTCCAGTCGACGTCGACGAGGTGACGAAGTGTGTCGAACACGCTGCCGTGATCGAGCGGCGCGCGACCGCGGAACTCATCGTCGGAGAGCTTCTCGGCCGTCGCGATGACGCGTTCGTTGGCCCACGCGTGGAAGCGAACGAACGGCAGCAGCGTCTCCGCGTTCATCGCATCACCGCGTGCGCCGTGAGCCCGCCTACTCCCTGCCCATCCATGTGGCCACGTCCGCCTCGTTGCCCTCGGCGTCCGCGAGCGTCCACCACGCGGGCGCGAACTCGTCCCTCACGACGCGGCCGCCGGCCGCGAGCGCGGCTTGAACGCGCGCGTCCGCCTGGTCGTGGGGCACCCAGACGTCCACGTGGATCCGGTTGCGCTGTGGCCGAGGCTCCTCCATCGGCTGGAACCAGATCGACGGGCCGCGCGCCCGCGCATCCACGAGATCCTCGTCGCCGACCTGCCGGTACCCAAGCACCGCGCGCCAGAACGGCAGAACGTCTGCCGTGACAAGCGCGTCGATCGTGAGTTGGACGTCCTGGACCGCCGTCGAATCGGCGGCGACGCCCAGGTCGCGAGCCGCCGCCGAGATCTGTCGGGCGAGCGCGACGTCGCGCTCGCTCAGGCCCTGGACGTCGTGTGTGACCAGGCGAACCGTCACCCCGCCATACCGAAGGTCGACGTCGGGATGATGGTTCGCCGCGTCCGCGAGCCTGCCGATCCGCTCGATCAGCGCGACCCCCGTCGCGAACGACCGGGTGCGGAAGTAGGCGTACGCCCCGAACCCGAGGGCGCGCCAGTCCTCGACGCCCTCGGCATCGTGGAACCGCGCCGGTGTGATCGCCTGCGTCACGACCGGCACCGTACCGCGCCGCCGAGCGTTGCGGCTACCGCGTCGTCGCCGCGAAGCCGGTGCCTTGCGGCGGGTCCTCGCCGACGAGCCCGTCGACGTACTCTCGGATGAGGTCGGCATGGCCGACATGCCTGGCGTACTCCTCGATGAGGTCGACGAGGATTCGGCGCAGATTCGGGATCTCGTCGTCACCGCCGAAGGACTCGGCCGGCTGCTCGAGTCCGCCGCGGCTCAGCAGCTCGGCCGTCGCGGCCCGAGAGCGCCCCACCGCCCCGTCCCAGAGCGCGTACAGCTCCTCGGGGGTGTTGTCGACCGCAGAGTGCCAATCCCAATCCGGATGCGCGTCCCAGTCGACGACGTCCCACGGCGGACCCAGAGCGCGCCCGAGCAGCCGGTGGGAGAAATAGTCGTCCTCCACGAGCGCCAGGTGCTTGAGGAGGCCTCCGAGGGTCATCGTCGACGCACCCACCGTGACTCGCAGCTCGGCGTCGTCGAGCCCGCCGGTCTTCCAGGCGAACGTCGCGCGCTGCCGCTCGAGGGAACCCAAGAGCGCGAGCGTCTCATCGCCCGCGATGGGTGGCTCCGGACGGCCGAGGTCGTCCAGGTACGTCACGGGCCGCACGCTACCACGGCAT
>JBKOWM010000142.1:0-27199 GCA_046724395.1 Actinomycetota bacterium
GTCAGGAGTCCTGCGTCAGGAGGGCGCGCCCGTCGAATCGCGGCGCCATCTGGTTGCATGGCCCGATGCGGATATTCCTGACCGGAGGTACCGGGTACATCGGGACGGCGCTCGCGACGGTGTTGCGCGACCGTGCCCACGACGTCCGCGCACTCGTTCGGACGCCTGCAAAGGGGACGAGGCTCGAGGCGTTGGGGTGCGAACTGGTCGAGGGCGATGTGTCGGACCGGGCATGGCTTCGCGACCAGATCGACGGCTGCGACGGCGTCGTCCACAACGCCGGGATCTACAAGGTCGGAGTTCCCGGGAAGGAACGCCCGCAGATGTTCGCCGCGAACGTCCTCGGCACACGGAACGTTCTCGACGCGGCCGCCGATGCCGGGGCCCAACGCATCACGTACGTCTCGACGGCGAACGTCTTCGGCAACACGCACCGCAAGATCGTGGACGAGACCTACGAGCGTCCGGCCGGAGAACCGTTCGTCTCGTGCTACGACCAGACCAAGTACCTGGCCCACCGCGCCGCCCTGGATCACATCGCCGACGGCGTGCCGATCGTGATCGCGATCCCCACGGTCGTGGTCGGTCCGGGCGATCACTCGAGCGTCGGCGCGCTGATCGCTCGGGCCGCGACCGGAAGGCTGGCGGCGCGGTTCCTCGACGATACCGGCATCACGGTCGTCTATCTGGACGACGCCGCTGGCGGCATTGCCTCCGTGCACGAGCGCGGAGCGCTCGGCGAGTCCTACGTGATCGGCGGGCAACCGACGAGTCTCGGCGACGTGATCGACATCGCCGCGCGCGTCGGCGGCAGAACGCCGCCGCGGCTGTCGATCCCCACGCGGATGCTGCGTCTGGCGGTGCCGTTCGGGCCGGTGATCGGCAGGGTCATGCACCAGCCGCCAAATCTCGGTGAGATGATCACCGCCTCGGACGGCGTGACCTACTGGGCGAGCGATGCGAAGGCCCGACGAGACCTCGGCTACGCGCCCCGTGATCTCGAGACGGCGGTTCGGCTGACCGTCGGGGCCGAGCGAGCCTAGTTGCCAACGAGACGGGTTGACGCGGAACGAACGGCGGATACCGCGGGCCTGAACACGTCGAGGACGGAAGCGGAGAAGGCCGGGCCAGCGCGGGATCGAGTGGGTCGGACGCCGGCGGTGGGCAACTCCGGCGCGGCGTGGCACGATCTCGCAGTGACCGGACGACCGACCGAGGCGCAGCACCTACGCGACCTCGCGCGGCTGCGCCGCGTTCGCGATCGGATCGACCGTGAGTACGCGCAGCCGCTGGACGTCGAGGCGCTCGCTCGCGGCGCGCACATGTCGGCCGGACACCTCAGCCGAGAGTTCCGGCTCGCCTATGGCGAGTCGCCGTACAGCTATCTGATGACGCGGCGCATCGAGCGCGGGATGGCGCTGCTGCGTCGTGGTGACCTCAGCGTAACCGAGGTCTGTTTCGCGGTCGGCTGCTCGTCGCTCGGCACCTTCAGCACCCGCTTCACGGAGCTCGTCGGGGTGCCGCCGAGCGTTTATCGGAGCCAGGCAGCTCGCGCGACGGCGGGGATGCCGCCGTGCGTGGCGAAGCAGGTGACCAGACCGATCAGGAATCGAGAAGCGTGGGTCACGCAGCCGCACGTAGCATGACCGGCATGGACATCACCATCTACCAGACCCTTCTCCCGCACGAGGACCCGGACGCGTCCCTTGCCTTCTACCGTGACATCCTCGGGTTCGAGGTCCGGGCGGACGTCGAATACGGGGGCATGCACTGGATCACGGTCGGGCCCCCCGACCAGCCCGGGACGTCCATCGTCCTGTACCCGCCGGCCGCCACCCCCGGCGTCACCGACGACGAGCGTCGCATGATCGCCGAGATGATGGCCAAGGGAACTTATGCCAGCATCAACCTGGCCACGTCCGACCTCGACCGAACCTTCGAGCGGCTGCAGGCCGGCGACGCGGACGTCGTCCAAGAGCCGATCGACCAAGCGTACGGTGTCCGCGATTGCGCCTTCCGCGACCCTGCGGGCAACCTGATCCGGATTCAGGAGCTGCACTGAAGGTGCCGGCGAGCGCGGGCAGGATACACACAGACACCGCCGTGAGGCGCTGACAGAGAACTCTCATCCGACTCCGCTCCTCGCCACTAAAGCGATCAGGAATCGAGAAGCGGAGGTCACCCAGCCCTAGCTAGTCTGACGACACTGAAGATCAGCACGAGACGACGAAAGGAGCGAGCATGGCTGAGTCTTCCACCCAGGGAGCCAAGACGCTGCTGCATCCCGTGTCCGATCTCGCGAGGGCCAAGACGGTGTACGCCGCCCTGCTCGGCGTACCGCCGCAGACCGACGACTCCTACTACGTCGGCTTCGAGGCCGCCGGTCAGCACATCGGGCTGGTGCCGGGGGGTGGACCGCAGGGCATGACCACACCGGTGGCGTACTGGCACGTTCCCGACATCGAGGCGAAGCTCGCCGAAGTGACGGCCTCGGGTGCCACCGTGAAGGACCCCGCGCGCGACGTCGGTGGCGGCCGCCTGGTAGCCACCGTCACCGACCCCGACGGGAACGTCCTCGGGCTGCTACAGGACCGATGAATGCGAGCAAGGAGGTGGCATCGCAGTGGCTGAGAGAACGGCAACGAAGAAGGGACAGGGGTCTGCCAAGAGAACCGGTGCGACCAAGGGGTTCACGGACGACGAACGAGCCGCGATGAAGGCTCGCGCCCGCGAGCTGAAAGCAGAAGCGCGCGCGAGCAAGAACAGAGCGGAAGGGGAACGCGACGTGCTCGCGGCGATCAACGCCATGAGGGAACCGGATCGCGCGATGGCCAGGCGGGTCCATGCGATCGTCGAGGCAAGCGCGCCGAACCTGTGGCCGAAGACCTGGTACGGAATGCCCGCGTATGCGAAAGACGGCAAGGTCGTCTGCTTCTTCAAGAGCGCGGAGAAGTTCGACTCGAGGTACGCGACGTTGGGCTTCGAAGAAGCGGCGAACCTCGACGACGGCGCAATGTGGCCGACCTCCTTCGCACTGAAGGAGTTGACCGCCAAGGACGAGGCCAAGATCGCGGCGCTCGTCAAGAAGGCGACGCGGTGAGACCGATCCCGACACCGGCTGCGCCGCGGCCGAGATCATCGGTTGGCCGATGAGCACGGGCACGAGAACGGCAACGCGGTCGCGCGCGCGGCACGTCGACGGCGGCCACGATCTGATCCGCGTGCACGGCGCGCGCGAGAACAATCTCAAGGGCGTCACCGTCGAGATTCCGAAGCGCCGGCTGACGGTGTTCACCGGCGTCTCCGGCTCGGGCAAGAGCTCGCTCGTTTTTGGCACGATCGCGGCGGAGTCGCAGCGGCTCATCAACGAGACCTACAGCGCCTTCGTGCAGGGGTTCATGCCCACGCTGGCGCGGCCCGACGTGGACGTACTCGAAGGGCTGACGACCGCGATCACCGTCGACCAGGAGCGTATGGGCGCCAACGCCCGGTCGACCGTCGGGACCGCGACGGACGCGAACGCGATGCTGCGCATCCTCTTCAGCCGTCTCGGGCGGCCGCACATCGGATCGCCCAACGCGTTCTCCTTCAACGTTCCGTCAGTGCGAGCGAGCGGCACGGTCACCGTCGAGCGCGGTGCCAGCAAGGCCACGAGAAAGACCTTCACCCGCGCCGGCGGCATGTGCCCGCGATGCGAGGGCATGGGAAGCGTGACCGACATCGACCTGACCCAGCTCTACGACGAATCGAAGTCGCTCGCCGAGGGCGCCATCACCGTCCCGGGCTACAAGGTAGACAGCTGGTGGACGGTGGGGATCTTCACCGAGTCGGGTTTCCTGGATCCAAACAAGCCGATTCGAAAGTACACCAAGACGGAGTTGCACGACTTCCTCCACCGGGAGCCGACCAAAGTGAAGGTGAACGGCGTCAACCTGACGTACGAGGGGCTCGTCCCCAAGGTTCAGAAGTCATTCCTGTCAAAGGACAAGGAGGCGCTGCAGCCGCATATCCGGGCGTTCGTGGACCGAGCGGTCACGTTCACGGCCTGTCCCGACTGCGGTGGCACCCGACTCAGCGAGGCGGCTCGGTCGTCGAAGATCAATGGGGTCAATATCGCCGACGCGTGCACGATGCAGATCAGCGATCTCGCCGGTTGGGTGCGTGGCCTGGGCGAACCCTCGGTTGCGCCGCTGCTCGCGACGCTAGGGGCGACCCTCGACGCATTCGCCGAGATCGGGCTCGGCTACCTCAGCCTCGACCGGCCGGCGGGCACGCTCTCCGGCGGCGAGGCGCAGCGCACCAAGATGGTCCGCCACCTCGGGTCGTCGCTCACCGACGTGACCTACGTCTTCGACGAGCCGACGATCGGTCTGCACCCACATGACGTTCAGCGGATGAACGACCTGCTGCTGCGCCTGCGGGACAAGGGCAACACGGTGCTCGTGATCGAGCACGAGCCGGAGACGATCGACATCGCCGACCACGTCGTCGACCTGGGCCCGGGCGCCGGTCTAGCGGGCGGCACCGTCTGCTTCGAGGGGACCGTCGAGGGGCTCCGGGCCAGCGGCACCATCACCGGGCGCCATCTCGACGACAGGGCCGCCCTCAAGGAGACGGTGCGGGCGCCCGCTGGAACGCTGAAGATCCGCGGCGCGACGACGAACAACCTGCGCGACGTCGATGTCGACATCCCGCTCGGGGTACTCGTCGTCGTCACCGGCGTCGCCGGCTCTGGCAAGAGCTCGCTCGTGCAAGGGTCGATCCCCACCGAGGCGGGTGTGGTGTCGATCGACCAGGCCGCTATCCGTGGCTCGCGGCGGAGCAACCCGGCGACGTACACAGGCCTGCTCGACCCGATCCGCAAGGCGTTCGCGAAGGCCAACGGCGTGAAGCCCGCGCTGTTCAGTCCCAACTCCGAGGGTGCCTGTCCAAACTGCAACGGCGCCGGTGTTACCTACACGGATTTGGCTTTGATGGCCGGCGTCGCCACCACCTGTGAGGAGTGCGAGGGAAAACGGTTCCAGGCATCGGTGCTGAACCACCGCCTCGGCGGCCGCGACATCAGCGAAGTGCTCGCGATGTCCGTGACCGAGGCCGGGGAGTTCTTCGGTGCCGGCGAGGGGCGCACGCCGGCCGCGCTCGCGATCCTCGGCCGGCTCGGCGACGTTGGGCTCGGCTACGTCAGCCTCGGCCAGCCGCTCACGACGCTGTCCGGCGGCGAGCGGCAGCGGCTGAAGCTGGCCGCCCACATGGCTGACGAGGGAGGCGTCTACGTCCTCGACGAGCCGACGTCCGGCCTCCACCTCGCCGACGTCGAGCAACTGCTCGGTCTGCTCGACCGACTCGTCGCGTCCGGCAAATCGGTCATCGTCATCGAGCACCACCAGGCGGTCATGGCGCACGCCGACTGGATCATCGACCTCGGCCCGGGTGCCGGCCACGAAGGAGGCCGGATCGTCTTCGACGGCACACCCGCGGACCTGGTCGCCACCGCCTCCACGCTCACCGGCAAGCATCTCGCGGCCTACGTCGGCGCCTGACGCGGGGTGTCCCGGAGATCGGGACGACCAGGTGCTAGCCGCGCAGCCTCATCCACACATACCGGCGCGGCTGGCCCTCGTTGAAGCGCGATTCCTCGTCCGGCGTCGTTCGTGCGAAGCCGGCCGCCTCGTACGCCCTGATCGCGGCCGCGTTCGCCGGCACCACCCGGACCCAGACATCGTGATAGCCGCGCGCGCGAGCCCGCTCCGAGAGCAGCCGAACCAGCCGACGCCCGAGGCCCCTGCCGCGGACGTCGGGGTCGACGATCAGACGCGCGAGCTCGGCTTCCTGCTCCTCACGCTCCTCCCAGATCTCTCCGTATCCCGCGAGTCGGTCCCCGACGAGAAGTCCGAAGGGGTGCACGTCCGCGTCCCGGTGCCAGCGATCGAAGATCGACTCGTCCACGTCGGGCGTCGCGATCCCGGCCCAGGCCTCGCGCTCCTCGGCCGAGCGTGCCCACGACAGGACGGTCCGCGCTTCGGTCGGATCGAACGGCGCCAGGTGGACGTCCGGCACGAGTCCGGTCAGTGCAACACCTCGAGCCGGTGCGCGTGCTCGTCGAGGCGGGCGATCGACTCCGGGTCGAGCTCGGCCTCTCGATCGGGGATGTCGACGTACACGCGCTCGCCGAACAGCGGTCCGCTGAAATAGCGCATGGCGCTGTCGGGGATGAGCGTGACGATCCGGTCGAGCTCCGGATGCTTGGCGGCTACCTTCACGCACGCGGCGACGTTGCAGCCGCCCGACGGACCGGACAGGACGGCTTCCTCACGCGCCAGCCGACGCGCCGTCTCCAGCGCCTCGTCCGTCGAGACGGTGACGATGCCGTCCATCGCGGCGAGGTCGAGGTTCGCCGGGACGATCCCGTCGCCGATTCCGGCGATCCCGTGGGTTCCCCATTGCCGCTCCGAAATCAGGGCGCACTCGGCCGGCTCGGCCGCGTAGATCTTGATGTTCGGATCGAGCCGTTTCAGCGACCGCCCGACGCCCGAGATCCAGCCGCCGGTTCCCTGCGCGGCGACGACGGCATCGATCCGGCCCTCCATTTGAGCCCAGACCTCCGGCGCGCTCGACCGCTCGTGTGCCAGCGTGTTGTCGGGATTGTCGAACTCGGCCGGAACGTAGTACTTGCCCGGCTCGCTCCCAACCATCTCGTCCTTCTTGACGAGCGCGACCTCGATGTCGGACTCGCCGCCGGGCGTCGTCACGAGCGTCGCGCCGTACGCGTCGATCAGCTTCTTGCGCTCCTCGCTCATACCCTCGGGCATGACGATCGTGCACGGATAGCCCTTCATGGCGGCGACCGCGGCGCACGCGATTCCAGCATTCCCGGTCGTCACCTCGAGGATCGTCATGCCCGGCCGGAGCTCCTCGCGCTCCTCGGCTCGGCGGATGATGAACGAGTAGATCCGGTCCTTCACCGAGCCGGTCGGGCTGTACCACTCGATCTTCGCGTACAGCTGCTGCGGCTCCGGAAGCGTTCTATTCAGGCGCACGAGCGGCGTCCGCCCGACGGCCTCGATCATCGAGCCCGCGGGGCGGGCGTACCGATCCCATTCGATCGTCATCCCGTCCTCCTGGGTTGGACGTATCCCATGCGTTGCGACACGGCGTTTGCCGCGTCGACAGCCAGGCGCGCGATTCGCGGCAGGTCGACGGATCGCATCCGAAACGCGGGCCCCGACACGCTGAGCGCGGCAACGACCGAGCCGTCGGCGTCACGCACTGGCGCGGCGACCGCGTTCAACCCCTCCTCCAGCTCCTCGAGCGTCTGCGCCCAGCCGCGACTGCGCACGCCCTCGAGCTGCCCCCGCAGCTCGTCCGGATCGCAGATCGTGTGCGGCGTCGCACGCTCCAGCGGAGCCGACAGGTTTCGTTCCACGTCCGCATCTGTCGAATACGCCATGAGCACCTTGCCGTTCGACGTTGCGTGCAGCGGCGTCCGACGGCCGACCCAGTTGACCGCGACGATGGAGCGGGCACCGCTCACCTGGTCGACGTAGACGACGGAGTCCTCCGCAGGGACGCCGAGGTTGACCGTCTCGCGCGTACGCTCGGCGAGGTCCTCGAGCATCGGGCGCGCCGTCCTGACGAGGTCCAGGTTCGAGACCGCCGAGCCGGCCAGCGCAACGAGGGCGAACCCGAGCCGGTATCGCTCGGTCGCGGGGTCGCGCTCGACGAACCCCCGCTCAGCAAGCGTCGCGGCAAGGCGGGACGCCGTCGCCTTGTGCACCCCGAGACGGCGTCCGAGCTCGGTGACGCCGAGCTCGCCGGCGTCACCGATCAGCTCGAGGGACCGAAGCGCTCGGGTCACCGAGCGTAGCGTCGAACCGTGGTCGTCGCCCATGCGCCTCCCTCGGCGGACGCGCGGACGCTAGGCCGGGTCGCGGACATATGTCAACCGCGTTGCGATGCCCGAGACACGACACGGCCGTCCCGGATCGACACGACCCGGTCGAGCACCTCGATGACCTCTGGGCTGTGCGTCGATAGCAGCGCCGCCATTCCGGAATCGACGGCGGCCCGGATGGCGGACAGGACGCGCTTGGTCGAGGTCTCATCCTGATGCGCCGTCGGCTCGTCGGCCAGGAGCAGGGCCGGGGGACCCGCGATGAGAGCGCGCGCGATCGCCGCGCGCTGCTGTTCACCGAGCGAGACGTCACCGGGCAGACGCTCCGCGACGTGCTCGAGCCCAAGGGCGGCGAGCAGGTCTGTCACCGACATGGCGGGCCGCACGACGGGATCCAGGCGGACCGGCAGCTCGACGTTCTCGCCGATCGGGAGCTCCTCGAGGAGGGCGAGGTCCTGCGGCACGATCGCCATGGACCGCCACGGCAGCGCGCGCATCGCCGACGTCGCCGAGCACCACTCGATCGTCCCCGTGTCAGGTAGCTCCCACCCTGCCGCCAGGTTCAACAGCGTGGTCTTTCCCGAGCCCGACGGACCGACGAGCCCGACGAGCTCGCCCGCCCGCACCTCGAGGGAGGCTTCGTCGACCGCGCGAACGCGTTCGGGACCGCGACGAAACGTCTTGGTCACCTCACGGAGCGCGAGCAGTGGTGCGGGTGCGGACCCGGTCGCCGTCGTCACGGCGGCACGATCCTGATGGCGTCCCCCTCGACCTCGATGCGGGCGCGCGCGTTCGGGAACAGGCCGCGCCACTGCGCCGGGAGCTGGATCCGGCCCCCTTGGTCGATCACGGCCAGCGGCCGGTCGGCGGTCGACTCCGCCTCGAGCGAACCGTGTCGAAGATGGTAGGTCCGCTCCGCCATCGCAACGACCGAAGGGTCGTGCGTCGCGATGGCGAACGCCGTGCCGCGGCGGGCCAGCGACGCGGCGGCGGCCAGCACCTCCCGCGCGGAGGCCGAGTCGAGCTCGCCGGTGGGTTCGTCGGCGACGACCAGCGCGGGGCCGCCGACGACGGCGGCGGCGAAGGCAACGCGCTGCTGCTCTCCGCCGGAGAGCTGTCGCGGCAGATGCCGTTCGCGGTCGACGAGGCCGAGGACGTTCAGCACCTCGCGCGCCTCGTCGACCCACCCGGCCGGTGCGCGACGCGACCGTGCGGCCAGGCGGAGATGGTCGGCGACGGTCAGGTGCGCGACGAGGTTCTCGGCCGGTCGCTGCCACACGTACGCGACGGACCGGCGGCGAAGGGCCCGCAGGCCGGCCGACGAGAGCGACGACGTCTCGATGCCGGCGAGGGTCACCCGCCCCGCGGTCGGCCGGTCGAGACCGGCAAGGATCCGCAGGAGGCTCGACTTACCCGAACCGCTCGGCCCGACCACCGCCGTCACCGCCCCCGACGAGAACGTCGCGTCGATGCCGGCGAGCGCCATGACGTCGCCGCCGGACGAGGCGTACACCTTGACGAGGCTCTCGCAGCTCGCGGCCGTCTCACCCCGCATACCGCAGCTCCTCCGCGACGTTCGCGCGATCGGCGCGCCGCTGCACGAGGAACGTCGCCACCGCTCCGGTGATCGGGACCGCCAGCCCGATCGCCGCGAACAGACCGATCGGCGGCCGAAACGAGGGCGAGGGGGGCAGCGACGGCAGCGGATCGACCCAGGGTGACAGCAGGGCGCCGGCGACGAGGGCGAGCGAACCGCCGACGACGGCGGAGGCGAGCAGGACCGCGCCGATCTCCAGGAACACGGCTCCTCGATGCGCGCGCCTGCTGAGACCCATCCGGCTGCTCACCGCGTACGAAACCAGCCGGGCGTGCTGACGCGCCTGGAGGTACAGCAGGACGCCGAGCAGCGCGACGACCGCGGCGAGCACGCCCAACAGCTCCATGAACAGGAACGTCGAGGAGATCGCCCGGAACGTTGGTGCGCCGACGAAGGCCGCCGTCGTCCGCACCGCCGTCGACGACAGGCCGAGCCCCTCGACGTACACGACGGCGCGCGCGACGGGCCCGTGTACCCAGACGGCGTAGCTGACGCCGAGCGACCCCAGCGAGATGCCGTGCGCCGCGAGGATCCGCCGCAGCGTCGGCGTCGACACGACGAGCGTCGTCCCGCGCGCCTGGCCCGGGAATGCGCGCACGTCCGCGACCCTCGACAACCCGATCCGGAACCCGCCCACCTCGACCTCGTCGGCGCCTTCACCGACGACGAGAACCGGGAGGGAGGAGCCCGCCGAGTTCAGGTCGCGGAGCAACTCGTCGAGCGGGCGGTCCGCGAAGCCCGGGTCCCAGAACGCGGCCGAGGCGAAGGTCGATGGATCAACGCCGAGGATCGTCACGTCCGTTCCCGACCCGCGCGCGCTCGCGAGGAAGCGGATGACGTTGGTCGCGTGCAACCCGGCGGTCGGCGGGAGGTCGACGAGGCCGGGCGCGCCGACGACGACGTCCGCGCCGACGCCGAGGCGTGCCTTGTCGAACGTCGCGAGGTCGAGCGACCGGCCGATCGTCCCCGCGTATCCGAGGATGCCGACGGAAAGCGCTGCGGCCGTCGTGAGAAGGACCGCGGTCCGCGGCGACGACGAGAGCCGCCGAGTCGCGATATAGAGCGGCACAGGCCAGCTTGCCGCGGGCCGCGACGCACGACGCAGCCCGCGGACCAGCAGGCGCACGGCAAGACCGGCGCTTCCGGCGATGAACAAGACCGGGAACAAGAGCAGGAAGGCATCGATGTGCACCGTCCCGTCGGGCGAGACGGCCGGCCCGGTGCCTCGACTCAGGATCTCGTAGAGCGCGGCCGCGGCCAGCACCAGGACGGCCACCTCCCATGGCGCCCGCGCGACGGCTCGTAGCCGCGTGCCCGACGGCGTGATCTCTGTTCGTACCGCGTTCGCGCTGGCCACACCGACGACCGCTGCGCCGGCGACGCTCGCGAGCACGAGCTGGCGGATCGACGCATCGATCGCGCTGCGGTCGATGGATGGCGACGGACCGCCGGCGCCGACGCCGACGCGGGCGATCGCCCACCCGGCGATCGCCCCCGCCGCGATCGGCAGGATGGCCTCGACGAGCGCGCGAGCGCCGAGCCCCCCGGGTGAGACCCCGAGCGCGTCCAGTAGCCGAACCTCCGTGCGTCGGCGGCGGACGCCGTAGACGCTTGATGCGACGAGACCGACCAGCGCCGCGACTACGCCGGCGATGGAGAACGTCCGAAGCGGTCCCGCGACGCTGTCGTGGGTCGCGCGGGCGTCGCCGACCACGTCGAGGATCGGAGAGTGCGTGCTCGGCGCCTGAAGGGCGGCGCCCACGGGCGACTCGGGGGTCGCGACATCGCCCATCAGCCGCCGGATGCCCGACGCGGCGGCCGACGCGGCGTCGTACCCGAGGTTGCGATCGGCGCGCGCGAGGCGGATGTCCCAGCTGAGATCGCCGAAGAGCTCGAGGACCGTCCCGATCGAAAGGAAGGTCGCTCGGTCGGCGAGCACGACCGACGGCGGCGGGACGTCCTCCGTCGCCGCCGGATAGATGTGCGAAGCGAGCGGCGCCCAGAAGGCGTCCTGCTCGCCGACGAACAGGTCGCGGTACACGCCGGCGACCCTGACGTCGACGGACCGGCCTTCGGAGCTCAGGCGAACGTCGTCGCCGGCGGACAACGTGAGCACCGCCGCGAGGCTCTCGGGGAACCAGACGCCGCCGGAACGCCCATCGCGCGTGATGACGTCGACGTGGTCGGGGAACCTGTCGCGCGCGACGAGCTGAACGGGCCTGACCTCCTGCTCGCCCGCCGCTTGGAGGCCGCCGGCGACCAACGTCGTGCTCACCGCCCCGGCGTCGGGAATCCGGGCGACGGCGTCGGCGAGCGTCCTCCCCTGGTACGCAACGACGTCGTCCTCGAGCGCCCCTCGCATCGACAGCGTCGTGAGGACACCACCGGCGTCGCGCATGCCAAGCTGAACGACGTTCGTCGCGACCGACGATTCGAACATCGGACCCCCCGAAGCGGAGATCCCCAGAATCACGGCCGAGGCGAGCACGGCAGCGCCGACCGCCGGATAATGCGCGAGGACCGCGAACTGGCGGAGTTCCGCGGCGCGCGAACGAGCGATCGATCTCACGGAAGCCACCCGAGGACGGCGTTCCACGTCGTCTCGACCCGGGCGCGCCAGACGTCGTCCGTCCCGACGACCAATAGTGCGCCGGCCGACGTCAGCGTCGCGAGCGAGGATCCGTCCGGCGACCACACGAGGCCGTCGAACGCCAAGGCGTCGAGTGCGACGACGCGGCTGCTCCCGTCCGCGGGATCGAAGATCCGAAGGGCGCCCCCGCTTCCCAGGTCGTCCATCATCGCGAGGTCCCCGCCGTCCGGCTTCCACGCGAGGACCGGTGGCCGCGCCGTCTTCAGCAGCTTCTCCTGCAGAAGCCGCACGATGTCGCCGTCCGGTCTTCGAAGGAACACGCCCGCCTGATCCCCGGCGATTGCCGTGAACGCGATCCCTGCGTCACCCCATGCCGGGGGGCCGAACAAGGTCGGAGGCTCGTCGGTGCCCAGATCGACCGCCTTCCCCACCTCGAAGAGCATCCGGCCGCGTCGCCTCCCGGACGCGTCCGTGCGGAGCACGGTTCGCCCGTCTGGCGAATAAACGAGGCTCGATCCATCGGGCGCCAAGGCCGCCCAGCAGCCACGCCCGACGCTCCGCCATGGGCCCGGCGCCGACGTATCGAGGATCGAGACGCTTCTGCAGTTCGCCACGAGCGCAAGGTCTCTCGCGATCGAGAGCGACCGGTACGTCGCCTCGCGTGGTCCGTCGAGCCGGTCGCCGACGGTGAGCGGAGGACTCGAGCCGTTCACTCGAACGACGCTCGCCCGACCCTGAGCCGACACCACGACTGCGAACAGATCGTCTCCGTGAAGAACCGCCGTCGTCGCGGCGGGATCGCGTGCCACCTGACCGAGCGAGCGGATCGTGGACGATCGCACGTCGAACGCGACCAGCGGCGGCGCCTGTGGGTTCTCGGTCAACGCGACGATGGCGCCGGGCGGCGGCGGGGGCGTGGCGGAACGGACGGGCTCCGGAGCGACCGTGCAGCTCGCCGCCACGAGCGACCCCGCGAGCAAGGAAGACCGAACCACGAAGGGCATCCCACCCGCGATCGATCCCACCTCCTCGCAAAGGTTCGCATGTTCGCCCGTTCCCTCGCGCGCCGGCACGAGGCCGCCGCAACGCCTGGAAGATGCCCGATTGACGCGCCGCCGCCCGTCGCGGAGGCTTCCGTCCGCGATGGGAGGGACGAGCCGCTACTGGCGATCCGCCGAGCCGCGGTCCTCGTACGACGTCGTCGTGGTGGGCGGCGGGGGGCACGGGCTCGCGACGGCGTACTACCTGGCGCGGAACCACGGCATCCACGACGTGTGCGTCGTCGAGAAGGGATGGCTCGCCGGCGGCAACATGGCGCGCAACACGACGATCATCAGGTCGAACTACCTGTGGGACGAGAGCGCCGCGATCTACGAGCATTCGCTGAGGCTGTGGGAGGCGCTCGAGGCGGACCTCGACTGGGACGTCCAGTTCAGCCAGCGCGGCGTGCTCAACCTCGCCCACACGCTGTCCGACGTCCGGTCGAGCGCTCGACGGGTCAACGCCAACCGGCTGAACGGCGTCGACGCGGAGTGGCTCACGCCGGAGCAGGTTCACGATGTGTGCCCGATCGTGAACACGTCGCCCGGACTGCGGTACCCGGTAATGGGGGCGACCCTCCAGCGGCGCGGAGGCGTCGCGCGGCACGACAAGGTGGCATGGGGCTATGCGACGCGGGCCAGCGAGCTCGGCGTCGACATCGTCGAGCACGCCGAGGTGATGGACTTCCTTCGAGAGGGCGACCGAATCACCGGCGTCCGTACCACGCGAGGGGACATCGGCGCCGGCAGAGTCGCGCTTGCGGCTGCGGGCCACACGAGCGTACTCGCCTCGATGCTCGGCGTCCGCCTCCCGCTGCAGTCGCATCCGCTCCAGGCGCTCGTCTCGGTGCTGCTCGAACCGGTCCTCGACACCGTCGTCATGTCGAACACGGTTCACGTCTACGTCTCGCAGGCCGACAAGGGCGAGCTCGTGATGGGCGCCGGTATCGATGCGTACAACGGATACGCGCAGCGGGGGTCCTTCCACGTGATCGAGCATCAGATGGCGGCCGCGGTGGAGCTATTCCCGATCTTCGCGAGCGCACAGGTCCTGCGAACATGGGCGGGCGTCGTCGACGTCTGTCCCGACGCCTCCCCGATCATCTCGACGACGCCGCTCGACAACCTCTTTCTCAATTGCGGATGGGGCACGGGCGGGTTCAAGGCGACCCCCGGCTCGGGATGGGTCTATGCCGAACTGATCGCGAACGGACGGCCCGGACAACTCGCCGCGCCGTTCTCGCTGCGGCGATTCACGTCGGGTGCGCTGATCGACGAGCACGGCGCCGCCGCCGTCGCGCACTGATGGGGGTGCGCGCCGCAACGGTCCGAAAGCACGCGCTGTCGCTTCCCGACGCCCAGGAGCGCGAGGCATGGGGAGAGGCGACGTTTCGCGTCCGAAACAAGATCTTCCTCATGCTCACGGAGGGCGAGCGCCACGCGTGGTGCAAGAACCACCACGACGAGCAGCGCGCACTCGTCTCGATGGATCCGGACACGTTCTTCGTACCCCCGTTCGTGGGGCCGAGCGGCTGGATCGGCGTGAGGCTTTCGAGGGTCGACCGCGCCGAGATGCACGAGCTCCTCATCGAGGCCTGGCGGCTCACGGCGCCGAAGCGGGCCGTGAAGGCATTCGACGACGAGCACGGCATTCACGGCTGATGTTGTCGATCCCCTGTCCCTGGTGCGGCCGGCGCGACGAGATCGAGTTCCGCTACGGCGGACAGGCCCACGTCCCGTACCCGCGCGACCCCGACGCCCTCTCCGATGAGGAGTGGGCAGACTTCCTGTTCATGCGCGACAACCCAAGAGGCACGTGGTCGGAGCGATGGTTCCACTCGGCCGGGTGCCGCCGATGGTTCAACCTCGTCCGCGACACGTCCACGTACGCGATCCGCGCGGCCTACCGCATCGGGCAGGACCCGCCGTCCTGATGCGGCTCTCCGCGGGCGGATCGTGGATCGACCGGTCGAGCCCGCTCTCGTTCCGCTTCGACGGGGTCGAGTACGACGGGTTCGAGGGCGACACCCTCGCATCGGCGTTGCTTGGCAACGGCGTGCACGGCGGCTTCCGCTCACCGATCCTCGGCCGGCCCCGCGGAATCTTCACGGCGGGCCCCGAGGAGCCGAACGCATACGTCGAGGTCTCCGAACCGTGGTTCGATCCGATCGTGGCGGCGCCGCTGGTCGAGCTCGTCGACGGTCTCGTCGCCGAGAGCCGTTCCGGGACAGGTCACCTGCGATCGCCCGCGCGCCCCCTACGCGTCGAGCACCGGCACGTCCACGTCGAGCTGCTCGTGGTCGGCAGCGGCCACGGCGGGCTCTACCCGGCGGAGGAGGCGGCGAGCCGCGGCGACCGCGTCCTGCTCGTCGAACGGGAGCGCGATCTCGCCGGCGCCGGCACCACCTGGCGCCCCGACGGCGTGACGTATCTGACCCGAGCGACCGCGCTCGGGGTATACGACGACGGGTACGCCATCGTGCACCAGCATGCCGGCGGGGTCGATCGAATCTGGCACGTTCGGGCGCGCGACGTCGTCCTCGCGACCGGGAGCCGTCAACGGCTCATGGCGTTCTCGGACAACGACCGACCGGGCGTCATGCTGTCGAGTGCGGGCTTGTCCTACCTCAACTACGCGGTAGCGGTCGGGCGACGGGTCGTCGCGTTCGGCACGAAGCCCGACTACGGAGCGCTCGAAACCCTCCGGGCGGCAGGCATCGAGGTCGCCGCGGTCGTCGACGTGCGCAGTGAAGCTGCGCTGCCCAGGACGATCGCCGGGATGGAACTACTCGCGGGATGGGTCGTCGAGGCGACCCAGGGCGGCCTCGCGCTCGAGGCCGTCCGGCTGCGCGGCCCCGACGGCGAACGCCGAACGGTCGATTGTGACGTGCTCTTGGTCTCGGGCGGGCTGACGCCCAACCTCGATCTGTGGCGCGGCGCCGGCGGAACCATCCGCTTCGACGAAGAGACCGCGTCCTTCTTGCCCGACGTCGGTCCGCCGTGGCTGTCGGTCGTCGGCTCGGCTGCGGGCGACGACCTCGGGGACGGCGTCGTCTACCCGTTCGTCCCGGCCGAGGACTACTCGAGGCACTTCGTCGACCTCCAGCGGGATCAAACGGTGGCCGACATCTCCGCCACGCTCGAGGCCGGCCTCACCTCGATCGAGCACGTGAAGCGCGCGACGTACATCGGAACGGCGGTCGACCAGGGACGGACCAGTGGCGTGCTGACCGCGGAGGTGGTCAACCGGCTCCTGGGGGCGGCGCCGGGCGCCCAGGGTCCGTCGAACGCCCGCCCGCCGACCCTGCCGGTGTCCTTCGCCTCCCTTGCCGGGCCGTATCGCGGCGAGCTGCTCGACGCGGCCCGCACGACCCCCATGCACGAGCGTCACGTCGAGGCCGCAGCCGTGTTCGAGGACGTCGGGCAGTGGAAGCGGCCCCGGTACTTCCCTCGCGACCGTGAGTCGATGCAGGACGCCGTCGCGCGCGAGTGCCTCGCGGTGCGGAACGCCGTCGGCGTGCTCGATGCGTCGACGTTGGGCAAGATCGAGGTGATCGGCCCGGACGCGGCCGTGTTCCTCGACCGGATGTACACGAACCGGATGTCGAACCTCGCCGTCGGCTCCATCAGATACGGCCTGATGCTCGGGCTCGACGGGATGGTGCTCGACGACGGCGTCGCGATGCGCGTCGCCGACGATCGCTTCTACGTCACGACCACGACGACGGGCGCAGCCATCGTGCTGGACCGCTTCGAGGAATGGCTGCAGACCGAGTGGACGGATCTGCGCGTGTTCTGCACGAGCGTGACGGAGCAGTGGGCGGACCTCGCGGTCGCGGGCCCGCGGGCGCGCGACGTCCTCGTCGCCGCCGGGACGGACGTCGATGTGTCGAACGAGGCGTTCCCGTTCATGACGTTTCGCGAGGGAACCGTGGGCGGCGTTCCTGCGCGGATCGCGAGGATCAGCTTCACCGGCGAGCTCTCCTACGAGATCATGACCGCCGGATGGCACGGCCCGCGCGTGCTCGAGGCGGTGACGAGGGCGGGCCAACCGTTCGGCATTACGTCGTACGGGACGGAGACGATGCACGTCCTTCGCGCCGAGAAAGGGTTCGTCATCGTCGGTCAGGACACCGACGGAACGGTGACGCCGTTCGATCTCGGCATGGATTGGATCGTGAACCTCTCGAAGGGCGACTTCGTCGGGCGGCGTTCGCTGTCCCGTGCGGACGCATCGCGGAGCGGGCGGAAGCAGCTCGTCGGGCTGCTGTCGAACGAGCCGGACACGCTCGTTCCCGAGGGCGCGCAGCTCGTGCTCGAGGACACGGGCCGGATCCCTATTCCGATGGCCGGGCACGTGACTTCGTCGTACCGAAGCCCGACGCTCGGCCGGACATTCGCGCTCGCGATGCTCGAGGACGGTCACGACCTCCACGGCCGGACCGTGTACGCGCCGCTGCCGGGCCAGACGATCGCGGCAACCGTGACGGAGCCGGTCTTCTACGATCCGGAGGGCTCGCGCCGTGACGGCTGACATCCACCGATCGCCGGCGCTTGCGCCGTTCGCAGACACGCTTGGCGGGCTGGGTGCGGACGAGACCGAATTGTCCGCACAGGTCTCGCTGCGCGTCGAGGGCGTTGCCGAGACCGAGTTGGACGTGGCGACCCGGCCGAACACGTGGTCGACGGTCGGCAACCGCGAGGCGCTCTGGCTCGGCCCCGACGAATGGCTGGTGGTGTCGGAGGGCGAGTCGGCCGCCGCCGTCGCGCTCGATCTCGGATCTCGTCTGACGGGTCGCCACGCGTCGATCGTCGACGTCTCCGCCGCGCGCGCGGTGATCGAGCTCGGCGACCCCACCCGCCTGGATCTGCTCGGGGCGGGGTGCGGGCTCGACCTTCATCCCCGGTCGTGGCGGAGCGGGATGTGCGCGCAGACGCTGCTCGCGCGGGTCCCCGTCCTGCTCCAGGAGCGCGACGAGACGACGCGCCTGTTCGTGCGGCCCTCCTACGCCGCCTATGTCGTCACCTGGCTCGCCCGCGTCGCCGCCCCCGGGTGACGTCGCCACGAATCCTCCCCACCTGCTTCACGGATCGTTCACACCTCGAACGCAGGATGGAGCCGAGATCGCAGAGCACGACTCGGAAGGAGGGTGAACGATGCGACGCGGATGGCCGATCGTTGCCACGATCGTCGGCGTCCTGCTGCTCGTGGGCGTGGGCGTCGCCGCGTACAACGCGGGGCTGGACGACGGCGTGCGCCGGGGCGCCGAGGCCGGGCAGGTCGTCGAGGTCGTCGGCGGCCACGGGTACGGCTGGCACGGAGGGTGGTTCTTCCCGTTCGGGTTCCTGTTCTTCCCGCTGATCATCATCGGGACGATTCTGCTCGTGCGGTTTGCCGTAGGCGGCCGCCGGTTCTGGGGCCCCGGCTACGGCTGGGGTGCGGCACACGGCCCGGCGTCCGACGAGGGCCGGGCTCGCTTCGAGGACCGATTCGACGAGTGGCACCGACGACAGCACGAGCAGGGGTCGACCTCGCCCAATCCAGGCGGAGGGACGACGCCAGAGCCAGGCGAAGGGACGACGCCGGGCGGCACACCGGGGAGCGCGGCCACGAGCTGACCCATCGATCGGCGAACCGGACGCGGGCGGTGTGCACGTTGCCACCGCCCGCGTCGGCGCGCGAGGCTTGGGCGCGGGGAGAGAGTCATGACGACGGTGCTGGTCGTCGAGGATGAGATGGAGATCGCCCGCGTCGTGCGCGACTACCTCGCTCAGGCCGGGTTCGAGGTGATCGTCGTCGGCGACGGCAGCTCGGCCGTGGCGAGTGTTCGAAGCGCGAAGCCGGACCTCATGATCCTCGACCTCGGCCTTCCCGGCCGCGACGGCCTGGACGTGGCCAGAGAGGTCCGCCGCTGGTCGCAGACGCCGATCGTGATCCTGACGGCGCGCGGCGACGAATCGGACCGCATCGTCGGCTTGGAGCTCGGCGCCGACGACTACGTCGTCAAGCCGTTCAGTCCGAAGGAACTCGTCGCCCGCGTCCGCGCGGTCCTTCGACGGACGCGCGCGTCCGGCCGCGGCGACGAGCTCCTGCGAGTCGGTGACGTCGTCGTCGACACCGCGAAGATGCAAGTGACCGCGGCCGGCCGCCGGATCGAGCTCACGCCGACCGAGTTCCACATCCTCGCGGCGCTCGCCCGCGAGCCGGGCCGCGTCTTCACGCGCTCACAACTTCTGGATGCTGTGCACGGCGTCGCGATCGAGTCGTACGAGCGAGCGATCGACGCGCACGTCAAGAACATCCGCCGCAAGCTCGAGCCGACGCCGAGCGCACCCCGGTACGTGCAGACCGTCCATGGCGTCGGATACCGCTTCGCCGATGCCTGATCCGTCCGCTCGCTCCGGGCGGCGACGTGACCGTCCGCCGTGGTGGCCGGAGGACGAGCCGTTTCCGCCGCGTGGCGACTGGCGTGAGATGCGCCGGAATTTCGTCCGCCGGATCGCGATCGCCGCGGCCTTCTTCTTCGGGTTCGTCCTCCTGATCGGTTGGATCTCGGCGCTGCTCTTTCGTGATCGGTGGCACGGTCCGGGCGGGCCGCAGCCGTTTCCCGGGTTCGTGTTCCTCCTCGTCGTGCTGTTCATCGGCTTCATCGCGTTCGGACGCGCCTTGCGGCGGACCGCCGGACCGATCGGCGACGTGATGGACGCAGCCGCCCGCGTCGCGAACGGCGACTACTCCGCCCGCGCGGCGGTCCACGGGCCGCAGGAGGTTCGTAAGCTCGCCGAGGCGTTCAACGAGATGGCGACGAGGATCGAGGCCGGCGAGCGCCAGCGGCGGAACCTTGTCGCGGACGTGACGCACGAGCTCCGCACGCCCCTGTCCGTAATTCAGGGCCGCATCGAGGGCATGCTCGACGGGATGTACACGGCGGATCGGGAACATCTGCGCCTTGTCTTGCAACAGACGCGGGTCCTCGCGCGACTGCTCGACGACCTGTCGCTTCTGTCGAAGGCCGAGGCGGGCGCGTTGCGGCTCGAGCGCGAGCGAGTTCCACCGTCCGATCTCGTCGATGCGGCCGCGACCGCCTATCGGGCCGATGCGCAGGAGCGCGGAGTGAGTCTGCGGACCGTCGTCCCCACGAACCTTCCCGAGGTCGACGTCGATCGGCTCAGGATCGGGGAGGTCCTATCGAACCTCTTGACGAACGCGCTCCGGTACACGCCGCGCGCCGGAACGATCGCCATTTCGGCCGAACGCGCGAACGGCGGCGTCGCGTTCGCCGTCGCCGACACCGGGACCGGGATCCCGGCCGGCGAGGTACCGCACATCTTCGACCGGTTCGCGAAGTCCGCCGACTCCCGAGGATCGGGCCTCGGGCTCGCGATCGCGCGCTCGCTCGTTCAGGCACACGGGGGGACGATCGCCGCCGAGAGCGACGCGTCCGGAACGACGATCCGCTTCGTGCTGCCCGCGGCCTGAGCGGGCGTGAGGTCCCCCCGGCGTGAGCCGGCGTGAGGTCCCGGCGTGAGGCCTACCCCTTCGGAATCTTCTTGTTCGGGTCCCAGTGAGGCATCTGGACGACGGTCGCGCCGACACGCGCCGTGGGCGTCTCGACCTGGAGCGTCGTGCCGAGGTCCGCGTGCTCGGTCGGCAGCATGGCCAGCCCGATGTTCTTCTCGAGCCGCGGTGAATAGCACGACGACGTCACCCGTCCGACGCGTCGGCCCTCCATCGACACCGGAAAGAAGTCCTGCATCTCGTTGTCGATGTACGTGCCGAGCGGCTCGCCCTCGATATCGATGCCGACGAGCCTCTGCTTCACGCCCTCCGCCTTGATCCGCTTGAGGGCCGCCTTACCCATGAAGTCGGCCTGCTGATCGAGATCGACCATCCACGTGTAGTGGTAGCCGACCTCGAATGGATTGTTCTCGTACCACATGTCCGCTCCGAAGGCCAGGATGCCGCCCTCGATCCGCCGGATGTGGCAGGGACCGATGACCTGGAGGTCGTGTGGACGGCCGGCCTCGAGCACGGCGTTCCAGAGCTTCTCGCCGTGCAGCGACGCGTCGTGCAGGTAGATCTCGTAGCCCACCTCGCCGGTGTATCCCGTGCGGGAGACGACGACGCGCATTCCGTCGAGCTCGGTCTGCATGAGACCGTAGTAGGGCACGTCGAGGATCGCGTTCCCGACGAGCTCGACGAGCACCTCCTTCGCGTTCGGACCCTGGATCTGAACCGGGGCAACGTCGATCTCGCGAACGGTGACGTCCATCCCCTTGGCAGCCGCGATCCCGAGGGCGTACAGGTTCACGTCGCTGTCGGCCAGCGAGAGCCAGAACTCGTCCTCGGCCACGCGCAGCAAAACGGGGTCGTTGAGGATGCCGCCGTCGGGCGCGGTGATGAACACGTACTTCGCCTGATCGACGGCGCACTTGTGCAGGTCGCGCGGCACGATCATGTTCGTCAGGTCGAAGGCGTCGGGACCCTTGATCTGAATCTGCTTCTCGACGCCGACGTCCCACAGCGTGACCCCGCTCACCAGATGCCAGTACTCCTTGACCGGGTCTCCGTAGTGCCGCGGATGGTACGTGTGGTTGTAGACGCTGTACCGTCGCACCCCGTGCTTGCGCGACGCGTAGAAGTACGGCGACTTCCGGATCCGCGTGTACAGCAAGATCGCTGGGTTCTCAACGATCGACACGCTCTCCCTCCCTTCCTCTCGTGGTCTCGTTCGAATCGTCGGACGACCGTCGCCATCGCCGCTCTACGAGCGCAGCCGTTCGTGCTTCGGGTCGAACAGCGGATCGGCGGCGACGGTCGCGGCGACAGGCCGGCCGAGGTACTCGATCTCAACCGGCGTCCCTTCCACGGCGAGATCCCGAGGAAGATAGGCGTACGCGATGCCGCGGCCGATGGAGTAACCGTAGTTCGCGCTCGTTACGTACGCGACGACGGTGCCTTCGTGCACCACCGGCTCCTTTCCCAAAACGACGGCCGACGGGTCGTCCATCGTCATGCACGCGAGCCTCCGCGACGGTCCGCCAGCGTCCCGGATCCGCTCGAGCGCCCGCTTTCCCTGGAACTCCTTGTCCCACCGAACGGCGAAGCCGAGGCCCGCCTCGAGCGGATCGTTCTCGGCGTGGATGTCCTGGCCCCAGAGCCGGTACCCCTTCTCGAGTCGGAGCGAATCGAACGCGCCGAGACCGGCCGCGATGAGATCGTGCTCGCGACCGGCTTCCCACAGCAGATGCCACGCTCGATCCCCCATCGCGATCTGTCCGTACAGCTCCCAGCCGAGCTCGCCCACGTACGAGATGCGCTGGGCCCATACGGGCGCGACCTCGCCGACGTTCAGGTACTTGGCGGTCAGGTAGGGAAACGCGTCGTTGCCGACGTCCGCGTCCGTCAGGGCTTGGAGGATGGTCCGGGCCTTCGGACCCCACAAGCCGAGCGCGAACAGCCCTCCGGTCCGCTCGGCGAACGTCACGCGCTCGCCGTCGCGGGTCTGTGCCCGCATCCACGCAAGATCGTGCTGGCCGCTGCCACCGCCCGTCACGACGCGAAACAGATCCTCGTCCTTCCGCGTCACGGTGAGGTCGCAGCGAATCCCGCCGCCGGGCGTCAGCATCGAGGTGTAGATGACCGTTCCGACAGGACGATCGATTCGGTTGGCGCTGAGACGTTCGAGGAACGCGCACGCATCGGCGCCGGAGATGTCGAACTTCGCGAACGGCGTGATGTCGACGAGGGCGGCACCCGCCCGCGTCGCGAGGTGCTCGGCGCCCTCGATCGGGGACCAGAACATGGCCGCCCAATCGTCGCGGTCGCGCCATGGCGCGCCCGCCGGGACGAGTCGGGCGTTGGCGCCGAACCACTGCGGGCGTTCCCATCCGGCGCCGACGACGAATTCGGCCCCGAGCTCGACGTGCCTTGAGTAGAACGGAGTGAGCCGGATCCCGCGCGGACGACGCATCTGCTGGCGCGGGTGGAGGATGTCGTAGACCTCGCGGTACTGCTGCTTCCCCCGCTGGAGCACATACGGCGCCGTCGTCTGGTAGGGGTAGAACCGATTCACATCGGCCTCGGCCAGGTCGTACGACGGCTCCCCCGACGCCATCCACTCCGCGACCTGACGTCCCATCCCGCCGCCGTGGGTCACCCACACGGCTTCGCAGACCCACACGCCGCGCACCCTCGCCGACTCGCCCACGATGGAGCCCGCATCCGGCGTGAACGAGAACATGCCGTTGATCGAGTGGCTCGGGTCGCTCGGATGCATGCGCCCCTTCAAGGCGGGAAGCAGCCGCCCCGTCTCGGCCTCTGCGAGCTCGAAGTCCTTCGGCGTGAACGGCATCAGCGACGGCTGCATCGCGCCGCCTGGAGCGCGGATGTACGACTGCTCGGTCGCGATCGGCTCGTGCTTGTAGTTGCCCACCGCGTAGTGATCGCGCCGATGACGGAAGTACATCGCCATGTCCTGATGCCGGAGGATCGGGTGTGCAACCTCGCGCGTCTCGCCGGCGAGCTCCGGGACCGGATCCGTCCAGACGAGCTGGTGCTGCACGGCGAGCAGCGGGATCGGCACGCCCGCCATCGCACCGACGGTCGGTCCCCAGATCCCCGCGCAGATGAGCAGGCGCTCGCACTCGACACGCCCGTGATCGGTCTCCACCGCGCGGACACGGCCGTCGCGGACGTCCACGCCCGTGACGCGGACGCCGCCCTCGAACACCACTCCTTTGCTCTCAGCTCGGCGCGCCAGCGCCGTGACGATGGGGACGGCCTTCGCGACCCCGTCGGTAGGCAGCCAGTAGCCGCCCCGAATGTGCGAGGCGTTCACGAGCGGAATCCGGTCGACGACCTGTTCGGGCGTCAGCAGCTCACCCCCCTCGAGCCCGTAGGCGCGGCCGAACCCGAGCCGGCGGCTCAGCTCCCGCATCCGCTCTGGCGTCGTGGCGACCTCGATCGATCCCACGCCATGCCACGCCGGCTCGCCGTCGACCTCGAACGCCTCGTAGAGCGCGACGGTGTCCTGAGCGATCCGGCACATCGTCCGTGATCCGTTGGTCTGGAAGACGAGCCCGGGGGCGTGAGATGTGGAGCCGCCCGTCTCGAACAGCGGCCCCTGGTCGAGAGTGAGGACGTCGGCGTCGCCGACCTCGGAGAGGTGATAGGCGGCGCTCGCCCCGACGATGCCCGCACCGACGACGACCGTCCGTGCTCGATCCTTCACGCCCGCGCCTCCATCGGCGGCCCAGTGTCGCAACCGGGGGTCGCCCCAACAACGGAGCGGTTGCGGCGGTAGCAACGATCAATCGTAATGACGAAGCGCGGGCCACATCGCCGGCAGCGGCCGCCATGGACGTGTCGCAATCCAGATCGGCGCACCCTCCTCGTCGTTCGCGAGGTCGAACGCGTTCCGGATGGTCCCCGCGAGAACGACCGATCGGAAGTATCGCTCGGCGTATTGACGAGACCAGCCGACGAGCACAACCGTCCGCGTGTCGGACGGTGGTGGCCCCCACCACCAGTAGTTGTTGTGTCCGCTGTACGGCTGGGGAAGTCCGAGAGTCGGTCCGAAGCGCTCGATCGCCCCCGCCTCTCCGTAGTTCGCCGTCAGCAGGATCGCCGAGGATCGCTCCGCGGCCGGGATGCGGCGCCAGGCCCGAGCGACGTCGGCGACCAGCGCCGGCCAGCCGATCTGCTCACCCATCTCGGGGTTGAGGTCGTTGATGGACGTGTCGCGAAGCGAGGTCGCCGGAAGGATCGGCAACGCCGCCGGCAACAGCAGCAGCGTCGTCGCGGCCAGGGCGACGTACGCGCCGGGACGGATGGCGCCTCGCCGGTGCCGGGCGAGCCATCGTTCCAGCGGCACCGCCCCGGCGCCGTACAGCGGAACGTAGAGCCCGGCGGCGTAATAGGACTTGTCGCCGGCCGAGACGGCGAACACCAGCGCAAGGACGACGTATGCGATGCCGAGGAACCGGAACGGCCGTGCGTCGTCGTCGCGCAGGACACGGACCAGTCCGGCGATCCACACGGCGGCCGGGACGAACCCCGTGATGACCAGCTGCAGCGGGAACCACGCGATCGTTCCGCCGAGGCCAGCGCTGTCGCCCTGGATCGTGCGAATCATGTCGACCTGCGGCCAGCCGTGATCAGTCTGCCACACGAGGTTGGGGAGCCAGAACGCGAACGCGATGGCCACGCCGGCGACGAACGACGGCGAAACGAGCAGGCGGCGCTCCGGCGTGGCCACGAGCCCGATCACGAGGCCCGCGACGAGAAACACGATCGACCACTTGTTCTCGAGACCCACACCGACGACGGCGCCCACGAGCAGCCAGAGCCGTGGATCTGTCCGCCGAACGAGGCGGATGACGAGAAACGTCGCCAGCGCCCAGGCCAGCAGGTCGAAGGTCGCCGTGCTCAGGAGGTGGCCCGCGACAAGGATGCCGGGCGTGCACGCGGCCGCCACAGCGGCCCCGATCTGCCCTCGGCGGCCGGCCCCCAGCTCCCGCGCCGTCAGCCCGGCGAGCACGACCAGCGCGCCGGCCGTCATCGCCGACCAGATCCGCAGACCGACGAGCGAGCCGGGGAAGAGGCCGTCGGATAGCCGTGCGAGCGCCGGCGTCATCGGCGGCTGATCGACGAATCCCCACGCGAGACGCCGGCCGCACGCCAGGAAGTACAGCTCGTCGCGGTGATACCCGTACCTGCCCGCGACGGCGAGGAGCACGAGGACGACCGCGCCCGCGATCGCGAGCACCGGGCGCCACGCGAACGCCCGCCCTCGGGCCTCGGCCGGCTCGTTCATCCCGACGTGTGTTGATAGGCGGCCACGCGTCCGCGGTCGAGTCGTAGCAGGACGCCCTCGAGGCGCCCGTACTGGTACTCGCTCCCCGGATTGAAGCATTGCGTGCGGCCGATCCGCAGGCGCCCGGGCGACTCGTGGATGTGGCCGTGGAGCGCCACCACGGGCTGGTGCCGTCGAATCGCATCACGGACGGCGACGCTGCCCCCTCCGGTCGTCACGAACCGACCCCCCTCGCGAATGGGTCGCGGTAGCTGCCCGGGCACGACCTCGAGCTTGAGGCACCGGTCGAGAAGCGTGTCCTTCGGCGGGCAGTGCAGATTGAAGACGCACCGCGACACGTCCCGAACCCCCGCGATCGCGGCGTCGATGGCGCGCGCGATGTCGTCTTCGTCGGCCTCGCGCGGGGTATCCCACGGCGTGCGCGTGGACAAACCGACGGTGATCATCGAGTGCTCGTCGTCGAGGTCGACGACGCATCCCTCGCTGGCGACGACGCGATCGTCGCTCTCCTCGTCCAGCGCGGTGAGGACGACCGGTGAATCGTCGTTTCCGCCCGTCAGGAACACCCGCACGTCCGTGCCGTCCAAGCGCTCGCGGGCGAACGCGATCCACGCGCGCAGCCGCTGCCGCGCGAGGTCGTGCATCTCGCCCTCGACGAGCAACGGATCGTCCGCCAGCGCCGCGTGCTCGTCCGGCTCGACCACCTTCCAGTAATGCCCGGCCGCCTCGATACGGCTGGTCAGGACATCGATGTCCCCGGAATCGACCTCGGCCGGCTCGCCGGCGATCTCCGCGCGGATCCGCTCGCCGCGCCGCACGATGGGGACGAGGGCCTTGCCCATCAGGTCGCCGCCGAAGACGAGCGCGTCGGCACCGTAGAAGGACGCGGCGTTCACGAACTTCCGCCAGGCGGGCGTCGATCCGTGCAGGTCCGCCGCGAAGAACGCGCGCGTTCCGGACCGGCGGCCGAACGGGCTCACACCATGCCTCAGGACACGTCGATCACGATCGTCGTCGCGTCGAACCTCGCCCCGTCCTCCGACGCGCACCACTGCCCATCCACGTACATCAGGTAATCGTCGGCCGCGCCGCTCACCTCGTTTCCGAAAACGAGGAGGGCGGCCCGAAGACCGCCCTCGATCGAACGTCCCCGCTCGAGGCTACTCGACCGGGATCTCTTCGTAGATCGCGTTCAGGTTGATCCCCTGGCTCCGCCGCACGAAGTACGCAACAGCGTAGATCACGATCGCGAGGAGGTACATG
>JBKOWM010000016.1:0-25611 GCA_046724395.1 Actinomycetota bacterium
CCTACACCGCGACTGTTCGATTCGGGAGGGACCCGCTCGAGGTTTCCGCATCGCAGGTCACGCTTACGGGGACGCTTACGTACGGGACATAACCGAACGTTCGGTCTGGCCGTCGATTGGCCGTCACCTTCCGATCCCGCCCCGTCATAGCTTTCGCCCAACGAGCAAGCGTCCCTCCTCGCCGGTCAAGCGGAGCCGGCGACAGTTCACGCAGCCCGGGAGGTCTCTCCCTCTAACAGCACGAGCGCCGAGGTCAGCGGCTCGAGAGGCCGAGCTGGCCGTCAGCACCGTCGTCCGAGGGCGAGGGGCACCGTCCGGCTCCCACCGTCCCACGCGACGGTGACGCTCCCGCACAGATGGCCGTCGACGACGCATCCGACCGGATCGTCCTCAGCATGAAGATGTTTCGCGCCGAGCTGTTGAGCGTGAAGGCCGATCTTGAGCGGGAACTTGAGTCGTCCTCGACTGCGTCGTCTGCGGGAAGCGGCTTCACTACGCCGGCGGGCTCGGCGTGCGCGCCGGCCACTGGGCTCACGCGGAACCGGCTCCGCATGCGACGCCGAAGGTCGCGCCGTAGCGGCGGGAGTGCCGCCGGGAGTCGAGCCGGGTCGCGGAGCAGCACGGGGGCTGTACTCGTCGGGATGCTGCGGGAGACGGGTCGGGCGCGGTCAAGTGCCGGGCGGGTACGAACAGCTCGACCGAATGAGTGGTGCCGCCCGACGAGGGGAAGGGACCTCGCTCCCGGAGGGCCACGTAATCTATGCCGGGATGCGGTTCGTTCTCCTCACCGTCCTGCTGCTCTGTGCGTCGTGCGGGTCAGACACCGTGACACCGACCGCCCAGCACGTCGCTCCAGCCTACCCCCACGTTTCGAGCGAGACAGCGGCGCGCTACGCCAAAGGTCTCGCCAAGGGGGCGTGGACGGAGCTTCAGCTGGTCTCGAAAGAGGAGGCCTTCGCGAACATCCACTCCCATCTTCAGGCGTTCTCGGACATGACTGGGTGCTCGGTCGTGGCGTCACGCCGTCGGCAGTTTTCGCGAATTGAGTACGCTGACTTTGTGGCTGCTACGTACCGAAACGTCATCGCCGGCGTGAAGTGCTCGTAGTTCGAGCAGCTGACCATCCCAGAGTACGAGGGGAAGCGTCGGCATCACGTCCGACGATACGCCGGATTAGGGAGGCGTGCGTCTGCGGCGATTACTATCGACGTGTTCTCAAGCACGGAGGGAGCGGTCATGGCGAAGAACGACGGCAAGGCGTGGACGCGCGCGGACATCAAGACGTTGCGTCGGGAAGCTCGGGATCGAAACGTCTCAACCGATGAAATCGCGAAGCATCTTGGTCGCACCGTGACCGCCGTTCGGGGAGCAGCGCAGCGTGAGGGCATCTCACTCAAGCGAAAAAACCGCTAAGAAGCGATGCATCCTAACTTCGCCATCCTCCGCGCTCGCGCGGTAGCATCCCGATGAGCAGCGCACGAACCATGGGGTTCTCCTCGGCGTCGAAGAGCAGCTCCGCACGAGAGCGGGTTTTCGGAGTCGCTACAGATCGCCCGGGGAGCCCGCTCGAAGTCGGTGAGCTCAAGCGTATCCAGCAGCTCAGCGCCCTTCGCGGCGCCGCGGCTGAGTCGCTACTGTCCGGGAGCCGCGCTTAGTGGACGGCTGTGCGGGCCGGGTTGCAAGGGAGCATCGAGTGGGGGCGACGTCTCGCCGTGATGAGCGAACGTTGAGATATGTCGAGAAGTACCTGAGGCGGACAGCCGCCCTCGATGTGCCCGCTCCTCCTAGCGCTCGTCCGATGGCCGCGTCACGAACCTTGCCAGTGTCGCCGTCGGCCAAGGGTGCGAAACCAGAGGCATCTCCTGATCATCCATCGTCCGGGACCGCGTCAGGCCGGGCGTCTCACCAGCCCCGAGCGCCTCAGGAGCAATCGTTGGTGCTTGCGACGCCGCCGATCAATCCGCCACCAAGGGTCTCGGCCCCCTGAATCCAGCCGCCATACCGCTGGCGTTCCTGAGCATTCCGACGACCACGGCACGCGGTACGCGGTACGCGGTGCTTCACAGATCGATTGAGAGCTGGGTGAGGTTCCGGCTTCGTCCAGAAGCCCCGATCGGCGAGAGCGGCCGTCCGAAAGTCGCCGGCTCCCCACGTCGTCGCGGGACGGACAGAGCCGAGACTACGATCTGGCGATGCGGCAGGACGAGCGTGAGGTCTTCGAGCGAGCCATGAAGCGTGTGACCGAGCAGGCGGCCAACGGGGATGCGATCTCGAGGAGGTGATGGCCGCCGGATTCGACGGCTGGGATCCTCTAACGGTTCATGTCAAGCAGCTGCGGGCGGAGCTGTTATCGGTAAGGCCGACCTCGAGCGGGAACTTGAGCGCGTCGTGCTCGACTGCGCCGTGTTCGGTCGGACGGTTCACTATGTCGGCGGACTCGGCGTCCGCGCAGGGCATTAAGCGCATGCCCGAGCCAGCACCCCAGCGGACGCCCAAGCTCGCGCCGTAGAGGCTCATTGCGGACCGTCCGAGCGCCGGCAGGCAAAGCCCGCGCCCCGCCAGCCGACTCATCGACCCGAAGGCCAAGCGGGGCCACGATGCGTTCGATCACGTCTGAAACCGCCTCCTCCCCCTCAAACAGACGGCCCCTCACCCTCTCGATCCGCGGACAACGTTCCATATGCGTACACCGGGCGAGACCCAGCCAGCGTCACCCTGGCCCGGCGCGCCAGGAGCATCCGCAGAGGCAAGGGGACCAGCTTCTAAGATTGGCGGCGTGCCTCCCAGCGAGTACCGGGAGGATGGCGTCAAACGCCGGGTTGCCGCCGTCTCGGGGAGTGACGGGTTCAGGGGTGGGAGTTCTGACAGACGCCTTCACCGGCATCAATTGGCCCTATCCAGAAGCGTCCTAAAGCACTGCGAATATAGTTGCTCGCTCTGTCATGGCCAGACCTACGCGTGGTCCCTGACAAAGTCGGCATTCGCTACACCGTCCGGTTCCACCGCACCATCAGCATGAAGCGCCTGCCGGGCGACGAGCGCAAGATGCGGTTCGACACGGCGAAGAACGACAATGCGCGCACCATCGACATCGACAGCACCACGTACGCGGCGCTGGACGCGATGCAACAGCGGCAGAAGGACGAGCGGGTCTCCGACGTCGGCAAGCTTGTGTTCCGGCGTGCCACTCGGCTCGGCTTCCACCCGTGGCGTCCCGACGTGACGACGCATCTATTCAAGCGTCTGACGACAGAAGCCGGGGTCCCCGTGATCCCGTTCCACTACGCGAGGCACATCTGCGCTAGCTGGCTGCTCGCCGCCGGCATGGACGTCGTGGCCGTCTCCGAGCGGCTCGGCCACTGGTCGCCGAGCCTAACCCTGACGGTCTACGCTCATGCGATCCGCGGGCGTCAGCAGGAACTCGCCCGTACGGTCGGGGCTATCCTGAAGTAATTGTGACCCGATCCTGACCCGGCCGTACGCGGTCGCGGGGCTGGACGAAACGTTTGCGCTGGTACATGCCGCAAAGGGGCGGTAGCTCAGTTGGTCAGAGCAGCGGACTCATAATCCGTCGGTCGCAGGTTCAAGTCCTGCCCGCCCCACCCGTCTACGATCGCATTTACCAGGCGGCATTGAGACCGTGGGGCGGATCGGGGGCGAAGCGATGTCGCGCCGGAGCGTGCTCGGCCGGCAACGGCTCATGACTGCCGCGATCATTAGCTCCGCAGCGTGAGAGCCGACGAACGCGAAGTCCTACGAGCCGCGGGCGGCACCACACGCGACGCCGAGGCTAGCGGAGCGGTCTGCCAATCGATGATGATGCGCAGGTCCGCGAAACGGCCCCTGAGACTTCTCACACACCGGCTCGAGATTGCATCCACTTGACCGAGGCGACCGGAGCTGAGGCGCGTACGTATCGGACCCGTTCGCGAGCGTGATTGGAGCTGAGAATCGACCCAAGAGGCTCGTCGTGGGCGACATGTTGGTCTGATCGTGTTCGATTGAAGCGCCGGCCTAGGCTCGTCAGCTAGTCGGCTGGGCGTCACCGTGTCGTCGCCGAACCCGCACGTGGGGGCGAGCTCGGCCGCGCCTGTCGCGGCATCCGCGGTCGTATCCGGTGGCCCGGCGGGAGATCCTCGGGAACCGAGTTGTTGGTCCATCCGGTTCGGTGACCATTGTCCTCGTGCTTCGGCGGCCGGTGATCCCAGCCGTTCGCCAGTCCGGGCGGGCGTGAGGCGTCCGACGTCGCGCGCTGCGTCGTGCCTTCCGTGCCTTCCGGCGGGTGCCCGCGCACCGAGGGGGGATTGTCGTGACGCGGGGGCGCGGTCGGCGCATCGGGCCTCGGCGCCTGTCGATGGCCGGGCTCCGCCTCGTCGGGATCGTCAGGGGAAAGTCGCGTCGTCGGAGGCGCCTGGGCGACGGGATGCCGCCCCGCACGCTCAACGGCGGGCGTGGGATCCGCGACGCGCTCCGCGCGTTCCTCCGTGCGGGGCGTGTGAACCATCAACAGCAGGCTGACGGACGCGGCGACCACGACTGTGCTCGCCACGGCAACGAGTTCCGCGTGGTCGTGGATCACCTTCGCGACGTGCGCCCGGACCAGCTCGGCATTGGCCGAGGTCAGCGATCCGCTGAGCCGCTGAGCGAATCGCAGCCCACTCGGCGGCGCGAGCGCGGGCACAAGCCCCAACGCGGCGGCGCCTCCGACGCCCTCGGCGACGAGGGCGTGGAGGAGTCCGGCCATCACGGTCCCCGATACGCCTCGCTCGATGCGACCGAGCGCGCCGGCGGGTGTGTGATCGCCCACGACGATCAGCACAGCGTCGGGTGCGAGGTTTCGGACGCGCTCGAGTGACTCACAGAGGTCGGCTTCGACGACGATGGCATCCGGCTCGTCCGTCGACACCGCGACGAGCAGCGCGTCCTCGGTCGCGGCCACCGCGATGACATCGAACCCGCTCGTGCCGAGCCTCGCCTCGATGTTGTCGACGCCGGCGGTGATCACGCGGAGCCGGTCGCCGGGCAGCGCCGATGCGGACGCCGAAGGCGGAGGCGGGACGGGACGTTTGTCGATCGACATGGCTGCGGGTTCCCGGTGGACGGTGGGTACGCCCGTCCCCTACCGAAACCCCTTGAGTACCACCACTTGTGCTGCCGGTCATGTCGCACGATGGTTCGATGCCTCGGCACCATATGACCGACCCCGGCCGTAGGGCGGTCGGGCTGCCGGAGCCGCCGCTCGGCGGACGCCCCCGAGAAGACCCTTCACCCGTGGAACCGAACGAGGACGGCGCCCGGGTGTCCCGGGCCGCCTACGCGACGGCGCTCGGTGTCCCACTGCGGCCCCACAGGCTGCGCAGCCCGCTCGGTCATGTCCCCTCCGGGCACCACCGAAGAGTGTCGGTTCGTACCGAAAGACGACGCTCTCAGTCGTCTCGCTGGTCGGTCAAATTTGGTCGGACGATGCCAATCCGAGGGCACGGCGTTAAGTCGGACGCGGGAACCCCGCCAACACGCAGCAAGCTTCAGCAGCCTTTTCTTGCACGATAGCCGCCGCAGGTTGGCGACGGCGGACCAGGCCGGCGGACTGACCGGCGTAGTTGCACATCGCTTCGAGATCTCTCTGCATGCCGAGAGTTGGGGGGTTCGTGCGCTTATCGGAGGATCGCCGAACCATCTTCGCGATCCGCGACGTCATTCTCTCCCGGACGCCATCTCCCACGTCCAGCTGGAGGTCTGCTGCGAACAGCAGGAGGCAGCCTAGGCTCGCCTCGCCACGCAAATCGAGTCGGATGTGTCTGCTCGACGAAAGAGCGCGACGAGGGTCGCGTGAACCTCCGTCCGACCCGCGAGTGCGAAACAGAATCTGAGCGTCGGGTCGCCGGGCCTTGCCCTCGCGCGCGACTCCGACGGACTATGTCGCGGAGGCGCCGGACGTCGCCTCTGGGAGACCGCGGCGACCGGGGAGACTCCGCCGCTCGAAGGCCTCGATTAGGACCCGGTGGGTATTAGCCGCGTGAGGACGGGACCGATTCCGCCACCCGGGAGGATAGGCGAGATAGAAGGCACGCTTCGGTGCGCTTCTACCTGCGTTCGCAGCCGAGCACATCGGTAGACTCGGGATCGTTCCAGATCCTGAGCCCCATGTAGGAAGCCATGCGGGTTAGTAGCAGCGAAAACACGACGTCGTAAGAGAGGACCGACTCGGCGCTGTCGGGCCAACTCCCGGGCGGAGCTGTCTAGCCTCCGCAGTTTTCGGGAATGGTGCCGCCGTTGGTGTTGAGGATGGCGATGATCATGCCAACGTCGAACCCGTTAGGGTTGGCTACGGAGCCGGCGATCGTGAACATCCCGAACGCGGCGTTGGGGTTGGTCATGTTGCACGCGCCGGTGAGCCCATAATCGGGTGTGGGTCCTGGGGTTGCCGCGGCAACGCTGCCACCTGTGCCGCTTAGTGCAAGAGCTAGGACCGTCACGAGCAGAGTTCTGCGAGCTCTCACTTGACCGGCCTCCCTCCAATAGGTGAGCGATCTAGCTGGGTGATCGTCCTGGGTTGGCGATGAGAGGCCAACCCCCAAATGAGGTAGCGGGTCCTGAGCTCCCACTCGACCTCTCAGCGGCGATATGGTGATCCGCGTGGTGTGCGTCTCGCGTCCGGAGCAGCCTCCACCGTGCTTTGGAGTCTCATCGGACTGGAGCGAAGATCCGACAGGTCGCGAAGCGGCGCGCGCTGGGTCAGATACCGGCCGCCTTCCGAAACGCTTCGGCGTGATCATCGAAGTGGACGCCGAAGGTCACGAGGACAAGCGTCGCCGGCGGATCGCCCTCCAATCGCCGGAGCGCATCCGTCGCGAGGTCCCTCGCTCGCTCGATCCGTTGAACAAGCTCGTCGGTCGGTGTGTCGCGCAGGTCATCGACCTGTCGCTGGTTAAGCTCGTCCTCCGACTCGTCATAGATGGGGAGGTGGCGATAGTCGTCGAGGTCCAGCGTCTCCGCCACCATCTCCTCCAGGACCTTCGCGCAGATCTCCGCCCACGCGAGGCAGTGCGCCAGCACGTCGTGGCCCGACCACTGATCGAACGTCTCAGGCGCGGCCAAAGCGTCATCTGGCAGCGGCGCGATCGCCGCGAGCAGATCGTTTGTGCTCCGCTCGACCTCGTTCGCTAACGAAGCCGCGGTCATGCCGGCGGGAACGTCAAACTCCCACGTCTCCCATGGTGCGATCGCCGGACGGTCGGTCATGGCCGCACGGTACCAGCCTCGTAGCTCATCGCGTGGAGTCTGCCATGCAACCGCCTGAACTCCGGCGGATCCGGAGCCGGGTGCACGCGATCCGCCCCCTATAACTCTAGTGAAGGTGCGAGCACAAAACGATGCGTAGACGAAGCCATCTATGCTGGGGTCGGGCGCTCGCGAGGGCGAGTCGTCGGAGTCATGGCGGGTTGAGCCACCCGTTCGAGCACGCCGAGGCGTCCGAGGTGTCGTTCCGTCCCTCCATGGCGAATCCGGGACCGTCGGTGAAGCACGCAGCGTAGACGTCGCCCGACGCCGTCTTCGTCGCGAGCACCATCGAGTTCTCGTCGGTGACGCGCAGGCTCACCTCGCCCACGACCGCCGTCGGCGACGTGTTGTAGGTGAGGGCGTTCGAGATCGCAGATGCCGCCGCCGGATCGAAGTGGGCCCACGAGTCGTGCTCATAGAAGTAGCGCTCGGCGATCGCACCCGCGAGCCGAAGGGCCTCCATCGCATCCACGGCGTCGGGCGAGGACTGTTCGACGACCTTCGGGAACAGCATCACGGATGTGTAGTCGGCGTAGTGTCGGCCGAGCACCTGCCCGTTCTCGTCATACGCGACCATTTCTCCTGCATGGACCAACACGTCGTTCGGAATGAACAGGACGAACGCACTCGCGCCACCGCCGAACGCTGCGTCAGGAAGCCGGTAGACGGATGCGGGCAACGAGCCGCCGTCGACAAGCTGCAACTCTACGCGGTCGGCCCTCGACGTTACGACCCCCGTGACGTCCCTCGGCGCCGTGCTCCAGCCCGAGTCGATGCTCCACGACCGGCCGCCGACCGACGTGCCGCCGAACACCTTGTCGCCGAGATCCGATCCTCCGCCGCCTCCGCCGCCTTCGCCGTCCCACATGAAGCTCAGACCCCACCCCGTGTTGTCGTGCGTGAGCGACAGTGTCCAGAGCTTCCCGGCCTCCGTTCCGGTGGCGATCGTCTGATCGCCGCCCACCGGGTAGATGGGGTTCCCGATCGGGTCGCCGTTGCGGTCGTAACCGACGACGGTCGAGCGGTCACCCGCGCCGGGGACGAGCGCCCAGACGAATCGATCAGTCCCGAGACTCGGAGGGAGGTGATTGACATGCATCGGCACGGCGTCCCCAGACTCGGTTCGAACCTCGACGCGGCTGACCTGTGGCGCGATGATCCCGTCGAGCAGCGCCGCGTCCTCGCCGACGATCGACAGGCCCGCTTGCACAGGCTCGTCCGGATCGCTGCCCGTGTGCGGCGCCGTCGCGCTGTTCCACCGCCCGTTCGACTCGACGCCGACCCACAGGACGCGGTCCAGCTCGAGGTAGGCGACGAACGTCAGGACGTCCTCGCCGTGCGTCGTCGAGTCGAGGACGGCGCGGGGCGTGGCTCGCTGCTCAACCGTGCCGATCGCTTGGATCCATGGCCGGCTGGTCGGCGGGAACTGCAGGCTTTCGAACGCTCGGTGCAGCGCGTCGACGTCGACCTGCTGCGCCGAACGGCCCCAGCCCACGCCCGCCCAGTAGACGACGCCCGAAGGCGCGCGCCAGGTCGCCTGCTCGTGCATCTGCGCGCAGACCGGCTCGACGTTCGGCGGATACGGCTCGAGCGATGCCGGCCACTCGCCGGGCGTACCTAGCGAGGCGTCGTCCTCGGTCGCGATCCCGACCGTAAGAAGCACGCCGTCGTCGGGAATCGAGTCCGGGTCTGCCGTGCACCGCGGCGAGTGCGGGACGTCGGGGTCGAAGTTCGCGAGCTGCAGCACAGGTCCCGGAGCAACCTCCTCGGTTCGGTCTCCCGTCGATCGCGGGACAGACGTATCGAGCAGGTACCAACCCTCCGGGTACGCGATGGACGCGTACGGGAGCGCCGCGGCTTGGAATCCAGCCGGCGCCGAACGCAGATCGACGCTCGTCGCCGGGACAGGCTTCCCGGCGTCTTCGCCGAGTCGTGTTCCGACGATCGGCACGAGAACGACGACGGCGACGACCACGCACGCCACGGCGACGGTGCCGGCTTGGCGCCAGCGCGTGCGCCGGACGACCGGCGCGGCGGGCGGCGTCGCACCGAGGACGTCCCGCCCACGGCGTTCGAACATCTCTCGGAGCTCGCGTTCCACCTCGTTCATCGGTCCTCACTTCCTATCCGTCCGCGGAGGGCTGTGAGGCCGCGCGTCACGAGCTGCTTCGCAGCCCCAACTGAGCAGCCGAGCACCTCCGCGGTCTCGCGCTCCGAGAGGTCCTCGTAGTAGCGGAGCACCACAGCGGCGCGCTGCCTTGGAGGCAGCGTCCGCAACGCCGACCACATCGTGTCCCGCTCGGCGACGTCGACGTCCGGGTGCTCAGGCGGACCCGTCGAGCGCTGCCTCGCGAGCTCGCGTCGCTCAAGCCGCAGACGGCGAAGGTGCGAGGAGAACAGGTTCACGATCGTCCGACGCAGGTACACGTCGAAGGCGTCGGGCATGCGCAAATGCCGGAACCGCCCGGCGAGCTTTACGAACGCATCTTGGACCAGGTCGCGAGCGAGCTCGCGGTCGCCCGTCAGGAAGTAGGCCAGCCGCATAGCCGCGGGCGCGTGCCGCGTGTACAGGTCCTCGAGCCGCCCGCCGTGCGAGGACTCTGCCCTCCTCTCGCCCGTCGTCTGGGTCTCGGTAGCGATCATCCTCCCGATCCAAAGACGCACGGAGTCCGTCCGAGGTTACGGCGACCGGACTCAGCCGACCGCTGCAATGAGGGTCCTACAAGTGAAACGGCGCCTCGCCTTTCTGTTCGGTCCCCAGGCCGAGGGAGGCTTGGGCCGGCCGCCTCCCATTAGCAGCTTGAGTACCTGCTCCGCGAACGCTCGCCCCTCGCCCACACGTCCTCTGCTGGGAGGAGACGCGTCGCGTGCCGGCGCGGTTCGGCATGCGGCGAATCCCCTGCTCGGACACCGCGTCCACCGACGAGATGGACCCGGTTCCCAACACGACGCAGTCAAGGAACTGGCGCTCCGTTCCCGCTCGCGATCGCCGTCACGCTGAGGAGTTCGGCCGCCGAGCATGCTCACGCCGAGGATGAGGGGTCCTTGGCCGACGAGACGCCGACGAGACCTCGCTTATCGTTTTCGTCTACGATCGCATCGGCGTTCGCCGCTGCTCCGTAACGCGGTCGGATCCCTCGCTCGACGGCTTTCCGCGTTCGACGGATGGACGGACCGTATCCGTCCGGGGCCGATTCCCGCCGTTCCCGGCCAATCGGCTGGCTACGACAGGTTGAACTTGAACGTGCACTCCGTCTCAGAGCAGCTGAGTTCGAGCGACCCGGTTGCTCCTACGTAGCTCCCCGTTCCCCCCGTGATCGCCCCGACACCTAGGCCGGTGTCGTAGAACGGCGACTCTACGGTGATGCTGTCGGCCCCGTTGTTGAAGAAGGTTGTCCACTCACATTCCCACGAGCCCTTCTTATCCTTGAGGAGCTTCGTGATCCGAATGCAGCTGCCCTGGTCCGTGCCGACCTTGGTGGCGTCTGTCGAGTCGTAGATCGGGTTGTGGAACGTGAGCAGATCGCCCGGGCCGAGGCCCGCTTTTCCGACGTCTGTGACTCGGTCGGTGACCGTATGTTCGATCACGGTTAGCGTGGTGGCCGCCGTCGCCGAGGACGACAGCACGGACAATGCAACGATGGCGCCGATCACCAAAGCCGTCGTCATCCCAAGCGCAACCTTCTTGCGCATTACAGCCCCCTTCGTCTCTACAAAGCCAAGTCCTGATCCTCCGACTCGTACGGACGCGAACGGAGCCGAACGGCGGTCCGCGCGGTCGCAGGCACCTGCTTGCGTCTCGCGAAGTAATCCCTCGGAGGTCCTGCTTCATCCTCGGAGCGGGCTGAAGCGAGGCAGCCAGACGCGAACAGGGCCGCCTCATCGCGCGTCCTCCCGAGCGTCTCGAAGCAACGATTCTCGAACGGTGGGGAGGGAGCCACACCCCCCAATTGAGGTACGGATTCGTCAGATCTGCGCAGGCAGGGCGACCCGGTAGCCAAACTGGATTCGGCATCGAGGGAGGGTCCCTCGTGGGGGCCGTCGTCGTTGCTTGGGCCGCGAATGGGAACGCGGCAGGTGGTGGAGATGATCAGCATGCACCTAGAGTCCTAGAAAGAGTCAGGGTCGCGCGAGAGGCGCCGGCCCGGTGGCATCGAATGGGTGCTCAGGCGGAAAGACAATCATCGTGACGGGGGTGCCAGCGGCATCGGCCTGGCCACCGGTGAGGTTCTGGCCAGGCGGGGTGACCGGGTGGTCCTGGTTGACCGGGACGCTGCGCGTGCGGCTGCGGAGCCATCGCGCCTCAGCGAGGGCCGCGCCCACGTAGAGGCGGCTGGCGTCGATGTGACCGACGCAGCATCAGTAGAGGCGATGGTGGCTGACGTCGTTCGGCGGTCGGATCTCGCCGCCTTGGTGAACGCAGCGGGGGTGGTCCAGCTGGGCACGATCGCGGACGTCTCAGAGGAGGAGTGGGACCGGGTGGTGGACGTCAATCTCAAAGGCACGTACGTGACCTGTCGCGCCGTGATCCCAATCCTCGAGGCTCGGGGCGGCGGCGCCATCGTGAACCTCACCTCGATCTCTGGCCGGACGAAGTCCTTCTACACTGCCCCGAACTACGTGGCATCGAAGGCCGGGATCATCGGGCTGACGATGGTCGCAGCCCAACACGCGGCGACGAACGTCCGAGTCAACGCTGTGGCGCCCGGGATCATCCGGACGCCCATGACGAAGGTCTACTCTGACGAACACTGGACGAGCCTGCTGCCGACGATACCCCTAGGCCGGGTCGGCCAGCCAAACGAGGTCGCCAACGTGATTGCCTCGCTGCTATCCGACGAGTGGAGCTACGTGACTGGACAGACCATCAACGTCAATGGCGGTCAGTTCATGTTCTAAAGGATGACGATGCGACTCGGGGTTGCTCGCTGGCCGAATCCAATCCTGCCTGCTTGACGGCAAGCCGCGCGATGGCGAACCTGCAGGAGTCGAGTGGTATTGGCTTTTGCATCGCGCGCGGAAGCGCCATAGCCATGGTCGATCGACAGGTCGAGCGCGAACAGCGCGTCACCCCGCTGGAGCTGTTCTTCGATCTCGTCGTCGTCTTTGCCATGACGCAGGTCACCCAGCTCATCTCCCGGGAGCTGAGCTGGCGAGGTGCCGGTCGCGGAATCCTCGTCCTCGCCGCGCTCTGGTGGGCGTGGACGGGGTACGCGTGGCTCACGAACTCGCTCGAGCCCGAGGAGGGCCGCGTCCGCGCTGGGGTGTTCGCCGCGATGGCTGCCATGTTCCTGGTCGCTCGCCGTCCCGCACGCGTTCGGAACGGAAGCGATGCTCTTCGGGGTTGCATATCTGCTCGTCAGGCTGATCAACCTCCTCCTCTACGTGATCGCCGCCAAGCGCGATCCCGACCTGCTCCGCGCTCTGTTCCGCTTCGCGCCGACGGCGATGGTCGGACCGCTGATCATCCTTGCGGCCGGAATCGTCGGCCGCGAGTGGCGGGAAGTGCTGTGGGTGATCGCGCTCGCGGTCGTCTACGCGGGCGCCCTGATCGGTCGCGGTCGGGGGTGGCGGATCTCACCGCTTCACTTCGTGGAGCGTTACGGCTTGATCGTGATCATCGCTCGGCGAGTCCGTCATCGCGCTCGGCGTCGGAGCCGCGCATCACCCGCTCAACCCCGGAATCGCCCTGGCGGCGATCCTCGGCATCGTCGTAATCGCGGCGCTCTGGTGGGCGTACTTCGACGTGACAGCCGTCATCGCGCAGCGGCAGCTGTTGGAGACGACCGGCGCGGCGCGCGCGCGACTCGCGCGCGACTACTACAGCTACCTGCACCTGCCCATGATCGCCGGGATCGTCCTGTTCGCGCTCGGCCTAAAGGAGACCATCGAGCACATCGAAGAACCGCTCCAAGCGGTTCCGGCCGTAGCACTCTGCGGCGGTCTCTCCGTCTACTTCTTGACGCACGTCGTCCTTCGGATCCGCCTCGTATCTCTGATGCGCCACACGACGGCGGAACCACCCGGATGGATCGGGCCGGGGCGGCTCGCGGCCGGTATCGTCGCGCTCGCTCATCCCGGCTGCCCTGGAGCTACCGGCGCTCGCCTCCCTTGCGCTCGCCGCGAGCGTGTGCTGTGGACTGATCGCCTGGGACATCATCCACTATCGCGAGGCAGACCGACGGGTTGCTCAGCGCCGGTGGTATCCCTCGGAGATCGAACCCGCCCCGCCATCGAGCGTAGGAGCGCGAATGCGACGTCCTGGGACGGCGCTTCAATCGAGCACGATCGTGCTGCAGTCGGTCTGATACATGGGCGCGTCCGAAACCGACAGCGTCCAGATAGCGCCGTGGGACGCGCCTCGGAGTCCGTCCGCGTCCTCGGGCGAGAAGAACACGTCCGCCCAGCCCGTTCCGGCGGCGTCCGTCGTCAGCGTAGCGGTCATGATCCGAAGCGGCGCCGTGGAGCAGGCGACGTCCTGTACGTACACGGCGATCGTCACGTCGTACGACGTCATTGGGGTCGCCCCCACGACGACGTACAGCTCGTGGGCGTAGACGGTCGGCCCGTTCGCGTGGATGTTCTCGACGAAGCCGGTGATCAGCGGCGCGTCGCCGACCGGATGCAGCGCGATGTGTTGCGATGAGTAGACGGCGTCCGCTCCGGCGACCCTGGCGGGTAGGGCGACGAAGATCGCGATCACACAAATGACCGTCCTGAGGATGGTCCGCATGGTTCCTCCTGTGTAAGGCCTCGGCGGGCGCCGGACCGAAAGCAGGAATCTAGGTCATCGCCCGAACCGACCGCAAGATGCGAACCACCCTACGAACGCGGCGCCGTCTTCCGCGCGGAGCGGCGGGCGAGGGCGTCCCTCAGTCGCGTGCGTACGACCTTCTTCACGAGCGCCGTGGGAAGCCGCCGCCCGTACTCGAAGCTGATCGTTCCCCTGCCGGTAATGCGCGGTCCGAGCTCGTCACGATGTGCGTCGATCGCTCTCGTGCTCATCGGGAAGAAGCTGTAGTGGTTCTTGAACGCGGCGTAGGCGACGAATCCCTTCCCGTCGAGGAGGAATCCCGGCATCGAGTAGGTAATGCCCTCCTCGACATCGGGCGCCGCGGCCGCGATCGCTTCGCGCAGTTTCTCGAGCGCGGACCGCTGCTCCGGGGTGAGCGACTGCAAGTACGCCTCGACACTCGTCGGCTTCTGCATCGTCGCCTCCACGCTCTCGGATCGACGGATCATCGCAGGCTATACGCATACGAAGCGACGAACCGGCACGAGGAGAACGGCCACGCCAACGCTCTCGATTCGCCGAGTGCGGTTGCGCTCGACGAGGCGCCTAAGCCGCCGAGATGAGGGCGGACATCCCGAAGCGCTAGATTCGAGGGCGATGAGGCCCGGCTCCACGTTCCGACGGCTGTGGCAGCCGCCCGGCCGTTACGAGGACCGCGCCGTCGACCGTCGCGTGACGTTCCTCGAGCTGTTCTTCGACTTGGTCTTCGTGGTCGTCGTCTCACAGCTAGCCCGACGCCTGGCCGCGCACACTTCGTGGTCGGGCATCGGCTGGTTCGTGTTCCTCTTCTATGCCGTCTGGTCATGCTGGCTCAACGGCACGCTCTACCACGACCTCCACACCACCAACGACGTCAGCGTTCGGGTCTTCACGTTCGCTCAGATGTTGGCCGTGGCGGTCATGGCCGTGTTCGTCGGCGACGTGCCTGGGGAGGGGGCAGCTGGGTTCGCCCTCGCGTACGCGGCGAACACGGTCGTGCTGGTCATCCTGTGGTTCCGCACCGGAGTGCACGACCCGCATCACCGGCCGGGCTCGTTCCCGTACTCGGCCGGGTATCTGGTCTCGGCGCTCCTGTTCGCCTTCAGCGCCACGTTCGACGGCCCGGTCACGTATTGGCTGTGGGGCGTGGCGCTGGCAGCGCAGGTGAGCGGGTGGCTGGTCGGTATGCATCGCTGGACTCCGCCACTCAGCCAGGAGGGCGAGGCGATCATTGCGACGACCCCGTCGCTCGTCGAGCGGATCGGCCTGTTCGTCATCATCGTGCTCGGTGAGGTGATCGTCGGTGCGGTGAACGGGATGGCGGACCTTGACCCGCTGCATCCCGACGGCATCGTCATCGGCCTGCTCGGAGTGTTGGTCGCGATCGGCCTGTGGTGGATCTACTTCGACCTCGTTTCGCACCGCCGTCCGCTCGCGAGGTTCACGCAGCTGTGGCTGAACCTGCATTTCCCCTTGGTCGTCGCGATCGCCGCCGGCGGGGCCGCGGTCCTGAACACGGTCGAACATGTCAGGGTGCCGTTGCCGGACGCGGTGCGATGGCTGCTCGTCGGTGCGTTGGCAGCGGCCCTGATCTCGATCGCGCTCATCGCAGGAACCCTCCATGTGCGGCGTGCCCAGCCCGAGCTTTATCGCACCGCCGAGGTCGCATTGCCGCTCTGCGCGCTCTTGACCCTCGGAGTCGGCCTCGCGGGCTGGGGGGCGAAGGGGAGTCTGACGGCGATGGTGGTCCTCCTGCTTGTACCCGTCGCGGCCGGCGTCGTCGTATGGCTCAAGCACAGTGAGTACGACTCGGTCGAGCTCGAATGACAGAGTGCTGCGCGCGCGGCGTACGTGACAGTTGGGACGGCGTCGAGTCTTGGAACGTCCCGACGCAGCGCTCGGCGAGCGGTTCAGGCTGAACCGACGGGGGCTAGACCAAATAGCGGGGGGGGCTCAAGAACGAACGCGACCGCGCGAGCCGTAGCCGCATCGAGAGGTCAGGAGCGTCGGGCACCCGAGTACGCGCGTTCCAGTTCGGTGCGGTCGATCTTCTTCATCCCTTCAGCCAACCGCAGTCGCCCGTCTCACCGCCCGGCGTGAGCGCCTCCCACAGCTCGTCGACGCCTCCTGAGTCTCGCGGTTCACAAGGAACGAGACCGCTTCGGTGAACGTGAACTCCGGCCGTCCCGCCGCACCGATTCGGTTCGCGAACACCGAAACGTGTAGCTCGGCCTCCCTCTTCGCGGGAGCCCAAAGGCCTAACGCTCCCCGCCGGCACCGACCTGCTCAAACAAGCCGACGATGTTGCCGGACGGGTCGCTGAACGACGCCCAGGAGCCGATCTCTTCGCTGATGGGAGTTCGCTTCCTGACGGTTGCGCCTCCCGCGGCCTCGACCGCCTCGAGGGACGACTCGATCGAGGCGCTCAGGATGTAGACGCCCCCGCCGAGCTTCGGCGCGTCCTTCGTGAACCCGCCCCCGAGCTCCCCGCCGGCGTCGGTGAACATGATGTAGTCGCCCATCGCATCGTCGCGCCGGATGTTCCAGCCGAACGCCTTCTCGTAGAAGGCGGCCGACGCCTCGGAGTCCTCCGAATACAGCTCAATCCATCCGATCTTGCCGTCCATGCGCACCTCCACGGGCTGTCTGACCTCTCCACATCTACCGAGCAGCGATCGACTGGGTCAAGGCAGCAACGAAGGGGAACCGACGCCAAGCCGTCGCGCAGCGCGTCAGTCGCGGCTTTGTCCTCCGCTTCAGAGGTCGAGCCCGGGGACGTCGTGGCTGCCGAGGATCTGCGAGATCTCTCCGCCGTGGTGCAGGTCGTGTTCCATCACGTGCCAGACCACCCAGCCTCGGGTGAATGTCTCGGTCCGCGTCCCGCGCCGACGGGAGAACTCCACGCCTAGGTCCTGCGGCGTCCAACGACGGAGGCAGTCGTCGACGACGGCCCACGACCTCGTCAGGCCGTCGACGATTTCCTCCGCCCCCCGCGGGTGTGCCTCGTCGTCTTCCCATCCGGCGTCCTCCAGCGCGAGATCCGGAACGGTCGTGCTCGCGACACGGAACATCTCACGAACAGCGGCATCGCCCTCGGCCAAGACGTCGTGGAACCAGTACACCCGTGAGCCGGCGAGGTGTCCGGCGAGCTGCCAGACCGCCCACATATGAGGCGCGGTGCGCAGGCCGAGCTGCTGCGGCGTGAGGTGGCGGATCGCATTCGCGAGGACGCGCTGATGGTTCGTCCACCCTTCACGGAACGGCTCGAGTGCGGCAGCTGCGGACGTCACCTGGGAGATGCTACGCGCCTCGGCACGTACGGACGCGGGTCGCAGACACGAGCCGTGACTCAGCGAGGATCTGGACCGCCGACCAGACGAGGCGAGATGGTCTCCGGATCGTCGCCGAGGAGATAGCGTGCGCCAGCGCCGCGGGACGAGGCGACGTCGCTCGGGTTGTAGAGCCGACACCGCTGAAGCGAGAGACATCCGCAGCCGATGCACCCTGTCAGGTCGTCCCGGAGCGCCTCGAGCGCCGAAATGCGGTCGTCGAGCCGCAAACGCCATACCCGCGACATCCGCGACCACTCCACCTTCGTCGGCGCCCGGTCGGGCGGCAGGACCATCAGCGCGTCGGCGATCTCGTCGAGCGACAGGCCGAGCCGCTGCGCAATCCGAATCACTCCGAGCCGACGGAGAACGTGTCGAGGGTAGGTTCGGTGGCCGCCGGAGGTCCGAACCGACCGGATCAGACCGATCTCCTCGTAGAAGCGGAGCGCCGACGGAGCCAGACCCGAACGCCGCGCGACCTCGCCGATCGAGAGAACATCCGTGGCCGATGGTCCCCGCATGCCCCAACGGTATCACTTGACTTCAAGTGCACTTGAATTTGTAGCGTTCGGGCATGCGCACGAACGCGGGCGTGGAGCGCGTCCGTCAGTCGATGGGGCTCACCACGGGCGACGAGAAGCACGATGAGAGCAGCACCTCCACGCTCGACGCGATCTGGGTCCTGTACGACCGTGTTCTGCGCGTGCGCCCAGGGGAGCCGGACTGGGAGGACCGTGACCGATTCATCCTCAGCAAAGGCCACGGGCCGGCAGCGTTCTATGCGGTGCTCGCCGACAAAGGGTTCTTCCCATCGGACGAGCTCGCCGCGTTTCTCGACTACCACGGCGCGCTCGGCTCCCACCCGGATCGGACACTCGTTCCCGGCGTCGAGGCATCGACGGGATCGCTCGGCCACGGTCTACCGATGGCGATCGGGACCGCGCTTGCTCTCCGCGCGAAAGACAATGCGCAAGCGCGCGTGATCGTGCTGTGTGGGGATGCCGAGCTCAACGAGGGCTCGAACTGGGAGGCGATCATGCTCGCGCCACATCTGCGCCTGTCGAACCTGACGCTCCTGGTGATCGACAATCACACCTCGACGATCCCGATGGGTCCATGGAGGGAGCGGCTGGGGTCGTTCGGCTGGCGGACCGACATCGTGAGCGGCCACGACCACGATCAGCTCGAGCGCGCGCTTCGCGTCCGAGCTCCCGAGCAGCCAACCGCGATCATTGCCGACCTCCCGGAGGGCGAGTGGTGAGCACCATGCGCGAGCGGTTCGCCGACACCGCCACCGATCTCCTCGACGTCGACGAGCGCGCTTCGGTGGTGCTCGCGGACATCAGCCTCGAGTACTTCCGGACGGCCCGGAAGAAGCATCCGAACCGGGTCGTGAATGTCGGCATCATGGAGCAGACAATGATCGGCGTCGCCGCAGGAATGGCGATGGAGGGCTTTCATCCGATCGTCCACACGATCGCACCCTTCCTCGTCGAGCGGCCCTTGGAGCAGCTCAAACTCGATTTTTGCTATCAGGGACTCGGCGGCACGTTCGTCTCTGCCGGCGCCTCGTACGACTACGCAAGCTCCGGCGGAACTCACCACGCGCCGGGCGATGTTCAGGTCCTGCTGTCGATCCCGGGCATGCGCGTGCTCGTTCCGGGTCATCCGGACGAGGTCGACGCTCTGCTCCGCGCGACGCACGGCGACGGGACACCGACCTATCTGCGAACCAGCGCGGCCCGGAATGGTCAGGCGTTCGCGGTCGCACCCGGTCGCCTCCAGGTCGTGAGACGGGGAACTGGCGCCACCGTGGTGGCGGTGGGGCCGATGCTGTCGAGAACGCTCGACGCCCTCGGAGGCGACGACGTCTCGGTCCTGTACGCGACCACGATCGGGCCGTTCGACGGCAAGACGCTCCGCGCGTTCGCCGGAGCCGGTTCGACGATCGTCGTCGTCGAGCCGTACTACGAGGGCACGACGGCCGGCGCCATGACGTCGTCCTTGCCGGATCGCGCCGTCCGGATCGTATCCATCGGCGTGCCGCGACGGTTTCTGCGCCACTACGGCGAGCCCGAGGAACACGACGCCGCACTCGGGCTGGACGCGTCCGGCATCCGTCGACGGTTCTGCGCCGAGGTGGGGAAGGGCTAGGCACGTGGCCGCAGACGCGCCGTCGTGAACGCTCGTGCATGGAAGCCCGTCGCGAAGCCAGCGCAGAGGAGGCGGCGAGTCGCCAGCCTTCGATACCTTGACTCGGCGCCGCGAGAACCGTACGGTTTGAATCGCTTCCCGGCGAGAGAAGGGTGGTGAGGACAGGCGATGCAAAGAGACTGCTTCCACGAAGTCGGTCCGGTCGTGTCCTCCTCCCGGGGGATCCGCTAGGACCCCTTTCGCAATCCTCGGCTCCACACGTGTCGCGCGGTTCGTCGGTTGTCGGCTCGCCTCAGCGTGTGGTTGCTAGTTCGACGACCGTTTTAAGGGGGTGATGGCAGATGGGTTTGCGTTGTTCTCGCGACAACGTCGAAAGTGAGGTGCTCACCTGCATCACCTTCGTACGAGTCAGCTCGTTCGGCGGTTGAAAGAGAATCGTCGAACAGGCAAGCGCGACTCGGATGTTTCGATCCTCGAAGAACTCAGCCGTCGGACGCGCCGCGCGAATTGCCAGCGCGTGCGACATCCTCGATAGACCGAGGTAGTCGGGTCGTTGCCGCTGAGAAGGCTTCCGGCCTCGTCGCTCGGGGCCTTCTCCGCGTTCTGGACACGCTGCAGGACCCGGTGGCACATCCGCCTGTTGCTCGATCTCGGGCGATCAGCAAGATGATGCGAACGCTTCGTGAGGCGGTTGTGAGGAGCACGCTACTCAGGACCAGCGTTTCAACGGCAGTCACCGTGAGGCCGGCTGGTCGAGGCAACCAGGCGTTCTTCAGGATTCGATGCAGGAGAGACGACTCCTTGAGCGATCCGGCGTCATCGCGGCACGTCGAGTGCGAGGATCATCACGCCCAATGGGGTGCGACGGGTGTCTCTGAGGCGCATGATCGTTTTGTCGACTCCTGGTCTAAACAGCTGTTTGCCGGCGCCGAGCACAACCGGATGGAGCCACAGACGAACGTCGTCGATGAGCCTTGACTTCAGCAGCGTTTGGACCAGCTCCCCACTTCCGTTGACCAGGAGATCGTGATCCTGTTTGAGGCGGGCAATCTCCGAGGCAACATCGCCCTTGATCACTTTGCCATGCCAGCCGATGGGTTCGGTCAGCGTGTTCGAGGCGACGAACTTGGGCATGGCGTTCATCTTCTCGGCAAACCCCTGCTCGTCCGTAATGGACGGCCACACTCGAGAGAATCGTTCGAACGTCACCCGCCCCAGAAGCAACGCGTCGGCTTCGGCGAGCACGGCTTGGGCGGCATCGTTCAGAGCCTCATCGAAGAATGGGACCTGCCAACCACCGAGCGGGAATCCCTCGTCTCCCCGGATCCTCCATGACCCCGTCCAGAGTCACGAACTCCGACAGCATTAGCTTGCCCACTACGGTCTCCTTTCGGATCTGCTTCTTTGCCCGGCATCGCAGGCTCAAGAATCGGTCGTGACCTTCGTCCGAACAGGTTCGCGCTACGCGGTGGAGCGCTCCAGTTTGTGCACAGTCGGCATCTGGCCTCGACGCCGCCACAGGTACCGAACGGAGCTGAAGTGCAGGACCATCGAGAGCGGAACCAGGAAGGTAGGCACCAGCGCCATCGGGAAACGTGTCATGACTGCCGTTGTAGGAGACGTGTGCAGGAAGTGGACCGAGCCGAGGTTCGCCATCGCACCGAGGACGATGGCGGCGAGCAGGTCCGCGATGCCGAACGCGTTCCACGCGAGGGCCCACGTGCGACCTCGTGGGTCGTCGAGTCGTCTGGCGACGAACGGCGCGGCGGCGCCCGTGATGATGTCTCCGAGGCCGGATGGCAACGCGAAGGCCGCGGGAAGCTGATCACGAGCGAGAAGCACCCAGAAGGCTACGCCCAGCACGCGCCATACCTGAAGGGTGGCCAGCCTCGATTGGGTCAGCGGGTCTTCAAGCGCGTCCCGAAGCGTCGGAATCGTCAGGGTGGCGAGCCAAGGGCCGAAGATCCCGAGAAGCAGTGGCAACGCGACGCCTGGCAGCCGCTCATCGACGGCTGGCCGATAGGCTCCTGCGAGGGCGACCAACGTCGTCGCGATCAGCCACGCGGCCAGGACCGTGCCGACTGCCCAGGGGGCCGCCGGGCGGTCGTGCAGGAGCGGATTTGCGCGGAGGATGGCGATGATCGCCACGACGACGGCGACGCTCGTCCCCACCACCAACACCGTCAAGTACGCCGGAACCTCCATCGCTTGCTTCCCCTCCCATCGTTGTGCGCGTCATGTTCCATCGCGTGTGCGGTTTGCTCACTCGCGGCGACGTTACGAGTCGATCGGGAGGGGAGCGTCACTCGAAAGTGGATGTTCGGGGTGGAGTCTCTCGACGCGGAAGCGACTCGGCGATCGCCCTTGACCGGCGCCCTCCGTGGTCCTACCGGACCAACCCCATGACGCGTGCGCGCGCGACCGCTTGCGTGCGGTTCGGCGCGCCGAGCTTGTCGAGGATGTGGCCAACGTGCTTCTTGACCGTATCGAGAACGACGAAGAGCTCGTCTGCGATCTCCTGGTTCGACCTGCCCGCCGCCATCAAGGCCAACACCTGCATCTCGCGCTCGGTCAACAGCTCCAACGCATCGGGGTCGTGCGTTCGAGGGGGCCGACGTCTTTCTGGTCCCACACGGAACCCGCGCTGTAACCGTTCGAGGTAACCACTTGAGACGTGATCGGGGAGCTCGGTCTGACCCCTACGCTGGGCAGAAACAAGCTTGTCGACAAGTCGGGCCATCGTCGCGCCCTCGTCGAGGAATACGCGGTTATAGCCCTGGGGCACTGCGAGGCCGAACGCGTTCGAGAGGCTCGCCAGCGCGGCGTTCTCGTCCCGGCTCGCCGCCAGCGCCAGTGCCTCGAGGGCGTAAAGCTCGACGAGACTGTTCGTTCGCCGTTGGATCGAGGCCTGCCTGCGCAGCATCCGCAGGAGTCGAAGTGCTCGCTCGGCGTCCTGCTGAGCGAGTAGCACACGAGCTTGCACGAGGTACTCAAGTTCCCTGGGGTAACTGGGCCGATCGGCGGCCAGGCCTCGCGCATGCACCCAGTCGGCAACATCGCCGATCTCCCCGCGGGCCAGCTGCAACCGTGCGCGGAGTGCTGGCACCGGATTCATGAGCGCGACGACGTCGGGACTCACGGCGACTGCGTGAGCCTTTTCCATCGCGTCCTGGGCGCCATGGCCATCGTCCTGCGCCTGACGTATCCAAGCGAGGACGGCTAGACCCGTGGCCATCGGCTGCGTGAATGCGAGGTGTCTACTTAGCGAGATGCCTCGGACGGCGTGATCCATTGCGCCATCCAGCTCGCCCCGCTCGTATAGCAGCCTGGCCAACCCGACGTGGGCCATGCCAGCCGCCGGAAGCTCGTAGCCGCCTTCGCTGGCAGCCAGGAGGCCCAGCCGATACGTCTCGACAGCCGCGCCGAGGCGCCCTCGGGCACGCTGGACCTCGCCAAGATCGTAGGCGACCCGCATCGCGAGGTACCCTTCGCCGGCCGCTCGCCGCTCCGCGAAGACGGCCGTGAGAGAGCGCTCCGCTCTTGTGAGGCGACCGCGGAGCCACTCGGCCACCCCGATGTTCCATTGCACATGGGAACTCAGGAGCCAGTCGTCCTCATCCACGTAGCCGAGCGCTGTGGCATCGCAGGCGAGCGCGGCGTCCGCGTCACCCCTGAGACGAGCCAGGTCCGCACGCAAGAAGGAGATCGCGGCGGGGACATTGGTCAGCACGCTCAGGTGCCGTTCCACCGATGGCGTATGTCGCTCATCGGCGATGCTCGCGAACGCGCTCTCCGCATCCGCCAGCAGCGAGTCGAGCTGCTGTGTGTCGCTTTCGACCGCGGCCATGACCGCCCGCGCCAGGCACAGGCGTGGCCGCGCGCGCAGTGTTTCAACAGGCAGCACCGAAAGCCAATGGCTGAGCGTCGCGCCCTCGCTCCTTCGGAGAAGGCCCTCGACGTTCAGCTCAATGAGCCGGGCCGCCCAGGCCACGTCGCCCGCTGCTGTGGCATGTCGTACGGCGTCGTCGGGTAACGCGTGCTCCTCGTGCCAGGACGCCGCAGCGCGGTGCAGGTCCGGTACTCGGTCGCTACGGTCATGCTCCAAGCGAGCTCGCAACAGATCGGCGAACAAGTGGTGGAAACGCCACCAACGCCCCTCTTCGTCGAGGGGGATCAAGAAGAGATCCGCCGCATCCAGCCCTTCGAGCACCTCCTGCCCATCTGTTCGGCCCGTGAGCGCGTCGCACAGCGGACCGCTGAGCCGGTCGAGCACGGAGGTTTCGAGGAGAAACGTGACGACGTCGTCCGACTGCCGGGCCAGCACCTCCTCGGTTAGGTAGTCCATGACGTAGCGATTGCTCCCGGAGAACGTCCTCACGAAGCCTTCGGGGTCGGGGTGCTCCCGAAGCGAGAGGGCTGCAAGCTGCACGCCGGCCGCCCACCCCTCGGTTCGCTCGTGCAGCTTGGCGATGGCGCCCCCGGAGATGTGCAGTCCGGTGGTCTCCCCCAGGAAGGCGGCCGTCTCCTCGAGTGTGAAGCGAAGATCGGCACTTCGCAGCTCCGCCACCTGCCCGCTGGCTCGAAGCCGAGCCAATGGCAGCGGGGGGTCGCTGCGCGTGGCCAACGCCACCCGCAGGCCGGGCGGTAGTCGGTGAAGCAGGAGCGCAACGCTGTCGAGGACCGACGGCGACCTGATGAGGTGGAAGTCGTCGAGAACGAGCACGACTTGAACACCCGAAGGCATGGTGGTCAGATCGTTGATCAGGACAGTCACCACTACGTCTAGTGGTGGGGCCTGAGAACCAAGCAGGAATGGGGCAACGTGCTCGCCGACCCCGGGCAGAACTTCGTCGAGAGCCGCAGCAACGTAGCGCCAGAACCGCGAAGCGTCGTTCTCGCCATCGTCCAGCGACAACCACGCTGTCGGTCGACGGCCCTGCCGAGCAAAGTCCCCGAGCAGGGTCGATTTGCCGAACCCCGCGGGAGTGCAGATCAAGGTGAGCCCCCCACCGATCGTCCTGGCTAGGCTCTTCAGCAGGCGAGGGCGAGGCACGACGCCCGCACGGGGGACGTGGAACTTCGTCGCCAAGAGCTCCTGGCGCTCCGCGGCCCCTCCAAGGTCAGTCGTGGGTTGAGCCATCGGGCCTCGGTACCCCCCACCCGGCCGGGCGGATGGCTCGGAGTGGGCGACGTGATACGCGAGCCGCTCGGCCGGGCCGTACCAATCATGAACCGGGACGCTTTTGCCGTCTATGAGTACGTCGTGCGAAAGGGGGGCGACGCCCGCTTGCCTTCGGGTCGGGGGCGTTGCAATTCCACCCGGGCGTTCCACTTTCGTGTGACGCGTGGAAGCCTGGCTGACGGTACGGTCGGGCCGCGCCAATCCACGAACGACACGACGCAAAAGTTCGGGTAAGAGCTCGAGTTGGCGGTGAGGCCGTCCGTCGTGACACGAAGTGACTTCCGCGAGAGGAACCATCCTTTGTGACTCCGACCAAATGGCCTGCTCTCTATGAGATCCGAGTTGAAAGCGTCTTGCACGAGAGGTGGTCTGATTGGTTGGAAGGCCTCCGCGTCGAGACCGAGCATGACGTGACCATTCTCTCGGGCACGCTTTCGGATCTCTCGGCGCTGCACGGAGTGCTCGACAAACTTCGAGATCTCGGCCTTACGGTCATTAGCGTGCGCCGTGTCCGATCCGGTGAAGACCCAACCGAGAAAGGCGAACGATGAAAGATTCCGGCATTGCTCGGCAGGTGGAGGAATGGGTGTGTTCCCCGGCCTGTGTCGCTTTGTCGCCGATACCGTGAATCACCTCGTCGAAAGGGAAGGCCGTGGCGCGCCCATCGCGAGCGAATAGCGACTACACGCGAACGTGGTCGCCTTCGGGGAAGATCGAATACATCACGATGGCCGACGGGTCGCGCTTACGGTACTTGAAGAGCGGATCCGGCCCGTCGCCACTGATCTTGCTGCATACGGTGCGAACACAGCTGGATCATTTCCAGTTCGTTATTCCGCGGCTCCTCCAAGCCTTCACGGTCTATGCGATCGACATGCCGGGCATGGGCTGGT
>JBKOWM010000161.1:0-3904 GCA_046724395.1 Actinomycetota bacterium
GTACATCACCGCGACGCGGTCGGCGACGGTCCACGCGAGACCCAGGTCGTGCGTGACGATCAGGATGCTGATCTCAAGCGTGTCGCGAAGCTGCAGGAGCAGCCGCAGGATCTCGCCGCGTACGGATGCATCGAGGTTCGAGACGGGCTCGTCGGCCACGATCACCTCGGGATCGAGGACGAGCGCGCCCGCGATCACGACGCGCTGGCGCTGGCCCCCCGAGAGCTCGTGCGGATACAGGAGAAAGAACCGTTCGGGCGGGCGCAGACCGGCTCGAGCCAGCGCGCGCGCCACGAGCTGCTCCTCCGTCTCCCCGTTCGGTCCTCGGTGGATCTTGTGGATCCGCAGTCCCTCGGCGACGATCTCGTAGATCGTCTGGCGCGGGTTCAGCGAGCCGGTCGGATCCTGGAACACCATCTGAACGCGCCGCCGGTAGGAGCGCAGGTCGCGCCCCAGGGGCTCGCCCTCGAACAGGATCTGACCGCCGTCCGGTTTGACGAGGCCCATCAACGCCCGAGCCGTCGTCGTCTTCCCGCATCCGGACTCGCCCGCCAGCGCGAGCACCTCGCCACGTCGCAGTTCGAGGTCGACTCCGTCCACGGCGCGTGCGTCCGTTCCCCTACGGCCGAGCAGGCCGGAGACGAGTCCGATGCGCCCCGCGAAGCTCACGCGAAGGCCGCGCACTTCGAGGACGGCGGGGCCCTGCGCCCGACGAGCGGCGGACGGTTCCGAGACGAGCGGCGTCCCGCTCAACGCGCCCCGCCTGCGGCCGCGAGCGCGCCCTCGACGAGCAGGCACGCGGCCCGGCGCCCCTCGCCCGCTGCGAACAACCACGGCACGACCGTCGGGCACGCGTCGAACGCATCCGGACAGCGGGGATGGAACGGACACCCCGAGGGGACCTGCTGAGGATCCGGCGGGTCGCCGCTTAGGCCCGAGGGCCGCCCGCGGAAGCGAGTGTCGCCGATCTGCGGAAACGCCGCCGCGAGCGCGCGCGTGTAGGGGTGCTTCGGATCTAAGAAGACGCCGGCCGTCGGGCCGTCCTCGACGATCTTGCCCGCATACATCACGGCGAGCCGATCGGCCACCTCGATCAGCACGGACAGGTCGTGGGTGATGAACAGCATCGCCAGGCCCAAATCGCGCTGGAGATCCTTGAGCAGCGAGAGCACCTGCGCCTGCACCATCACGTCCAGCGCCGTGGTCGGCTCGTCGGCGATCACGAGCGACGGGCTGCACGCCAGCGCCATCGCGATCATGACCCGCTGTCGTTGACCGCCCGACAGCTCGTGCGGGTAGTCGTCGATGCGGCGCGGCGGCAGGCCGACCTGCTCGAGGAGCTGGCCGACGCGCAGGCGCGCCTCCTTCTCGCCGGTGAGCGCATGCGTGATCATCGCCTCGGCGATCTGATCGCCAACGCGGCGAACCGGGTTCAGCGCGTGCATCGCGCCCTGGAACACGATCGACGCCCCGGTCCAGCGGACGGCCCGCAGTCGCCGGGCAGGCATCTCGAGAACGTTCTCTCCGTCGAGCACGACCTCGCCGCCGATCCGGGCGGTCTTCGGAAGCAGTCGCAGGAGCGAGGCGGCGATCGTCGACTTGCCGCAGCCCGACTCGCCGGCCAGACCCAACACCTCACCCCGATCGATGTACAGGTCGACGCCGCGGACGGCGGGAACGTCTCCGCCGCTCGTGCGATACGTGACGGTGAGGTCGCGCGCCGACAGGACGCTCATCGCTCGCGGAGTCTCGGGTTGATGATCTGGTCGAGCGAGAAGCCGATCATCGTGAACGCGAGGACGACGAGCACGATGCACACGCCCGGCGCGCCGAGCCACCACCAGGCACCCCGAGTCGCGGCCGCGCCGTTCTGCGCCTGCTCGAGGATCTGACCCCACGAGATGCTGAGCGGGTCGCCGAGGCCGAGGAACGACAGCGCCGTCTCCGACAGGATCGCGATGGCCACGATGAGAACGGTGTTCGCCATGATCACCGGCATGACGTTCGGAAGGATGTGACGGGAGATCAGGTACGAGTTGCTTGCGCCGAGCGCACGGGAACGTTCGACATACGGTCGCTCGCGCACCGAGAGTGTCTGCGACCGCACGAGCCGCGCCGTGCTCGGCCACGTCGTCAATCCGATCACGAGGATGATGACGAACAGCGACTGACCGAAGATCGAGGCGAGCGCGATCGCGAGCACCAGCCATGGAATCACGAGGCCCCAATCGGTGATACGCATGAGCACCGAGTCGATCCATCCCGCGCGGAAGCCCGCGACCAGCCCTACGATCGACCCGATCAGCATCGTGATGAGCGTCGCCGTCAACCCGACGAGCAGCGATACCGGGGCACCCTGGATGACGAGCGTTAGCACCGAGCGTCCCTGATCATCGGTGCCGAGCGGGTACTCGAGGCTCGGCGGCGCGAACCGGGGACCGAACGCCTTGGTGACCTCGGTTCCGCTCTTGTCGGCGAACGGAGCGAAGATCGCTACGGCGACGAAGAATACGAGGATGATGAGGCCCGCCATGCCCATCTTGTCCCTGCGGAATGCGAGCCAGAACCGTTTCAGCGAGGCTCGCCGGCGCGCCCACGCGATCCGCCGTGGCGACGTCTCGGGAATCGCCGTGGTCTGATCTATCTCCGGAGGCGGGCCCTCCGGCGCGGTCTGGAGCGGCGGGAGCTGCATCTAGGCGTTCCTCACTCGGGGATCGAGGTACGCGTACACGAGGTCGGAGATCAGGTTGAAGATGATGACCGCGGCCGAGAAGAACAGAAAGAGAGCTTGCAGGACCCAGTAGTCCTTCCCGACGATTGACGTGTAGGTCAGCAAGCCGACGCCTTGGTACGAGAAGACGACTTCGACGGTGATCGCTCCGCCGATGACGTAACCGAACGACAACGCGACGAGCGTCACCGTCGGTAGGAGCGCGTTGCGGACGGCGTGACGGTTGAGGACGAGGCGTTCGGGCACGCCTTTCGCGCGAGCCGTGGTGATGTAGTCCTCGCCCAGGACGTCGAGCAGCGACGACCGCATCACCAGATAGAACTCACCGAGGTACGCGAGGGTCAGGGTCAGGAACGGAAGGAAGAGGTGCTTCGAGACGTCGGCCCAGTAGCCGACGAAGCCCAGCTCCGATACGTCGGTCGAGATTCGTCCACCCGTCGGAAACCAATGGAGCACACCTGAGAAGAGCATCAGCAGCAGCATCCCGAGCCAGAACTCCGGCATCGCGTAGAGAACGAGCGACGAGAACATCGAGCCTTGGTCGAACAGGCTGCCGCGCCGCCAGCCCGACCGGATGCCCATCCAGATCCCCAGGACCATGGACGCGAGCGTCGACGTGCCGACCAACAGGAGGGTCGGCCACAGGAACCGCAAAATGACCGACAAGACGGGCTCGCCCTGGTAAAAGCTCGACTGGCCGAAGTCTCCCGCGAACGTGTCCTTCACGTACTCGGTCAGCTGGCCCCATGTCGACTTGTCGAGCCCGTAGTCATGGATCAGGGCCTGCCGTTCCGCCATCGTGATGTTCGCGCCCTGTCCCCGCGTGAGAAACGAGACGGGATCGCCGGGAGACCACACGCGGAAGAGGAAGAAGTTGAAGATCATGATGGCGAAGAGCGTGACGACCGCCTGGACGATCTTGTTCAGGACATACTGACGGGTCCCCACGCTGCCTTCGCCGTCCCTCTTCCTCTTCGGCGTCCGTTTCGAGTTGGGTCAGACGACGTCCTCCTCCTCGCGCCGACGTCGCATGAAGACGAACACGCCGGCCCCCACGACGATGACCGCGAGGGCGATCCAGACCCACGCCGGGATGCCTCCGCTCGACGTCGCCGCCTCACCCGTGACGGGCCGGATGTTCAGGTCGGAATAGTGGCCGTACTGGAACAGAAC
>JBKOWM010000152.1:0-10158 GCA_046724395.1 Actinomycetota bacterium
CCTACACGTACCGGCTGTTCGGACGGCTCACGTACGACCCCGATGCCTCCCCCGACGTCTGGCGTCGACCGCTTCGAGCGCACTTCGGTCCCGCCGCCGCCGACGCGGAGGCGGCGCTGGCCAGCGCGAGTCGGATCCTGCCCCACGTGACGGTGGCCCACCACCCCTCGGCGTCGAACAACTACTACTGGCCCGAGATCTACACCGACATGCCGATCGTTTGGTCGGAGGACGGCGCGCGGCCACATCCATACGTGGACACGCCCGAGCCCCGCCGGTTCGGCACCGTCGGCCCGCTCGATCCCGAGGTGTTCGAAAGCGTCGCCGAGTATGTGGCCGAGCTGCGCGCCGGAACGCCCAGCGGACGCATCTCGCCGTCGGAGGTCGCGAGACACCTCGAACGGCTTGCGACTGAGGCGTCGGAACGACTCGCGGCTGCCGAGGCGCTCGCGCCGGACCGGTCGGACGCCGAGCTCCGAAGGTGGTCGATCGACGTCCGGATCCTGGAAGCGCTTGGGCGGTTCTTCGGGGCGAAGCTGCGTGCGGCCATCGGGTACGAACTCTTTGCCACCGCACGCGACGAGCGGTCGCTCCACTCGGCGGTCGACACCTATCGATTGGCGCTCGGCGCGTGGCGTGACGCGTCCGAACGCGCAGATGGGGTCTACGTCGCCGATCTCCCCTACGGACCACAGCCACGGCTTCGCGGGCACTGGAGGGATCGGCTCGGCGCGATCGAGGCAGATCTCCACGACATGGATGCAATGCTGGAAGACCGAGCGCGACCCCCCGAGGACGCCGCTCTCGCGACACGCGAACCGTTAGGCGGAGCCGCGCCGCATGTGCGGGTTGTCCACGAGCCGCCCGAGCGGTTCCATCCACGTCGCGAGCTCGCCCTGGCCGTTCGGGTGACTGCTCCGGTCGCCCGCGTCGTGCTCCGATACCGCGCGATGAACCAGGCGCTCGCCGAGTCGAGCGTCGAGATGGAGCGCGGGGCCGACGGCTTCGTCGGCGCGGTCCCGGGCGATTACCTCGACGGGAGGTACCCGCTCGCGTACGCCTTCGTGCTCCACGCCGCCGGCGGTTCGGCGTGGCGATGGCCGGGCCTGAACGACGACCTGGCCGGCTGGCCCTACGTCGTCATCCGGCCTGCGGGTCGATCGGGTGCCCGATGCCCTCGGGCGAGGGCCGGGGGTCCCTTGCAAGAACGGGCCTGAGAACGCCACCATTGATCGGTAGCGTGACCTCGCGTTGGGGCGAAGGGGGTTGGAGCCGCGACGATGGCGCCGGCGCTAGACGGCCGCGAAGGCCGCGGCCGGCCCGGACTCGGACTGAGGGAGGCGGCGCCATGAGAAGGCAGCGTGTGCTCGGAGCGGTGCTGGCGATTACGCTCGTCGTACTCGCCTCGTGCAGCAGCAACGGGGGCGAAGGCGGTGAGAACGGCGGCGGCGGCCCCGTGACGCTCGACTACTGGGTGTTCGAATCAGGCGGCCTGGTCGGTTCGTTCCTGGACCAGCTGAAGGCAGACTTCGAGAAGAAGTACCCGAACGTCACCCTCGATATCACGGCCTACCCGGAGGACAACTACGGGGTGAAGCTCGACACCGCGATCGCGGCCGGCAAGGAGCCCGATCTGGTACTGGTCTTCGGTCCCGAGCAGATGCGCGCCGGTCTGCTGCTGCCTCTCGACGACACCATCGACAAGTACGACATCGACCTGTCGACGTTCGTACCGTCGATCGTCGAACCGGGCGACGAGTTCAGCTGCAACTATCAAGGGACGCTGTACTGCCTGGGCTCTTACGCGGGGTCCGTTCAGCTCCTCTACAACAAGGACATGTTCGACGCGGCCGGAATCAAGTACCCGGCCGCCTGGCCACCGATGACGCCCGAGCAGTTCGTCGAGGACGCCTGCAAGCTGACGGACCAGTCGAAGGGCGTGTGGGGTGCCGCGGCCTCCGATCCTCTTGCATATTCTCCCTGGTCGACGTTCTTCAGTGACGACGGCCGAACGGCGCAGTTCAACTCCCCCGAGGCCGTTCACCAAGTCGATGTCCTGGCAAGCGGGTACGACCGCGGGTGCTTCCCGACGTCGAACGTCCTCGATCCGTGGGAGCAGGGCCGCGACTACTTCGCTCAGCGCAAGCTCGCGATGGTCGTCACCGACTTCCAGGACCTGGACAAGGTCGAGAACGCCGGGATCGACTACGGTTCCGCGGCGGTGCCGACACCCGAAGGAGAGGTGCCGTCCTGGTCCGTCTGGACGGACAGCGTCGGCGTGATGGCCAGCTCCGACCACCCCACGGAGGCGAAGGAGTTCATCGCGTTTCTGGCGACGCGCGGCCAAGAGCTCCGGGTGAACGTCTCGGGCGACATGCCCCTTGACCTGCAGGTCGCGGAGGACTCGGACTGGACGAAGGGCGTCCCCGGGCGCGAAGACGGGGTCGAGGTCCTGAGCCATGCCAGCCCGCAGGTGTTCGTCCCGAACCGCTGGGACGTGGCCGGTCCCTTCTGGGACGCGTGGGGGTTCGTGGTGGGCGGCGAGAAGACGTCGCAGGAGGCGTTGGACGACGCCAACCCAGCCATCCAGGAGAACCTGGACAAGGCCTGGGACGACTGGGAGTCGGGCGTCGCTTAGTCGCCCCACGTTGCGCCGGTCGCCGACGGACGTACGAACCCATCAGCACAAACCGCTGGTCAACATGGGAACGTTATCATAGGGCCCGAAGACCACGCCGTCGTCGTTGGAGGAAACCGGGGGGTCGCCGGGGTTTGGTTTACGGCTCGGGCTGAGAACGTTACCATCTCGCTTTGGGTGAGACCCCGCGCCGGGCGGGGTCCAAGGGGGTAGCGCCGGAGCATCGGTTCTCGCGGCCCGGGCGGGTGGCGGTCGCGGCGCAGACGGAGGTGGCGGCGATGAGAAGGCAGCGTGTGCTCGTGGCGGCGCTGGCGATGTCGCTCGTCGTCCTCGCCGCGTGCAGCAGCAACGGGGGCGGGGGAGATGAGAACGGCGGTGGGCCGGTCACGCTCGACTACTGGGTATTCGAGTCCGGTGGGCTGGCGGGTCAGTTCCTCGACCAACTCGTCCAGCAGTTCGAGGCGAAGTACCCGAACGTCACGCTGAACGTCAGCGCCTACCCCGAGGACAACTACGGCGTGAAGCTGGATACGGCGATCGCCGCGGGTAAGGAGCCCGATCTCGTGTTGGTCTTCGGACCCGAACAGATGCGCGCCGGCCTGCTGCTCCCGCTCGACGGCATGGTCCAGGAGCACAACATCGACCTGTCGCAGTACGTGCCGTCGATCGTCGAGCCCGGCGACGAGTTCAGCTGCGCGTACGAAGACCATCTGTACTGCCTCGGCTCATACGCGGGGTCCGTTCAGCTGCTCTATAACAAGGACATGTTCGACGCGGCCGGTATCCCCGAACCCGGCGCCTGGCCACCCCTGACGCCCGATCAATTCGTCGATGACGCGTGCAAGCTCACCGACCAGGCGAAGGGCGTCTGGGGGGCGGCGGCCTCCGACCCCCTGGCGTACGTGCCGTGGGAGACCTTCTTCAGCGACGACGGCCGGACGGCGACGTTCAATTCGCCCGAGTCCATCCAGCAGTTCGAGATCCTCGCGAGCGGCTACGACCGCGGCTGCTTCCCGACGTCGAACATCATGGATCCGTGGGAGCAGGGCAGGGACTTCTTCGCCCAGGGCAAGCTGGCGATGGTCGTGACGGATTACCAGGATCTGGACAAGGTCGAGAACGCGGGCATCAACTACGGCTCGATGGCCTCGCCCACGCCGCCCGACGAGCAGCCGTACTTCTTCGTATGGACCGACAGCGTCGGCGTGATGGCGAGCAGCGACCATCCCGAGGAGTCGAAGGACTTCATCGCGTTTCTGACGACCGAGGGCCAGACGATTCGCTACCAGGAGTCGGGCGACATGCCGCTCAATCTGCAGACGGCCAAGGACGTCGACTGGACCAATGGCGTCCCGGGTCGCGAGGACGGGCTCGAGGTGCTCAGCCACGCTCGCCCCGCCGTCTTCGTCCCGAACCGGTGGGACGTGATCGGTCCGTACTACGACGCCTGGGGCTTCGTCATCGGAGGGGAGAAGACCGCCCAGGAGGCCTTAGACGACGCCAATCCGGCCATCCAGGAGAACCTGGACAAGGCCTGGGAGGACTGGGAGGAGGGGGCTCCGTAGGAGCCCTCGTGACCGCGAGCAGCCCCGCCGGCCTTGCAGGGCCGGCGGGGAGCTTCCCGGCTGTGAAGGAGCCGGCATGAGAGCGCGGAGGGGTCTGATGGCGCGCACGGAGCAGCGCGCCGCGTACCTCTTCCTGTCGCCGTGGCTGATCGGACTCACGCTGTTCTGGCTCGTGCCGATCGTCGCCTCGCTCCTGCTCAGCATGAGCGAGTGGCGCATCATCACGCCTCCGAAGTGGGTGGGGTTGGAGAACTACCGGGAGATGGTCGACGACCGGACGTTCTGGCTGTCGATCCGGGTCACGCTGAAGTACATGCTGCTCTCGGTCCCGCTGTACCTGGTGTGTGGACTGCTGCTGTCGTTGCTTCTGAACCTGAAGATCCGCGGTATCAACCTGTTCCGCACGATCCTGTTCCTGCCCTCGGTGCTGAGCGGGGTCGCGGTGGCGGTTCTCTGGGTGGCCCTCCTCAACCCCGACGTTGGCGCCGTGAACGAGATCCTCCGCTCGTTCGGGATGAGCGACCCGCCGAGGTGGCTCGACAGCCCGACCTGGGCGGTCCCTTCGGTCGTCCTCGTCGGTCTGTGGGGGATCGGCGGCGGGGCGATCATCTATCTGGCCGGACTGCAGAATATCCCGGCACAGCTCTACGAGGCGGCGCTGCTCGATGGGGCGGGTCCGTGGCAGCGGTTCCGCTACGTGACCCTTCCCATGCTGACTCCCACCCTGCTGTTCGTGCTCCTCACGGGCTTGATCGACGCATTTCAGGTCTTCGACATCGCCTTCGTGTTGAGCCGCGGCGGTTCGGGGGGGCTCGGCGACTCACTCATGTTCTACCTGATCAATCTCTGGAACGAGGCGTTCGTGAACGGTCAGTACGGGTACGCCTCCGCCCTCGCGTGGGTGATGGTGCTTGCTGCCGCCGCCATCATCCTCGCGATCTTCCGGACGTCGGGCCGATGGGTCTACTACGAGTATGACCCCGAGCGGGCACGGTGAGCGCGTGAAGACGATCGAGGCGCCGGCCAGGGTCGAAGCAGCGCCAAAGGCCGCGCCACCGCAACGCTCGGTGCTCCGCTATCGCGTTCGCAGGATCTCCTACAAGGTTCTGATGTACACCATGCTCCTGGCCCTGTGCGGGTTCATCCTCCTGCCGGTTTCATGGATGTTCACGGCGGCGATGAAGCCCGATCTGGAGCCGGTGTTTACCCCGACGCCCGAGTGGTTCCCGTCGAAGTTCTGGGAGTGGGACAACTTCCGCCGAGTGCTCGTCGAGACCTTTCCGTTCTTCCGCTACATGATCAACACGATGATCATCGTGATCGCGAGCATCCTCGGCACGCTGATCTCGTGCTCCCTCGTCGGCTTTGCCTTCGCCCGACTGCGGTTCCGCGGCAGCAAGGTGCTGTTCTACGTGCTCATCGTCACGATGCTGATCCCGTGGCAGGCGCTGATCGTTCCCCAGTTTCTGCTCTTCGTGAAGATCGGGTGGTACGGCACGTATCTTCCACTGATCGTTCCCACGTTCACCGGGACGGCGTTCTTCATCTTCCTCATCCGGCAATACATGCGAACGATCCCGAGAGATCTGGACGATGCCGCCCGCGTCGACGGGCTCAACACGTGGCAGATCTACTGGCGGATCATCCTGCCGCTGTCGACCCCCGTCCTGACGGTCTGCGCGGTGTTCACGTTCCTCTGGAGATGGAACGACCTGCTCGGACCGCTGATCTACCTCGACAGCGACGAGAAGTTCACCGTCGCGTTGGGGCTCGCAAACCTCGTGACCCTCGCGGACACGCCCTGGAACCTGACGATGGCCGCCAACCTCGTGACGATCATCCCCACCGTGGTCGTCTACTTCTTCGTCCAGAAGAAGCTCATCGGCGGGATCGCCTCGGTGGGGTTGAAGGGATGACGCGCGTGATCCGGAGAATCCATGGCTGAGATCGTCCTCGAGAACGTCTCCAAGGTGTTCGCAGACGGGACCGAAGCGGTCCACTCGCTCGACCTGCAGGTCCCCGACGGCAAGCTCATCGTGCTCGTAGGCCCGTCGGGTTGCGGCAAGACGACCGCGCTTCGCATGATCGCCGGACTCGAGGACCTCACCGCCGGACGGATCGTGATCGGAAGCCGCGTCGTCAACGAGGTGCCGCCCGGGGATCGCGACGTCGCGATGGTCTTCCAGAACTACGCGCTGTACCCGCATATGACGGTTTATCAGAACATGGCCCTCAGCCTGAAGATCCGCAAGCTCAACAAGGAGGAGATGAATCGTCGCGTTCGCGAGGCTGCGAAGGTGCTGCACCTCGAGGAGCTGCTTAACAAGCGACCCCGCGAACTTTCCGGGGGACAGCGCCAGCGGGTCGCGATGGGCCGCGCGATCGTGCGGGAGCCACAGGCGTTCCTGATGGATGAGCCGCTGTCCAACCTCGACGCGAAACTGCGCGTGCAGATGCGGGCCGAGATCCAGCGCATCCAACAGGACCTGCGAGTCACGACGGTGTACGTCACACACGACCAGACGGAGGCGATGACGCTCGGTGATCTGGTCGCCGTCATCAAGAAGGGTGTCCTGCAGCAGGTCTCGTCCCCGCAGGAGCTGTACGCAGATCCAGAGAACCTGTTCGTCGGTGGCTTCATCGGCTCGCCCGCGATGAACCTCGTCGAGGCAAGGGTGGGCGCGGCCGACGGCGAGACGTTCGTCGAGTTCGCGGGGCACCGACTGCTCATCCCCTCGGAGGTGATGGCGGCGCGGCCCGCGCTCGCAAGTTTCCGGGACCGGCCCGTCGTCCTCGGGATCCGGCCAGAGCACATGGACGACGCGGCGCTCGTTCCGGGCTCGCGCCCCGAGAGCCGGCTCCCGGTCGTCGTCGACCTGCGCGAAGGGATGGGATCGGACGTCTACCTGCACTTCTCGATCCAGGCGCCGCCCGTGTTCACGGAGGACACTCGAGAGCTGGCGTCGGACATCGACGAGAAGGCGCTCGAGGAGCTCGAGGAGCAGGCCACGGAACGCCGAAACACATTCATCGCGCGCGCCGGTCCCGAGACGAGAGCGCGCGTCGGTGAGTCGATCGGCGTTCACGTCGACACGCGGAAGCTCTATTTCTTCGATCCCGCCGACGGCAGATCGATCCTCGGCGAGACGAGAGTCGTGCCGACCGGCGTCGCCGCCGGCTCGACCGGCGTGCGGTGAACCCGACGAACATGAACCGAATGGAGGAACACGATGGCGGTCGATGCGAGACGCGATCTCGTCGATCGGGCACTGTCCGAAGGAAACGGCATCCTCCGCCTGGACGCGGCCTGGGTCGGCCGGGACTTCCTCCCGGCGGGTCGGCGCCTCGGCGTTTCCGAGAACGCGTACGACCTCGGCGACCGCGGAGAGCTGTGCGAGCGCTGGCTCGCGTCGACGACGAAGGCCGACAACCGCATCGGACCCGACGATGAGGGCCTCAGCTATCTGGGGCTCGATGGTCCCGAGCGGCTCACGCTGAAGGAGGCTGTCGAGCGCGCGCCCGAGCAGATTATGGGCGCCGACTATGCCTCGACGCACGCGACGCTCGACCGGCTGGCCAAGATCTTCGACTACCGGGGCCGCCTGCCATTTCACCTGCACCAGCGACAGGAGCACGCCGCGCTGGTCGGAAGGCACTCCAAGGACGAGGCGTATTACTTCCCGCCCGGCGTGGACATGGGAGAGCATCCGGAGACGTTCCTGGGGTTCCACCCGTCGATGCGCGACGAACAGACGCACGACGTCCTGTTGCCGTATCTGGAGGACTGGGACAGCGATCTCATCCTGGGGCATTCGGTCGCGTACCTGCAGATCCCCGAGGAGGGGTTCCACGTGCCCTCGGGGGTCCTGCACGGTCCGGGCAGCGCGCTCACGATCGAGCTGCAGGAAGACTCCGACGTTTTCGCGATGCTTCAGGCCAAGGTGCATGGCCGGCCGATCGACAAGGAGCTTCTCTGGAAGGACGTGCGCCCCGAGGACCGTGAGCGGAAGGGCGAACGCTTCATCCTCGAGCTGATCGACTGGGAGGAGAACGCCGACCCGTACTTCTACGAGAACCATCACCTCTCGCCGCACCTTGTGGAGGGCTCGCAGAGCGAGATGGGCGAGGAGCACTGGATCTATTACAACACCACCAAGTTCAGCGGGAAGAAGCTCGTCGTCCACCCCGGGTGCACGTACGTCACCAGCGACCGCGGTGTCCACAACGTGCTCGTCTGGTCCGGGAGCGGGATGTATGGCGGAGTCGACGTCCGTGGCGGCGATCCACAGCGGGACGAGGTTCTGGTGGTGCACGACCGGGCCGTCGCCGGCGTGGAGGTTCGCAACACCGGCGCCGAGGACCTGCTCGCGATCAAGTTCTTCGGACCCGACGTCAACCCCGACGTCCCGATGATCGAGCGCCGGCGATGACGCCGGCGGAGGAGCAGGGGGGCGCGGACGATCCGAACCAGCGAGTCCGCTGGGGGATCCTCGGAACCGGCAAGATCGCGAGGCTCTTGGCCGGCGCCCTCTCGGGTTCGCGGACGGGACGCCTCGTTGCGGTCGGCAGCCGCGACGCCGGGCGGGCCGGCGGCTTCGCCGCCGAGTTCGACGTCTCGCACGCATACGTCGGCTACGAGGACGTCGTCGGGGACGACGACGTCGACCTCGTCTACGTCGCGACGCCCCACCCGTTCCACATCGACTGGGCGGTTCGCGCGGCGAACGCCGGCAAGCACGTCCTGTGCGAGAAGCCGATGGCCGTCACTTGCGCGGACGCAGAGCGCATCGTCGAGGCGGCGCGCCGGAACGATGTGTTCCTGCTCGAGGCGTTCGCGTATCGATGCCACCCCCAAACGCGCCGGCTCGTCGAGCTGATCCGGGGGGCGGTCATCGGCGAGGTTCGGATGATCGATGCCGTCTTCGGCTACGACGCGGGCCCCGAGCCTCAGAATTACCTGATGCTCCGGGAGCTGGCGGGAGGTGGAATCCTGGACGTCGGGTGCTACACGACGTCGATGTCGCACCTGATCGCGGCCGCGGCGCTCGGGCGGGCGGTGAGCCCCGCTATCGACGTCGCCGCCGCCGGCGACATCGGGCCCACCGGGGTCGACCACTCGACGGCGGCCACGTTGACCTTCGAGGGCGGGATCGTCGCCAGGGTCGCCTGCTCGATCCAGGCGAACCTCGACAGCTCCCTGCGGATCTACGGGTCGGGCGGGCGCATCACCGTCCCGTCGCCGTGGCTCCCGGGGCGGATCGGCTCTGACGCGATGATCGTCGTGGAACGATCGGCATCCGAGACGGAGGTGATCGACGTCCCGCTCGAGGGCGACGTCTACGCCGTCGCGGTGGAGGCGGTGAACACGATGGTTCGCAAGGACGAGCGTTCGCCCTCCGTCATGACCTGGGAGGACTCGCTCGAGAACATGCGCACGCTCGATCGGTGGCGAGCGTCGATCGGGCTGCGCTTCGACGACGACGAGGAATAGGCCGGAGGGCGAGGAGTGGCGACGATCGCGGACGTGGCGAGGCAGGCGGGCGTCTCGGTGTCGACGGCGGCCCGCGTCCTGTCGGGCCGCGGATACGCAGCCGAGGAGACCCGCCGGTCGGTGCTGGGGGCGGCCAAGGAGCTCGGCTACGTTCCGAACCAGATCGCGCGCAGCCTTCGGACGCGTCAGACGAACATGCTCGGGCTGCTGATCGGCGACGTCGAGAACTCCTTCTACTCGGTGATCGCGAAGCACGTCGAATCGGTCGCCAAGGGCGCCGGGTACCACGTCGTGCTCTGCAACAGCGACGACGATCCGGCCATCGAGCGCGAGTACCTAAAGCTCCTGGAGGCGATGCACGTGGACGCGCTGGTCGTCACGCCGACCACCAAGAACCGACGGTACCTGGCGAATCTGCTGGACAAGGGCATGGTCATCGTCCAGGTCGACCGACGGGTCGAGGG
>JBKOWM010000145.1:0-7036 GCA_046724395.1 Actinomycetota bacterium
GATCGCCACCGAGCGGCTCGACCTGCGTCCGTTCACCTCTGACGACGAGGAAGCGATGGCGCTGGTGTTCGCGGACGCCGAGCTGCTCAGGTTCTGGGGTCCGCCGCTGGACCGCGACGCCGTCCGACAGCGGATCGTGCGCAACGCCGAGCTCAATCGCGTGGATGGTTTCGCGCGATGGGCCATCGTGCTGCGTGACGGCGGCAAGCTCGTCGGCGACGCCGGGCTCACGCGCACCGACGTCGAGGGCATCGAGGAGATCGAGCTCGGCTGGGTCGTCCGACGCGACCACGGTGGTCGTGGGATCGCCACCGAGGCGGCCGCCGCATGGCGAGATCACGCGTTCGGCCCGCTCGGGCTCGTCCGCATCGTCTCGATGATCCGGCGCGAGAACGCGCCGTCGCGCCGTGTCGCGGAGAAGATCGGAATGGGTGTCGAGCGCGAAGCCCGCTGGAACGAGGTGCCGCACCTCGTGTACGCGCTCGATCGCGACGATGCCATGCGGCCATCGTACGGGGCGAGGGTACGCTCCCTCGAATGAGGACGGGATGAGCACCGACACCCAGTTCGAACCGCTCACGACGGAGCGCCTGCTGCTTCGCCGGTCGCTGCCAGAGGATGCAGAACTGATCGCTCGGTACCGCAGCGATCCCGACGTTCTGCGTTTCCAGGGCTGGGATCGAACCGACGCCGACGGCATCCGCGCCGAGATCGAGCAGATGGCCGGGCGGCTGCCGGGCGAACCGGGATGGGTGCAGCTCTCCGTCCTTGATCGGGCGACGGGTGAGCTCGTGGGCGACGTCGGTCTGAGCCCGGCCGACGGCGAGCCCGGTGTCGTGAAGCTCGGATACACCGTCGCGCCGGAGTTCCAGCGCCGCGGATACGCCACGGAGGCCGTCCGTGCGCTCGTCGACTACGTCTTCGACGTCCTCGGCGCCGAGCGGATCCGGATCTACGCGGATGGCGACAACGTCGCCTCTCACCGCGTCGCCGAGAAGGCCGGCCTCCGGCTGATCGAACGCTTTCGGCACGAGGAGGACGGACAGGAGTGGTTCGGCGTCCGCTACGAGCTGCCGCGGTCCGAATGGACGACCCCCCACTGAGGACGGGACCGGCGGCGACGCCCGAACTAGCGCGCGCCGGCGGGGGTTGCCGCCCAGCGCTCGGCCCACGCGCGCAACTCGTCGATGACCCCGCCCAGGTCGCGCCCCTGGTCGGTGAGCCCGTACTCGATGCGCACCGGGGTGCAGGGCGTTACCTCTCGGGTGACGATGCCGGCGGCTTCCAACTCCTTGAGTCTCTCGGAGAGCAGACGGTCGCTGATGCCCGGCACTGCGTGGCGAAGATCGGTGAAGCGGGTGATGCCGTCCAGCAGGGCGCCGACGATGAGCGGGTTCCACCGGCGCGCGATCAGGGCCGCCGCCTGCTGGAAGTGCTCGCAGATCTGCGGCTCGTCGACGTGCGCCTCGATCATGTCCATGGCCTCATGGCGTCATCGGCCGGCACGGCCACCGACCTTACTCCCGTTCATGGGCACTAACCAGGGAAAACGCCGACCGATTCCCGTACGGAAGACGCCCGGGAATACCAAGGCACTTCCGATTCGTTAGCCCCGAGGTAGGGGTAGGGTCGCGGCACGGGGTCGCGACGACAGCCTGGAGGAGGCACGACATGGCAGAGGCGGCCGAACAAATGGATGACCGGGCGTACGAGGGCATCTCCATCCCGCCCGCGGGGGTGTACCAAATCGACCCTGCGCACACGAACATCGAGTTCGTCGCGCGCCACATGCTCTCGAAGGTCCGCGGCCGCTTCGGCGAGTTCACGGGCACGGTGACGGTCGGCGAGGCGCCCGAGGACTCCGCGGTCGACGTCGACGTGGACACGGCCAGCGTGACGACCGGGAGCCAGGAGCGTGACACCCATCTGCACTCGAGCGACTTCTTCGAGGTCGACGCGCACCCGAAGATGACGTTTCGGAGCACGTCGTTCCGTCCAACTGGCGGGACCGGCTTCGAGCTCAACGGCGATCTCACGATCAAGGGCGTGACGAGGCCCGTCACGTTCGCGGGTGAGTTCCTCGGCTGGGGCAAGGATGCCTGGGGCAACGAGCGCCTGTTCGCGGAGGCCCGGACGCGCGTGAATCGCGAGCAGTGGGGTCTGCTGTGGAACATGGCGGTCGAGCTCACCGGGATGTTGGTGGCGAGGGACGTCGACCTCGAGCTCCAGGTTCAGGCTGCGAAGTCGCCGGAGACCACCGAGCGGGAGTCCGCCGAGAGGTAATCGCACGTCGGAAGGGCCCGGCGTCCAGCCGGATGCCGGCCCTTCGTCATATCCGACCGCCGAACGGCAGCAGGTTCGTCTCGCGGCTAGAGCAGGCGTCGAAGCCGGTCCACGAGGTCGTCGAGGACCTCCGTTCCGAAGCAGTACCGGAGATCCGTGAACCGTGAGCGAAGCGCGTGGACGCGATCGGCTGCGTCCGCGTCGTCCTCGATCACGTCGCCGACGAGGCGGGCGATCTCGGCGAAGTCCTCGGCCTCCATACCGAAGCGCGTCATCTCCGCCACGCCCATCCGAAGGCCGCTCGCCGCCGTGAAGCCCTCGTCGTCGGGCAAGGCCTGGTAGTTGCAGATGACGTTGTTGCGCTCGAGCCGGTTCGCGATCTCGCAGCCTCGACCGTAGCCGACGCGGACGACGACCTGGTGCGTCTCGGTAAATCCGATGGACGGATCCCCCTCGACCCGAAGGCCCGAGTCGGCAAGCGCGCGGGCGAACGCCTTGGCGTTCGCGATCACCTTCGGTTGGTACTCGTCGGCGAACGCGCGCATCTCGTATGCAGCCATCAGCAGGCCGAGGAGCGTCCCGAGATGGTGGTTCGACACCGACCCCGGGAACGTCCGGTTTCGGATTGCTTCCCAGAGCTCGAACCGCTCCTCGTCGCGGCCGAACGCGCCCCCGATCACGCCTCGCTGCGTCCCGAAAAACGTCTTGTGCGTCGATCCCGTGACGACGTCCGCCCCGTCATCGAACGGCCGTTGGAAGTGCGCACCCACGAGGCCGAGCACGTGGGCCATGTCGTACATGACGATCGCTGGGATGCCGACGTCGTCGAGGTGCCGGCAGACGTCGGCGACCGGCTCGCGATGCAGCACCATGCTCTTGCCGAACACGATCAGCTCGGGATGGACCTCGTCGATCAGCTCGAGCGTTGCCGGCACGTCGATGCGATAAGGGTTCTCGGCGAGCACGGGGAAGTTGGTCACGGCCGGACGCTCGGTACGCGGGTCTCGCGCAACGAAGTCCTTGAGCGCGCCCATCGGCTGGGCGGACAAGTGACCGCCGCGTCCGATGTGGTTGTTCATCACCCGGCGGATGCGCCGCGGCTCCCGGCGCCGGTCGTGCCGATTCAGATAGTCGACGATGCCGCCGAAGACCGCAGTGTTCGCCATCTGACCGCTGATCACGCGCGATTCGACCTCCCGCGCCCCCAGGAAGGCGGCCATCTCCTGGTCCACGAGCCGCTCGACGTCGGCGATGAACTTCGTCCCCTGGTAGTAGAAGACGTCGGCGTCGTAGAACGCTTCGAGCGTGCGGTGCTCCGCGTACCGAAACGCTGGGTCGAGGACCTGCAGGATGCGGACGACGGGCGACTGCGTCATCTCCGATGGGATGAGGTCGATGCATTCGCGTTGACGCCACTCGTGGTTTCGCTCGGCGCGTTCGAGCAGCGATCGCACCTTGTCTGTCGTCGACGGCGTTGGTGTGTGCCCGGCACGGTCCTCGCGCGTCACGACGATCGGTCGCGCGTACGGCGGGGCATCGGAGCGCAGATGGTGCTTCACGACCTCGGCGTCGGTCTCCCGCCCGCGAACGTCGACCGACACGACATCGCCGTCCACGACGTGGCTGTCCAGGTAGGCCAGCGCGATCGCGCGCGTACGGCGCTCGTCCGTGGGTCGCGCGGTCTCGCCTTCGCCGTCGAAGACCCAGTAGGGCACGGCGGTGCCGCTCGTGATCCATCCGATATCGACGCCGTCCCGGCGGACGACAGACCCCGCGCGCGCGATGCCGCGCCCCGTCACCGCGACCGGACGGATCATCCGCGGCAGATCGGCGACGTCGGAGGTGTCGCGCTCACGGATCCGCGCGGCCGCCGCCGCCTGCCGCTCGAGGGCAGCCCGGCCGACGAAGTCCTCCTTGTGGTCGGCGAAGCTGACGCCGAAGCGGGCGATCGGCATGGCGAGGATCGGGATCGGAGCGTCCTGCTGATCGGCGCCGAGCTCGTCACCGTACAGCGGCAAGCCGGCTTCGAGGCGGAGCGTGTCGCGCGCGCCGAGGCCGGCCGGCGTTGCGCCGGCCTCGGTGATCGCGTCCCAGGCCTTCAACGCGTCGGCGGTCGGGACGAACACCTCGAAGGCGACGGGCTCTCCCGTGTAACCCGTCCGCCCGATCCGCGCCGGCGCGCCGGCGAGCTCGGCGGTGCTGACGGAGTTGCGGGCGGGCTCCGGCAGGCGCCCGCCGGTCAACAGGTCGCTCAGGATGTCTCGTGCGCGCGGACCCTGCACGGCGAGCATCGCGACCTCCAGCGTGTCGTCGACTAGTTCGACGTCGAAGTCGGCCGCAAACCCCTGCAGGTGGGCCCAGTCCTTCTCGCGGTTGGCCGCGTTCACGACGAGCAGGTAATCGCCTGGTTCGAACCGGTACAGATATGCGTCGTCGATGGCCGCGCCTCGCTCGTCGGGGATCAGCGTGTACTGCGCACCGTGCGGCCGCCCGTCGAGCGCCTCGGCGTTGTTCGTCAGCACGTGCTGCAGGAATCGAAGCGCATCCGCACCGCGCGCGGTGAAGCGGCCCATGTGAGAGATGTCGAACACGCCGGCGTCTCGCCGCACGGCGAGATGCTCCGCGACGGTGCCAGTCGGGTACTGCAGCGGCATGTCCCAGCCGCCGAACTCCATCATGCGCGCGCCGAGGTCGCGGTGACGCTCGAAGAACAGCGTGCGGCGCGCCTCGGTCACGACACGAACGAGTCTACGCCGCGACCTCCGGCAGCGGTCCGTGTCACCGGGCGCGGAGCGGAGGCGGGAGCGATCGGCCGCGTGTAGACCGCGGCCGGCGGGCTCAGGTCTCGGACTCGGCCTCGACGGCCGGCGGGCTCAGGCCTCGGACTCGGCCTCGACGGCCGGCAGGCCGTACTCCGTCGGGTCCGCGGCCTCCACCGGCGGGCCCTTTTCGATCAGCCCGGCGGCTCGGTCGGCTCGCCGCTGATTTCGAGCAACGCGCCGCTCCTCGCGGTCGGCCGCCTTGCGGGATTTCACGTCCCGCCGCTTCTTCTTGCCGTAGCTCTCTGGCATGTGGCGCCTCCTCGGCCGCGCCGGGAGAACACGCCGACATGAGTGGCCCGTTCACGACGCGGATCTCCGGCGACGCCGGAGACATCGAGCGTAACAGGTGGCGTGCACAGCGACGGCGAGGCTGCCTGCACACGCTCGATCGCTCGGCTCGACATCCGGGCGGCGGACGTCTCGGCCCCGGTTGCGACGCGCTCAGGTGTAACGGATGCGTGGATCGAGGAAGGCGTAGCCGATGTCGACGATCAGGTTCGCGACGACGATCAGCAGTGCGCCGAGGATGGTCACGCCCATGACCGCGGTGTAGTTCGACGTGTAAAGCGCGTTAATTGCATACGAGCCGAGGCCTGGAAGCTGGAACACGTTCTCGACGATGACGGCGCCTCCGAGCAGGAACGCCAGGTCCAGGCCGAACATCGAGACGATCGGCGTCATCGCGCTCCGCAGGCCGTGGCGATAGATCACCGTGCGCTCGTCGAGGCCTTTCGCGCGAGCCGTGCGGATGTAGTCCTCGCTCATCGTCTCCATGAGGTTTCCGCGCATCATTCGGGAGTAGAACGCCGCCGTGGTCGACGCCAGGGTCAGCCACGGCAGCACGAAGCGCCCGGTCAGGATCGCGGTGATGATCGACATCCCGTACGGAATCCCGCTCGAGGGAGCGATGCCCAGCCAGAAGTGAAAGACGTACAGGAACACGAGCCCGAGCCAGAAATCGGGCGCTGACACGCCGATGAGAGCGGCGATCATGGCGGAGCGGTCGAGCGCGCTCCCCGGTCTGATCGCCGAGACGATGCCGACCGGAAGGCCCAGGATGATCCAGATGACCGCCGATCCGATCGCGAGCGTCGCGGTGACGGGCGCCCGCGTCCACAGCTCGGTCTTCACGGCGGTGTTGTTGGCGTACGAGAAGTAGACGTCCTTGTCCAGGAAGAACCCTGGAAGCGGGATCAGGCCGCGGGCGAAATTCCAGTACTGAACCCAGACGGTGCGGTCCAGGCCCAGTCGGTGGCGCACGAGCTCCACCAGCTGCGGGGAGGGATGGCGCCCGACGATCCGCAGGACGGGATCCGACGCGGGGAGCTTGATGAAGATGAGGAACGTAACGACGGATACGACGAACAGCACGAGGACGCCGAACAGGGCTCGTCGGACGATGTATCGAAGCATTCGATCGAGGATACGAGCGGGCGCGCCTTCGAGTTTCGGCGCGGTGTCGCATCGGGGTAGCGTCGGATGCGTGGACGCATCGATCCAACGCGGCGCGCGCGAGCCCGTCGGCGCGCCGATCCGGCCCGGCGGTGGTCCGTACTGGGCGACGAGCGCGGGCTCCATGGCCGCGATCGCCGCCGTCGACCCGGACGTCGCCGCACGCGCCTTCGGCTCGGGACGCGGCATCGCGCTCGGCGGCGGCTTGCCGAGCGGCTGGCCGGGCGCGATCACCGGACGCGCGTGGGCGAGCCTCGCACGCTTCGAGGCTGACCTCGGGCGTGGAGCCGTGGACGCGGGCGTCCGCGTTGCGATGTATGACCCGGAGCGCTGGCGACACACACCGCCTGACGAGCAGCGTGACCCTGTCACGGCGATCGGTCGGTTCATCCGGCTGTGCCGCAGGCGCGGATACATCTCGATGGTCACGCCGTATCCGCGTCTCGTGACCGTCCGAGGCGCTTCGTTCACCGCTGAGC
>JBKOWM010000010.1:0-26863 GCA_046724395.1 Actinomycetota bacterium
CCACAGAACGGCATAGATCCACCGAGCGCCCGTGAGCAGGATCGCGCGTTCGATGACGACGATCATGCCCAACACAAGCGGCGTCGCGAGGTACGCGCGACGATGGCCGGTCCCGAGAGCCGCCGTCAGTCCCAGCATCACCACGAACGTCGTGGCGCCCTGCAGGAGGTATATCAGTGGAAGCGCCCGCGCGCCGACCCGATCGAAGAACAACGCGTTGACGCCGCTCTCCCCGACGGTGATCGCCGCCATCGACACGAACGTCAGCGAAACCACCAGGGCGACGAGACGCCCCTCCCCGGCGCGGACGCGGAGGGCGCGTGCGACGAGGCTCGCTCCGCTAGAGGCCACGTGCTGCCTCGTAGACCTTCACCGGCGCCGCGATGCCCTTGAGATCGAAGTCGCCGACCTCGCGGAGTCGGTAGGTCTCGAGCGGGATCACGGCGACGGCGTCTTGGCCGACGAACACCTGACGCGGCCCGGCCTTGGCGGCGATCCGGGCGGCGATATTGACCGTGCGGCCGAAGTAGTCGCCCTCGTCGTAGATCATGGGGCCCGCATTCACCCCGATGTGTGCGGGCGGCAGTCCTCGGGGTTCGACGCCCTCCACGATACGCAGCGAGGCTTCTACGGCGTCCGTTGGTTCCCGGAAGTGGAAGTGCACGCCGTCGCCGAGCATCTTCACGACCTCCCCGCGGCACTTGGCGGCAACCTCGGTCACGAACTGGGCGAGGGACAGCGAGACCTGCGCCGCCCGCGCGTCTCCGGCCTGCTCTGTCAGGCTCGTGTACCCGGTCAGATCGGCGAACACGGCCGCCTCGGGGCCGCGCGGTCCGCGAAGGCGGATCCCGGCCTCTTCGAGCGCGGTCTCGACGTGCCCGAACAGGTGCTCGGCGGAGAAGATCTCGGCGTGCCGCCGAAAGAGCCAGCCGAGCATCTGCTCGCCGGAGTGGCCCATTCGGACGCCGACCTCTCGGAGCGCCGCCTCGAAGGCCTGATTGTCGCCCTGCCCTCGGCCTCGGAACGGCTCTTCGATCGTGTTGTGGAAGTAGTGGCTCAGGAACTGGGCGACCCGGCGCGCACTGTCCCCCCAGACGCGAACGGCGCGAAGGACGTCGCCTTCCGCGACGCCGGAACCGAACAGCACGGGAAGGCCGGCGATCACCGGGAGATCCTCCTCTCGCACGCGCTCGTCGGGCTGCGGACGCGGCAGCCCGAACGCGACGTACACCATCTGCAGCGTGTGGAGTCGCACATCGAGGTCGTCCGCCAAATCGGCGAAGGTCTGCTCCGAGCGCGGGAATCGTCGCCCCGCGCTCTCGAGATATCCGAGCGTTAGATGGCCCGACGCAAACGCGTCGGCGAGCGCCTTCGCGTCGATGCCGCTTGCCTCGAGCTCATCGATCACCCGGGCGCGCATGACGTCGCGGCGGGGGAATACTCCACTGTCCGGCTCGAGGAGTCCGAGCGAGGCGAGCTCCCTGACGCGGTGGACGCTCGTGCCGGCTCGCTCGGCGACCTCCTCCTCGGTCAGGCCGTCGTGGGGCAAGACGTCGATCAGGCCGCGTAGCTCGACGGATTCGCGACGAACGCGTCCCTGCAGACTTCCGAGCAGAAGTAATAGGTCTTCGCGTCGTGCTCGGCGGTGGCCACCGCGTCGTCCGTGTCGATTCGCATCCCGCAGACGGGGTCCGTCACCATGGGCATGCTTGGACCTCCTATTCCCGAACCCGTACCCTCCGGCGCCGGCCTCGAACGTCGACCGGGATCGGATGCGGCAGTCAGTTTAGGGCGCGACGGGAAGGCGCACCTCGAACGTCGTCCCGCGACCGAGCTCGCTTTGGACGTCGATCTTCCCACCATGGTTCTCGACGACGTGCTTCACGATCGACAGCCCCAGACCCGTCCCGCCGGTCTCGCGCGAGCGTGCACGATCCACGCGGTAGAAGCGTTCGAAGATCCGGTCGAGGTCCCGAGACGGGATGCCGATGCCCGTGTCGGCGACCGTGAGGATCACGTTCGGGGGGTCGGACCGCAGCCGGACGTCGACGCGCCCGCCGGGGCGCGTATGCCGGACGGCGTTGTCGACCAGGTTTCGCACCAACAGTGAGAGGTCGCGGCCCGATCCCTGGACGGGCGGAAGGTCGTTCGGGACGTCGACGGCGAACACGATGTTCGCGCGGGAGGCGGCCTCCTCGGCGCGTTCGCGCTCCTCGCGAACGACGCCATCGAAACGGACGAGATCCTGCATCTCGCTCCCGGCCTCGAGCCGGGACAGGTCGAGAAGGTCCGCCACGATCCTCGACAGGCGAGTCGCCTCGCGTTCGAGCTGCTGCGCGAAGTGCGCGACGACGGCCGGATCGTCCTCGGCGGCGGTCCGGATCGTCTCGGCGGTGGCCTGAATCGACGCGGCCGGTGTCTTCAGCTCGTGCGACGCATTCGCGACGAAGTCCCGGCGGACCGCGTCCAAGCGCTTGGATTCGGTGACGTCGGCGAGGACGAGGAGTACGGAGCCGAGCGGCTTGACGGGGAGCGCCGTACCACGGATCCATCGTCCCGGCGTCCCGACCTGAACCTCGGCGACGCGCGTCTCTCCCGCGCCGGCCGAGGCGACGGCATCCCGCAGACCGAGCGGGAGCAGCGAGCCGCTCGTCGCCGGGAGGCTCGGCAGGTGCCGCTCGGCCGCCGGGTTCGAGAACCGCACGCCGCCCCGAGTGTCGAACAGCACCACGCCCTCCTGCATCGCGCCGAGGACGGCGTCGCGGGCCGCGAGCTCCTCCTCCTCGGCGTCGTTGCGCGCCCGGACGCGCTCGAGGTCCGCCCGCGTGGCCCGCTCCACCGTGGCAGACCCGGCCTTGGACCGGCCCGCCGCGGCCGCGATGGCGAGCGACACGCTCGCGACGACGATCAGTACGACGTGCCCCGCGTCCACTTGGGCGAGTCTAGAAAGCCGCCGCCGGAGCGTCCCGACAGGTGTTTGCCGGGCGTTCACACTTCCCGTCGTGTTCACGCTCGGTTCACCTCGACGTTGCCGTGTGGCCATACCGGGTGCCTACGTTCCTCGCGATGGATGCGCGATCGTCCGCACGACCGACGGATCGGCGGCCTGCGCTCCCCCTCTGCGGGCCGCCATTCCGTCGTCGGGGACCCGAAGGAGGGACGGTATGAGGAGCAGATCGAGGGTCCTGGCCCTCGGGGGGATCCTTGCCTTGGCGCTCGTCGCGGCCGCCTGCTCGAGCGACGACGGTGGCAGCAGCGGCGGGTCGGGCGGGAGCCCGGAAGTCAGCGGGACGGTGAAGGTGTCCGGTTCCTCGACCGTCCTGCCGATCAGCCAGCTCGTCGCCGAGCAGTTCTCGTCCCAGAACCCCGCCGCGCAGATCAGCGTGGATGGGCCCGGCACCACGGACGGATTCGTCCTGTTCTGTAAGGGCGACACGGCGATCAACGACGCTTCGCGCCAGATCGAGGACGAGGAGATCGCCGCCTGCAAGAAGAACGGGATCGACTACATCGAGCTCCCGATCGCGTACGACGGCCTCACCGTGATGACGAGCAAGAACAACGACGCCGTCAATTGCCTATCCAAGGCGGACCTGTACGCGCTGATCGGGCCGGAGTCGGAGGGCTTCGACAACTGGTCGGACGCAAACGCCCTCGACAAGGAGCTCGGGGGCGACGGCAACTTCCCGAACGTCCCGCTCGACCTCGTCGGCCCCGGACAGGAGTCGGGGACGTGGGGGTCGTTCATCGATCTCGTGATCAAGGACATCGCCGAGTCGCGCGGCGCCCCCGACGACACCACGCGGACGGACTACCAGTCCTCCGGCAACGACAACGTCATCATCCAGGGCATCGAGGGCTCGGACTCGTCCCTAGGATGGGTCGGTTTCGCGTACGCAGAGCAGAACGCGGCGAATCTCAAGATCCTCGGCGTCTCGCCGACCGTCGACGCGTCGGGTGAGGGGAGCGCCGATTGCGTGACTCCCAGCCGCGACACGATCTCGGACGCAAGCTACCCGCTGTCGCGGACACTCTATCTCTACGTCAACACCGAGATGGCGAAGAGCGATGCGGCCGTGCAGGCCTTCGTCGACTATTACATGACGGACGCGGGCATCAACCAAGCCGTCCAGCAGGTCGGCTATGTGGACCTGCCGAGCGACAAGATCCAGGGAACCCAGGACGCCTGGTCGCAGTTCGAAGGCGGAGCGTAGGCGCGCTCGGACGGCGACGTGACCGAAGCGAGTTGGAGGTCCGGGGGGCGCCCCGGACCTCCTTCCGCGATACTACGACCGGGAGGGGAGATGGCGACGTCGACGGTGACCGCGCGAGTATCCGTGACGGCCGCGGATCTCGCGGGCGATTCGCGGCGCCGGGCCAAGGAGCGGCTCATCAAGAGCCTGTTCCTCGGCGCCGCCGTCCTCTCGATCGCCGTCTCGGTCGGAATCGTCCTGTCCGTCGTCGGCAACGCAATCCATTTCCTGACGCTGATCGAGCCGTCACAGCTGCTGACGCTGGACTGGTCGCCGCGCGCGGGTCAGTTCGGGTTCGCGTCGCTGCTGGCCGGGACGTTGATCGTCTCCGTGATCGCGATGGTCGTCGCCGCGCCGCTCGGCTTGGGGGCCGCGTTGTACCTCGCCGAGTACGCGAGACCCCGGTCCCGACGCGTCCTGAAGCCGATCGTCGAGGTCCTCGCCGGCATCCCCAGCGTCGTCCTCGGGTTCTTCGCCTTGAACGTCATCAGCCCCGACGTGGTCCACAGGCTGTTTCCCGGCGCCACCCTCTTCAACCTCGCCGCCGCCGGGATCGCCGTGGGCATCCTCGTCACGCCGCTCGTCGCCTCTGTCGCGGAGGACGCGATGTTCGCCGTTCCCCTGGCCCTGCGTGAGGCCGCCTACGGGCTCGGCTCGCGAAAGCGGGCCACCAGCCTTCGGGTGGTCCTGCCAGCCGCAACCTCCGGGATCGTCGCGGCGCTGATCCTCGGTATCTCGCGCGCGATCGGCGAGACGATGATCGTGGCGATCGCTGCCGGCGCCACCGGGAGCGCGCAATTCACCCTGAACCCGCTGCACTACGGCCAGACGATGACGACGGCGATGAGCTCCCTGGCGATCGGAACCGACGCAGTAGGCGGAAGCAAGGCTGCCTTCCCGGCGCTGTACTTCGTCGGCCTGTTGCTGTTCGTCATCACGTTCTCGTTGAACCTCATCGCGGATCGATTCGTCCGCAGGGTACGGGAGCGGTACTGATGGCTACGTATCGACCCGACCTGGGCGCGGAGCTCCCGGGAGCCTCCGCGGCATCGGAGGCCGTCCGCCGGGCTCTCAGCGGACGGCGCTTGCGCGCCGGGGAGGCCGCGTTCCAGCTCGTCCTCCTGCTAACGCTCGTCATCGCACTGGGCGTCCTGCTCACGCTGCTCATCACCGTCACACGGGACGCGGTCCCCGTTTTCCAGCAGCGGGGGACGGACTTCTTCCTCAAGCCGAACTCGTCGCTCCCCTTCAATGCAGGGGTGCGTCAGGCTCTGATGGGTTCGGTGCTGCTGATCTTGTTCGTCATCGTATTCGCCGTGCCCATCGGGATCGGCGCTGCGATCTACATGGAGGAGTACGCGCCGGACACCCGCTTCACGCGGCTACTCAACACGAACATCCGAAACCTCGCGGGCGTCCCGTCGATCGTCTACGGACTGCTCGGCCTCGTCGTGTTCGCGCAGGCACTGAAGGCGATCACCGGCGGAACGAGCGTCATCGCGGGCGGTCTCACGCTCGCCGTCCTCGTGCTCCCGATCGTCATCATCACCGCGTCGGAAGCGCTGCGGGCGGTTCCCGATTCGATACGAGAGGCCGGATTCGGGGTAGGCGCCACCAAGTGGGAGGTCATTCGCAGCCACGTGTTGCCCTCGGCGGCTCCGGGGATGCTGACCGGAACGGTGCTGACGATCGCTCGCGCGCTCGGCGAGACGGCGCCGCTGCTGCTCGTCGGCGCGCTCCTCGGGTTCTTCGCGTCGGGCGCCGGGTCGCTGCTCGACCAGCTCCGCGGAGGCTACACGGCGCTGCCGACGCTCATCTTCAGCTGGTCGGGGCAGGCGGCGGCCGAGTTCAAGAACTTGGCCGCGGCCGCGATCGTCGTGCTGCTCGCCGTCCTGCTTACCCTCCAAACATTCGCCATCATGCTCAGGAACCGCTATGAACGAAGGTGGTGATCGCGTGGACGCCGACGTGGAGACCGACGTGAGAAGCGAACCGGCGCAGTCCAGGCCGAGGCTCGTGATCGACTCGCCGGAGTCTCAGCGACGTCAACGGCACGAGGCGCTGCGGGAGACGGTGTTCGACGTCCGCGACCTATCGGTGTACTACGGGTCGTTCCGCGCGGTCCGGAACGTCTCGTTGCCGATCCAGCGGAACGAGATCACGGCGATGATCGGCCCATCGGGGTGCGGCAAGACGACGGTGCTTCGCTGCCTGAACCGGATGAACGACCTCATCGAGGGGGCGCGCGTCGAGGGGAGCATCCTGTACCACGGCGTCGATCTGTACGATCGCGGCGTCGACCCCGTCGAGGTCCGCCGGCGCATCGGGATGGTCTTCCAAAAGCCGAATCCGTTTCCGAAGTCGATCTACGACAACATCGCGTTCGGGCCGAAGATCGCCGGGTTCAAGGGAGACATGGACCAGCTCGTCGAGGACTCCCTGCGCCGGGCGGCACTGTGGGACGAGGTCAAGGGCAAGCTGAAGTCGTCCGCCATGGCGCTGTCCGGCGGCCAGCAGCAGCGCCTCTGCATCGCCCGAGCCATCGCCGTGGAGCCCGACGTGATCCTGATGGACGAGCCGTGCTCGGCGCTCGACCCGATCGCGACGGGGCGCATCGAGGACCTGATGCGGGATCTCGTCAGCGATTACACGATCATCATCGTCACCCACAACATGCAGCAGGCTGCCCGCGTTTCGGATCGGACGGCGTTCTTCACGGTCGAGGTCAGCGACGACGGCGACCGGACGGGAACGGTCGTCGAGTTCGGCCAGACGGAGTTCATCTTCACGAACCCGAACGACAAGCGGACCGAGGACTACGTGACGGGGCGGTTCGGCTGATGGTGCGTACGCGCTTCCACGAGGAGCTCGAGAGCCTCGAGCTCGACGTCCTCGGGATGGGTGAGCTCGCGGAGCGAGCGGTGTCGCGGGGCGTCGAGGCATTGGTTGCGGCCGATCCGGCGCTCGCCGACGAGGTCATCGCTTCGGACGACGAGATCGACGACAAGTACATTTCCATCGAGCAGCGGTGCCTGCAGCTGCTGGCGCTCCAGACACCGGTCGCCGGCGATCTACGCCTGCTATCGGTGATCCTGCACTCCAACCTCCATCTCGAGCGCATCGGCGATCAGGCCGTGAACGTCGCGAAGATGTACCGCTCGGTCGACGGGCTGCCGACGAGCGCGACGATCCTTTCTCACATCCGGGAGATGGGCGACGTCGTCGGTCCAATGATCCGAACGGCGATGGAGGCGTTCGCCAAGCGCGACCTCAACCTATGCCTGCGGCTTCCGGAGATGGACGATCCCGTCGACCGTTTGAACCTCGGGATGTACAAGGAGGTTGCGGCCCTCGCCGACGACTCCGCGCTGCTGAACTGGGGCCTACGCATGCTCCTGATCGCACGACAGCTCGAGCGGGTGGGCGACAACTCCGTCGACATCGCCGAGCAGGTGGGCTTCCTGTTGACCGGCGAGTTCCGCGAGTTCACCGATGCATCCCACCCTGTCCACCTCACGTCCGACGCCGGCTGAGGGCGGCGCTCGCGTCCTCCTTGTGGAGGACGAGCAGGCGCTCGCCGACACCGTTCGGTACAACCTCGAGCGCGAGGGGTACTCGGTCAGTAGCGCCGCCGACGGGCGAGAGGCCCTCGAGCGGTTTCGCGCCGAGTCGCCTGCCATCGTGATCCTCGACCTGATGCTGCCCGAGATGTCCGGGCTCGACGTCTGCCGGGCGATCCGAGCGGAGTCCGATGTCCCGATCATCATGGTGACCGCCAAGGACTCCGAGGCGGACAAAGTGACGGGTCTGGAGCTCGGCGCCGACGACTACGTCACCAAGCCGTTCTCCATTCGGGAGCTCGTCTCGCGCGTGCGCGCCAACCTTCGTCGCGTCCGCGTTCCTGTTTCCGAGGCGAGCGTCGAGGAGGTGCTGGCTGCCGGACCGGTGCGGATGGACGTCGGCAGACACGAGGTGACCGTCGGGGGGGAGTTCGTTGCGTTCCCCCCCAAGGAGTTCGAGTTGCTCGAGACGTTCCTGCGCCGAAAGGGACGGCTGCTGACACGCGAGTTCCTCATCGAGACGGTGTGGGGTCCCGACTACTTCGGCGATACCAAGACGCTCGACGTACACGTGAAGCGGCTGCGCCGGAAGTTCGAGACCGATCCTCACCGGCCGACGCATCTCGTGACGGTTCGCGGCCTCGGCTACAAGTTCGTCGTCTGACGGGCCGTTCACTCAGCGTTTACCGCTGGGAGGTACCATATGTGGCCGCCCATGGAGCCCCCGAGTTCTTCTCCGCTCCCCGCGCTCGACCGCCCGGGGCGCTTCATCAATCGGGAGCTTTCGTGGCTGTACTTCAACGCCCGCGTGCTGGCGCTGGCGGAGGACGAGCGCGTCCCGCTTCTCGAGCGCGTCAAATTCCTCTCGATCTTTGGCCGGAACCTCGACGAGTTCTTCCAGGTCCGGGTCTCCGGGCTCCAGGAACAGGTTCAGGCCGGCGTGCAAAGCCCCTCCGTCGACGGCCTGCTTCCGAGCGAACAGCTCATTCGCATCCGGGCCCAGTGTCTTGAGCTCGTCGAGCGTGCGGGCCAGGTTTATGCGGAGCTGAGGGTCGGACTCGAGAAGGAACGCATCCGGATCGTTGGCGCCGACGAGCTTACCGAGGTCGACCGCGCCCACCTTGATCGTGAGTTCGCCGAGGGCATCTTCCCGGTGCTCACGCCGCTGTCGGTTGACCCCGCGCATCCGTTTCCGTTCATCTCCAGCCTTTCCCTGAACCTGGCGACGACGGTGCGTGACCCGGTGACAGGGGTGAGGCGGTTCGCGCGGATCAAGGTCCCGCCGCTGCTTCCGCGATTCGTCGCCCTCCCCGAGGGAGAGCGGTACATCGCTCTCGAGGACGTCATCGCGCTGCATGTCGACGCGCTGTTCCCGGGGATGGAGGTCCTCTCGCACCACGTCTTCCGCGTCACCCGAGACGCCGACGTCGACGTCGAGGAGGACGAGGCCGAGGACCTGCTCGCCGCTGTCCAGAGCGTCCTTCGCCGTCGCCGGCGGGCGGCGAGCCCGGTGCGGCTGGAGGTCGACGGGACGATGCCGCGCGATGTTCTCGACGTTCTGCTTCGCGAGCTCGACCTCGCCGTCGACGACGTCTACCGATGCGCCGGGCTGCTCGACGTCCGCGCGCTCGATGCGCTCCACGCGCTCGACCGGCCGGACCTCAAGGATGACGTCTGGACGGCGGTGGACGCCGTCGAACTCGACGGCGCGACCGACATCTTCGCCGCGCTTCGACGTAGGGACGTTCTCGTCCATCACCCGTATGACTCGTTTGTGACTTCGATGGAGGCATTCGTCGAGCAGGCGGCCGAGGATCCGGCGGTGCTCGCCATCAAGCAGACCCTGTACCGAACCTCCTCGCAGGAGAGCCCGATCATCCGAGCGCTAATCCGCGCCGCCGAAACTGGGAAGCAGGTGGTTGTCCTCGTCGAACTCAAGGCTCGCTTCGACGAGGAGGCCAACATCACGTACGCGCAATCACTCGAGCAGGCGGGCGTCCACGTCGCATACGGCGTCGTCGGTTTGAAGACGCACGCGAAGATCTCGCTCGTCGTCCGGCGTGAGGCAAGAGGGATCCGCCGATACGCGCACGTCGGAACCGGAAACTACAACCCGGTGACGGCCGGCCTGTACGAGGACCTCGGTTTGCTCTCTGCGGATCCAGATCTCGGCGCGGATCTGAGCGAACTGTTCAACGCGCTGTCGGGGTACAGCCGGCAACGGCAGTACCGTCGTTTGCTCGTGGCCCCGCACTCGCTTCGCTCGCGCATGCTCGACATGATCCGGGAACAGTCGCATCCGGACGGCCGAATCGTCATGAAGATGAACAGCCTGGTCGACCCCGACGCGATCGACGCCCTCTATGCCGCTTCGCAGGCGGGGTGTGACGTCGACCTGATCGTCCGCGGGATCTGCTGCCTGCTGCCCGGCGTCGCCGGGCTGTCCGACCGCATCCGCGTTCGATCGATCGTCGGCCGGTACCTGGAGCACTCACGGATCTTCCGATTCGGGGTGCATCAGGACCGGGCCGAGTACTACATCGGCTCGGCCGATCTCATGCCGCGGAACCTCGACCGTCGCGTCGAGGCGCTCGTGCCGGTCAGCGATGCCGCGCTCGTCGCGCGCCTGGACGAGATCCTCGACGTGGAGCTTGCGGACGACGCGCTCGCGTGGTCGCTCGCGCGAGACGGGACGTGGAGCCGCGTCCCGCGCGCGCGGGGATTCGACTCGCAGATACGGCTGCACGAGCTCGCGTCGCTTCGTGCCGCCGAGGGGATGGTTTGACGACGGAGCGGGAGATCAAGCTCGACGTCCGCGACGACTTCGAGATGCCGAACCTCGCGACGGCGAGCCCGGACCTCGACCTCGTCGACGGAGGCACGAGGACGTACGAGACGACGTGGTTCGACACCGAGGACTTCCGCCTCGCGCGATGGGGCGCGAGCCTCCGCTTCCGGGATGACGAGGGCTGGACGCTGAAGCTCGCCCCCGTCATCGAGGACGGGATGCTCTTCCGCGGGGAATTTCGCTACGACGGTGAGGCCGGCACGATCCCTTCGGTCGCGGCGGACCTCGTCCGTACTTTTTCGCGAGGCGCGGAGCTCCGGCCCCGCGTCCGGGCGACGACCACCCGTCGCCGCGTGGTGCTCGGGACCAAGGATCGCCCCGCGGTCGAGGTCGTCGACGACGCCGTGGCGGTGACTGAGGCACCGACCGGTCCGTCGCGCTTTCGTCAGATCGAGGTCGAGCTGCTCGCCGACGGCAGCGAGGTGGTCGCCCGCGACGTCGCCAGGACGCTCCGCGCTGCCGGCGCTCCGGCTGCCGCCGGCCGGCCGAAGATCGACCGCGCACTCGGCGGGCCGCCGGAGGCCGAGTTCGACGTACCGGCCGTCGCGAAGGGCTCGACGCTCGGCACGCTCGTACGGGCCGCCATCGCCGGTCCCGTCCGCGCGCTCATCTCGCACGGCCCCGGCGTGCGCCTCGGAAGTGACCCCGAGGACGTCCACAAGGCTCGCGTAGCGACCCGCCGGCTGCGCTCGAACCTCCGGACGTTCACCGAGTGGTTCGACCCCGAGTGGGCGGACGACCTTCGCGCGGAGCTCGGCTGGCTCGCCGACGACCTGGGCGCCGTCCGCGACGCGGACGTCATGCTCGCACGCCTGAGCGACGAGGCCGAAGGGCTTGCGGACGATGATCGGACGGCGGGGACTGCGCTGCTCGACGAGCTCGCCGTGGCGCGCACGGACGCGCGCGAGCGGCTTCTCGCGTCGACGGCGACGGAGCGCTATGAGCGGCTTCTCGACCGGCTGGTCGCAGCGGCGCGGGAGCCGGCGGTACGTAGCGGGGCGGACGTCCCCGCCGAGGCCGCCGCGGCACTCGTCGAGGCGCCATGGGCCAGGCTCCGTCGCGCTGTCCACCGGGCGAGCGCATCCGCCGATCCGGCGGCGCTGCATCGCGTGCGGATCCGGGCAAAGCGGGTGCGCTACGCGGCGGAGGCGGTCCAGCCGGCGTTCGGCGGCCGGGCCAGGACGTTCGCCAACCTCGCAACGAATCTGCAGGACGTGCTCGGCGAGCACCACGACGCCGTCGTCCTCGAGGGCTGGCTCCGCGACGCGGGCGCCAGAACCCGCGCCCGGCGGGCGTTCGTCGCGGGCGAGCTCGCCGCGCGGCAGCGTCAGGCCGCGCAGATCGCCGCCGCCGCATGGCCCGAGGCGTGGCGATCGCTGTCGCGCCGGCGCAACCTTTTCTGGACGTGACATCCTGCCAGTGACGCGGCGAGAACTGGTCCGGGCGGCGGGAGGCGTCGTGATGCGTCCGGGCGCCGAGATGCAGATCCTGCTCGTGCACCGGCCCCGATACGACGACTGGAGCCTGCCGAAGGGAAAGCTCTCGCCCGGCGAGACGGAGGCCGACGCCGCGATGCGGGAGGTCCTCGAGGAGACCGGCTACGACGTGCGGCTCCTCGGCGAGCTCGGCCGCGTGCGGTACGTCGACTCGCGTGGACGGGACAAGCAGGTCGTCTACTACGCGATGGAGCCGACCGGCGAGTCGACCTTCGAGCCCGGCGACGAGGTGGATGTCGTGCGATGGGTGGCGGCGTCGGACGCGGCGCGCGTCCTTTCGTACGAGCGCGACGCCCGCATCGTCGCCAGGGCGATCCGCGGATGAGCCAGGCGCCCCGATCGCGCGTCTACCTCGTCCGCCACGCGAAGGCCGGCGATCGCGACGCCTGGACCGAGGCCGACGATTTGCGGCCGCTCACGAAGAGAGGTCGGCGCCAGGCCGAGGCTCTCGTGCGGCTGCTCGACGGCGCGCCGATCGGCCGCATCGCTTCGAGCCCGCACGTGCGCTGCGTGCAGACCGTCCGACCGCTTGCGCTCGATCGTCAGCTGCCGCTCGAGCTGTCGGAGGACCTCGCCGAGGGGACGCCGATTCGGCGCGCAATGGCCCTTCTGGAAGGCAACGGCGAGACGTCGGCGGTGTTCTGCAGCCACGGCGACATCGTACCGGCGCTCGTGCTTGGACTTGCGGAGCAGGGGATGACGATCGATGGCGACCGCGATTGGAAGAAGGGATCCGTGTGGGTCCTCGAACGTCAAGACGGCCGGTTCGTCCGCGCCAAGTACGTGGCGCCGCCGAGGGAGGGATGAGCACAGCCACGAACGTTCATCCCCGGGTCGGCGCGCCGTTGCCCGACGGTCACCTTCGCCGGGCACACTCCGACCGTGGACCGCGTCTACGTCCTGGCGGATTGTCCCGAGTGCCGGGGGGTTCGGACCGTCGTCATGGACGTCTGCTACGTCTGCTTCGCCGAGTTCGGTGAGCGAGCCGACGACGAGCTCGCCGACGAGCTGGCCCCGCGCGAGTAGACACGGACCTCGACGCGCCGTTCGAGCTTCCCGGGATACGCTCCGCCCGTGATCACGTGCCGCGAAGTGAAGGACGGCTCCGTCGGCGGCGAGAGCCCGTTCGACCCCGGCGCGATCGCGACCGCGTTGAAGACCGGCTGCCACGTCTGGCTCGACGTGACGAACCCCGCCCCCGACGAACTCAACGAGTTGCAGCGGACCTTCGACCTCCACGAGCTCGCGATCGAGGACACGTTGCTGTGGGGTCAGCGCTCGAAGCTCGAGCTCTACGAGCACTACGTCTTCGTCGTCCTGCATGGGCTCTGGCTCGGTCCCGACGATCGCCTCGTCGACAGCGAGATCCACCTGTTCGCCTCGCCGAAGGGGTACGTCATCACGGTCCGACGCGAGCCCGCCTTCGACCTGAAGCCCGTGGCGCGTCGGATGCCGGGTCACCGGGAGGCCGCGGCCGAGGGGATCGCGTATCTCCTGTACGTGATCCTGGACGAGATCGTCGACGGTTACCTGACGGTCGTCGACCGGTTCGAGGACCTGACGGACAACATCGAGGATCGTGTCTTCGAGGAGGATGGCCAGGGCGGGGTGCAGGAGGATATCTTCCGGCTGAAGCGCGAGGTCGTTCGCTTCCGGCGGCTCGCGATGCCGGTTCGGGAGGTCGTCGACCTTCTCTACGAGTCGAGCACCGTCGTGACGCCGCCGCTTCGCCCCTACTATCGAGACGTGCTCGATCACGTCATCCGGGCCAGCGAGCTGATCGACAACATTCGGGACCTGCTGACATCCGCGCTGGAGTCGCAGCTCGCGCGCGTCTCCAACCGACTGAACGAGGTGATGAAGCAGCTGACGGCATGGGCCGGGATCATCCTCGTTCCCACCCTCATCGCCGGCATCTACGGCATGAACTTCGTCCACATGCCGGAGCTGTCGTGGACGCTCGGCTACCCCCTCGCCCTGGGATTCATGGCCGCGACCGCGGGGGCTCTGTACCTCATGTTCAAGCGACGAGGATGGCTCTGATGTGCCGGGCGCTGAAGGTCCTCTGCGTCGCCCCCGATGGCGACCGGCTGGCGGCGCTCAAACGCGCCGCTGTGAGCGCCGAGTGGGAGCTCGCGCCGGGCGCCGCCGACGAGGCGTCCGCGCTCGAACAACTGGAGGCCGAGCACCCGCACGTCGTGGTGGTCGTCGGCGAGCTCGACGGCTTCGTCGTGGAGGCGCGCCGACGATATCCGTTCCTTCGTATCCTCACGGACCGCGCGTCCGCCGATGCGACGGCCGTCATCGACGACCTCGGCGATGTTCGCGAGGCCGTCAAGGCGGTGCAGCGTCCGGCCGGCCCGATCACGTAACGGCCTGCGGGTCCCGCCGCCACCCGCCGCAGATCAACCGCCGCTAAGCGCAGGACCACGCACTCCACCCGTTCACGTGTGCCATGCGAACCGACACGATCGCGTTCGCCCGGCCGTTGTAGGCCCAGACGCCGGGAAACCCGAACGTCTGGGCGCGCGTCGGCCAGTACGCGACCGCCTGCTGGAAGACCCCCGCGTTTCCGGAGGCGTACGCCCGGGGGTCGAGATGCGACTCGCACCGAGCCACCGAGAGCGCCTTGTCCGGCCCCCCGGCGACGGTCCACCGGCGCGCAGCGCATCGGATGAGTCTTTTGAGCTGGTACGTGCTGTGTCGCCACCGATAATCGCAGACCCAGTCCTTGACCTCGTTGCCCCCTCCCGCCGATGCGGACGGCGCTGACAACGCGAACAGCATCGAGATTCCGAGCGCCGCGGCCGCGATCCCGCGGCGCCGTCGAGTCGATCTTCGCATGGTGTGGTTCACCCTCGCGGTGGATCCGGCTGGCGGCCGGGCCGCGCGGCCACGAGCGCACACGCGTGGCCGACCCGCGGTAGGTCGTGGGTGCTCGATCACCTCCTTCGGTCGTCCTTCCCCGACCTCATCCGAGGGCGTCGCCCGCTCCCGCACTCGCTGTAAGCCGTTCGTCCGGGCTGGACGCGCGCACTTCACGGCTTAGCGTTGCGAGGGAGTGGGTCGGGCGATGCGCCCTGAGACCCGCCGACCTTACCCAAGCCGGCCGGCGCGCCCGCGTGAGTGGCTGACCAGCGGTCAGGAGACCGGCCGCTCCTCCGGCGAGCGGACGCCGAAGCGGCCCCAGGTACCATGACCCCGTGACGCTCACCGCCACCCCTCGCAGGGTCCTGCTCGCGGCGCCGCGCGGCTACTGCGCCGGAGTGGATCGGGCGGTCGAAGCCGTCGAGGACGCCCTGCACCGCCACGGCGCGCCGGTGTACGTACGCAAGCAGATCGTCCACAACCTCCACGTCGTCCGCGAGCTCGAGGCCAAAGGCGCCGTCTTCGTGGAGGAGGAGACCGAGGTGCCGGAGGGCGCGGTCGTGGTGCTGTCGGCGCACGGCGTGGCCCCGGAGGTCTACGGCAACGCCGCCGAGCGGCGCCTCAAGGTCCTCGACGCGACGTGCCCGCTGGTGACGAAGGTGCATCTGGAGGCGCGCCGGTTCGCCGATTCGGGCAGAACGATCGTCCTGATCGGACACGCTGGCCACGAGGAAGTCGTGGGCACGACCGGTCAGGCGCCCGACCGGACGATCCTCGTGCAGACCGTCGACGAGGCGACAACTGTCGAGATCCCGGCGTCGGACCGAATCGCGTACCTCACGCAGACGACGCTGTCCGTCGACGAGACCGACGCGATCATCCGGGTGCTGCGCGAGCGGTTTCCCCACATCCAGGCGCCTCCTCGCGAGGACATCTGCTACGCGACGCAGAACCGCCAGGACGCCGTGAAGGCGCTCTCCGAGCGCGCGGACGTCATCCTCGTCATCGGTTCGCGGAACTCGTCGAACTCACGACGCCTCGCGGAGGTGGCGCGCGAGCGCGGCGTGCCGGCGTATCTGGTCGACGACGAGACGGAGGTCGACGCCTCGTGGCTCGACGGGGCCGACGTCATCGGCGTGACTTCTGGCGCGTCGGCGCCCGAGTGGCTTGTCGAACGGATGCTGGCCTTCTTGGCGGGACTCGGCGTCACCGAGGTCGAGCAGGTCACGCTCGCGACGGAGCGGCTTCGCTTCTCGAGCGTGCGCGTCTAGGCGGAGTCCACCGCCGCGCTGTCGAGGGCGGCGGGAGCCCTCGACAGTGCGTCAAGCTCCTGTCCGCCCTCTTCCGGGCCGACGGCGATCAGCCTGTCCCCTTCCTTCAGCACGAAGCGCGCGCGCGGCCGATAGATCCACCGCCGTCCGCGCTGGATCGCCAGGACGAGCATTCCCGTCTCGGTCTCGATCCGTAGCTCCTTCAACGTCCGGCCGTCCGCTCGCGAAGCCGGCTCGACGACCGTCTGGTACCCGGTCTCCTCGGTCTCCGTGAGCGCGAGCTGCACCACCGGATGCAGCTCCTCGCCGCGTTCGACGTACCAGGTCATGTCGCGCGCCGCGTCGCAGATCGACTCGCTGGCGGCGGCAAGGCGCAGCAGGCCTCGGAGGTCGTCGGGGTTCCGCGCCTCCGGTGATGCGCGCAACACCCAAGACTCCAGCTCGTCGTGAAGGGTGTCGCTCCTGGCCTCGAGCGAGCCCACCTCGGCGGCGAGGGACCGGTCGTTGAACAACAGGGACGAGTACGCGAGGCCGACCGCCGCCTCCGAGATGTTCTTCATCTCGATGAGGATGTCGACCGCGCGATCGAGTTCAGAGAGCGGCGGCGTCTCGATCTCCGGCGACGGCGGCAGCGGGGGAGCGCCGGCGATCGTGCGGATAAGATTCACGCCCTCCTCGGGGCCCTGGTACACGAGGACATCGCCGTCCGAGACGACCGAATCCGGCCCGGGATCGAATTCCCACGCGCGGCCTCGACGGATCGCGAGGAGCCACATCCCTGTCTCGGTCGGGAGCGACAGATCTCTCAGTGACGCACCGACCGCCGGCGCGTCCTCACGCACCTTGACGCGTCCGGAGACCTCGTCGGCGTGCCGGAGGTCGGCTCGGAGCGCGTCGGGGATTCCCAGGCGCGCCTCGACGACACGCGCGATGTCGGATGCGGCATCGCCGATCTTGTCGATCGCGTTGGCGATCCACAGAACGCTCTCGATCGCCTCGGCGTCCTCGGGGCTGCGGGCCGACAGGATCGCGAGTGTTCGCAGCCGCCGGAGATACCCGTCCATCCGCTGCTCGAGGTTCTCGACCTCGTCGGCGAGGTCCTCCTCGTTGAAGAACAGCGCTGCGTACGCGAGATCGATCAGGAGCTCGGAGGCGTCCTTGGCCTCGACGAGGAGTTCCTTGACGTTCCTCGGTTGTTCATCCATGAATGCCGACTCCCAATAATCCCATAGCCACCAGGACGGCGGCGACGCCGGCCAGGTCCATCACGCTCGTGATGATCGGGACACTGTGATCGTCCGGATCGAGCCCGAAGCGCGACGTCACGATCGCGATCTCGTAGCCGACGACGAGGATCGCCGGGAGCACCATCAGCCCGGCGAGGAGCGTGCCGCCGATGAGTTCCCTCGCGGTCGGGATGTTCGGAAGGCCTGTGACGTGGGCGAGCGCGAAGGCCGCGGAGCCGATGAAGGCGAAGATCCCGACCCCGAACACGATCACGAGCGATGCGTCGATAAGCGCGGGGACCGCCGGCCAACCACGCGGGTCGATGACTCCGAGCTGCAGCTTGGAGGACAGGCGGGAGCTGAGGATCCCTCCCAGCGCGCCGGCCTGGGAGACGAACGGTGGGATCAGGATCAGGACGGCCGGCACGGCCGTGAGCCCGTCCTGCCTGGACTGCAGGAGCGCCCCGGCCGCGATGTCGAGCAGGGGAGTGAGCAGAATCACGGGCGTCATCTCGAGCACGATCCGGCGGACCGTCGCTTGGTCCGTCGTCGTGACCCGCCAGAGCGCGTACATCGTCGCGACGACGCAGACCGTGGCGGCGATGGCGTTCACGACGTCGTTGCGCACGAGGAACGTCGCGAGGAACAGGAACGGAAGCGTCGCCATGTCGCCGAGGGCCGTGACGAGCGGCGTTCCCACCGCGTCGAGGTCGTAGCCGCGGCGGTACGACAGAACGGACACGCCGATGGTCACGAACAGGATAAACACCGAGCCGAGCGCTCCGCCGACGATCGAGATCGTGACCAGGTCCCAGAACGAGATCGTCGCTCGCGGGTACACGATTGCCGATGCCGTCCGCGCCAGTGCGGCCAGCCACAGCGAGGACGTCAGTGTCGTGATCCACGCGACCTCGACGTTCTGTTGTAGGACGCCGCCGCGGTGGAGGTTCGGCTCGAACAGACCGGCGTGCGTGCTCGTGCCCAGGCGCGCACCGATCGCCCCGAAGATCGTGCCGCGCATCCCGACGGCGGCCGGAATGAGGACGAGCAATCCGGGCAGCGCCACCAGCGTGTCGGTGATGTGACTGAGGATCAGGCCCGCGACGAACGAGGCCAGCGTGCTGAGGACGAGCGCGAAGAAGCCCTGACGGAGCGTGCGGCGCTCCGCCCGGATGTAGGCCCAGAGGCGCCGGGCGCGAACAGGGACGATCCTCGCCATAACGGGACGGCCATTCGCTTCCTCGTTTGCTCTGGGGGGCTATCGGTCGCGCGTTCGCGCTCGCTACTTGAGCCCCCCGGACCCGGGCTCCCGGGTTCGGGTCGGCAGGCCCCGGGAAGTATCCGCCCCACGCACCGGCCGGACAACCATGTGAAAGGCGAGCACGCGGGGGCCGGCGGTACCCGTCACCCGACCCAGTCGCGCGTCACGAACAGCCAGAACGCGAGACCGGCGTAGGGGCCGAAGCGCCGGAACCGGCGGAGGATCTGCGCGTCGGACACCTTCTTCTTGCCCGTCAGACGCGCGTACTTCGGCCGCGTCCATGAATCCAGGATCAGCCGCGAGTACCGGCCGATGGTCATCATGATGTGTGCGGCCGCGTACGGGCCGACGCCCGGGAGCGCGAGCAGTCGGCGCTCGAGCTCGTCGTCCGGTACCTCCTCGGGCGAGGTCCGCTGCAGCGCCTCGAGGTCGAGCTCGCCGTCGCGGACGGATCGAGCGATCGAGATGAGGTAGGGACCCCGGTATCCGGCCCGGGCGACGTCCCGATAGAAGGGGTCGCCGGCCTCCGCCATGGCCGCAGGGGTCGGAAACGCGCGGCCCCACGGTCCGTCCGGGCGGACTCCGGCGGCCGTCTCACCGAGGTGCGTCACGATCGCGGTCACCATCCTCTCGGTGGCCGACCAGGTGCAGTTCGTCGTACAGACCGTCTTCACGACGTCCTCGAAGACTGTCGGACTCTGCACCATCCGGCCGGCGCCCGCCGCCGCCCACGCCAGGTCGGGATCGGCGGCCGCCATCGTGTAGAACGGCGAGAGGTCGGCATCGAGCCGCAGGACGTGGCGAACGCCTGCCGCGAGCGACTGCGCGGTCTGCGCGCCGATGGCGGGACCGTCCACCTCCACGCGAGCCGCACCGTGCTTTCCAGGTCCGATTCGAACGCGCCTGGGCCGCCCGCGCCGGACCCGGAGAGTCACCTCGAGCGTGTTGGACGCGCCATCAAGGCGGAAGGGCGCGAGGTCGACGAAGCCGTGAGAGTTGAGCGTCCGGGGCAGGTCGACGGGCTCGCCGCCGCCACCGCGCAGTGGGATGTCAAGCGTCGACGGCATCGGCGCGGTGGCGGCGGCGCCAGGCGCGCACCTTGTGTTTGTTGCCGCACGACTGCATCGAGCACCACTTGCCGGAGTGGTTCTTCGAGCGGTCGTAGAAGACGGCGGTGCACGTCTCGCTCGCGCACTCCTTCATGTGCCACCAGGTGCCGTCCATCTCCGCGACGAACAGCAGGGCGAGCAGCCGGGCGAGCGCGGCGTCGGCTCCATCTGCGGCCGGCACGAGCTCCGGCTCGCCGTCAAAGCTCAGCCGGAAGATGGCCCGCCGGGCCACGGCCTCGAGCGCTCGGTCGTGCTCGGTCGTCGGCTCGCCGACGTCTTGGGCGCGAAGTCGGCCGTGCAGCGCACCGAACAGGGCGAGCGCGTTGTCGTGATCCTCGCTCGTGAAGGTCGCCGCCGGGTCGAGCAGGCCGGCCCGCACGAGGTAGGCACGCACCGTTGCGGAAAGCGGGGGCTGGTCCGCCTCGGTTCCCTCCGCGTGGTCGTGGAGGTTCAGGAACCGCTGGAGCACCTCCAGGTTGCCCGGCGCCGCCGGCGTCGTGTCATCGGCCTCGATGTCGATCATCGGCGTTGCATTGTACACCGGCATTCGGGTTTGACGAGTTACCGACACCGGTGTAGTGTCAATGACCAGTTACATGGGCTCTGCTGGTTTCGCCGCATGGCGTTGCTCGGACGGAGGTGGCGTTCGATGAACGACCTAATCACATGGATCATCGCGCTCGCGCTCGTCTCGGCGCTCTGGGGAGCGGCGTTCTGGCTCGCGGCCGATACACGCGACGGACGGGACTGGGAGCGAAGCGACTCGATGCGCGATGAGTAGCATCCGTGCGTGATCGAGTTCACGGACTGGGCGCGCGACATCCTGCGTCGCTCCCACGAGGCGGCTCGGCGGTTCAACCCCAATGCGACGCTTCGCATGGCGCGTGGCGGCGACGGTCGGGTCGCGTTCGTGTTGACCGATGAGCGGCAGGAGGGCGACGTCCTGGTGCATGGGGACGGGTTCGACCTTCTGTGTGAGGAGGGGCTGGACGGCATCGTCGACGTCGTCGAGCCGCACGATCAGCTGATCCTTCGGCCTCCGGGCTCGACCGAGCGAAGCATCCGGGGCGCCCCTTGACGCGCGACGTGGATGCCGTCCGCGCCGATCTTCGAACGCGGCGAGCCGACCTGGAGTCGGAGGTGGCCTCGCTGACCGAGGCGCCGCTCGACCCGATGGCAACGGTCGCGTTCGGCAAGCGCGTCGGGGAGGGGACCTCGCAGGCGGTCGAGCGTCTCGCGCAGACGTCGGCGGCCAGAGCGCTGTGGACGAAGCTCGTGGACGTGACGCGCGCTCTCGAGAAGCTCGACGAGGGATCGTACGGCGTGTGCGACGCCTGCCGGAGCCCGATCGATGCCGACCGCGTCGAGGCGATGCCCTGGGCGACGCGCTGCGTTGCGTGTGCGCGCGCGGGCCGCTGAACCGCCTCAGCCCGGGTCGCCGGCACGGTATCGGCGAAACTCCGGCACCAGGACCGCAAGCAGCGCTGTGCCGGCGATACACAGCAAGCCTCCCGAGACGACGGACGCCGAGAGCGAGAACACGGATGCCACGACGCCCGCCTCGAGGTCGCCGAGACGTGGTCCCCCGGTCACGACGAGGATGTGGATGCCGGACAGCCTTCCGCGCAGGGCGTCGGGAACCGACAGCTGCAGGATCGTGTTGCGGAACACGGCCGAGATGACGTCGGCGCCGCCGGCGAACGCCAGGAAGAACAGCGCCAGCCACAGATGGTCGCCCACCAGCCCGAACGCGGTAATGCCGAGGCCCCAGAGCCCGACGGACCACAGCACGGCCCGTCCCTGATACCGGACGCGCCGCACCCAACCGCTCGTCACGGCACCGACGAGCGCCCCGACGGCCGGCGCCGAGAACAGCAGGCCCGTCACCGTCGCGCCCGCGTGGAATCGCTCCGCCGCGAGGAACGGGAACAGTGCGCGCGGCATCCCGAAGACCATCGCGATGATGTCGACGACGAACGTCGAGCTCAGGACGCGCCGGCCGCGCAGATACCCGAATCCCTCCCGAACCGCAGCCCACCCGGTCTTCGCGTCGGGCGCACGTTCGGGCGGGACCGGCCGGATGGCCAGCGCCGCCGCGAGCATCGCCGCGTAGGTCACGAGGTCCACGCCGTACGCCCACGCGAGCCCGGATCGCGCGATCACGATCCCGGCGAGGGCCGGACCGAAGAGCGCCGTCACCTGCCAGACGATCTGGTTGAGCGCCGCCGCGGACGCGACGAGGTCTCGCCCGACCAGCCGCGGCGTCATGGCGTTGCGCGCCGGTCCGTCGATGGCCGACGTCGCGGACAGCAGCGCGACGCCGGCGTAGATCGACGCGAGCGGCGGGTTGCCGGCCAGAGCGCCGGCGAGCAGGATCCCGGCGGCGACCATGTACGAGAACTGCGCGGCGATGAGCAGCCGCCGCCGGTCGATCAGGTCGAGTACCTGCCCGCCCACGAGCGTTCCGGCCGCCAGCGCCGCGAGGCCGACGAGCCCGATCGCGCCGACCGCGAGCGTCGAGTCCGTCAGCCGCTCCACCTGGATGAACGTCGCGACGATCGTGAACTGGTGGCCCGTCTCGGACACCAGGAGCCCGGTCCAGAGCAGTCGGAAGTCTCGCGATCGCCGGAGCGGCGTGAGGTCGGCGGCCAGCGCCCTGACCGCGGATCGCGCGCGCCAGCGACGGCTCGTCGGGACGTCGGCCATGCGGCCCACGGTAGCAACCGACTACGATGCCGCAGCCATGACGGAGCGGGTCGTCCTCGTCACCGGTGCAGCCGGCGGCATTGGGCGGGCCGTCGCCGAGCGTTTCCTGTCGAAGGGCGACGCGGTGGCCCTCGCCGACGTCGACGACGAGCGGCTGATCAAGGCTGCTGCGGAGCTCGCGGGCGAGGGCCGCAGGGTGTCCACCGTCGTGACGGACGTTCGGTTGGTGCCCGAATGTGAGCAAATGATCGCTTCGACCGTCGACGCGTACGCGCGCCTCGACGTCCTCGTCAACTGCGCCGGCGTCTGGGTGGAGGGCGCGAGCGAGCACATGACCGAGGAGCAGTGGGACCGCACCGTCGCCGTGAACATGAAGGGAACGTTCTTCGCGTGCCGCTACGCGATCCCGCACCTGGCGCGCACTGAAGGGTGCATCGTCAACCTCTCATCCGATGCGGGCGTCGTGGGAACCCCGGAGACGGCCATCTACTGCGCATCGAAGGGCGGCGTCTCGCTCATGACGAAGTCGCTCGCGATGGAGCTCGCGCCGCGAGGCGTCCGCGTGAACGCCGTCTGCCCGAACGACGTCGACACGCCGATGCTCGACGGCCAGGCGCGAGATTTCGGCGGCGACGACCCGCGCGGCTATCTCGACGCCCTTCTCGCCAAGTACCCGCAGGGCCCGCGCGCTCGGTTCATCCGTCCCGAGGAGGTCGCCGCGCTCGTCTTTTACCTCGCCTCGACGGATGCCGCGCCGATCACGGGGGCGTGCATCCCGATCGACTTCGGAAGCACGGCCGGCTACTGACCGGTGTGCTTGTTCGTCGCGCTCGGGCTGCTCACGCCGCGCTTCATCATGATCCTGCTCTGGCTGCTGCCGACCCACTACCTCAGCGAGGCGTACGACACCTGGGTCTGGCCGCTCCTTGGCTTCTTCGTTCTCCCAACGACGACGATCGCGTACGCGATCGCGGCGCACCAGTTCGGTGGATTCCACGGGTGGGGCATCGCGATCACGATCCTCGGCATCGCGATCGACCTGGGCCTGCTCGGAACGGGACGCGGGATCTTTCGCCGCAATCGCGCGTGAGCGCGACGATCAGGCGTCTGGCGGCTGGCGATGCGCCGGGATGCGACGCGGTCATCGCGAGCCTGCCGTACCACTTCGGGAATCAGCAGGGAGTTCGGGACTGCGCGGATGCCGTGCGCACACAGGAGGGAACCGTCGCAACGATCGACGACGCTGTCGTCGGGTTCCTCACGTTTGTACAGCACTGGCCGGAAAGCGCCGAGATCACCTGGATGGCGGTGCAGGACGGCCATCGCCGCCGGGGCATCGGACGCCAGCTGATCGAGCACGCCTTCGCGACGCTTCGAACGCGCGGGGCGCGGTTTGTCTTCGTGCTGACCCTCGGGCCCTCGGTCCCCGAGGACGTCGCCGACGGGTACGAGGGCACTCGACGCTTCTACCAAGCCGTGGGCTTCACGCCGTTGCGGGAGTTCGGACTTCGGTCGTGGCAGGACGAGGCCGCGCTGCTCCTCGCCTGCCACATCGGATCGGATGGTTCCTGATGGTGGACGTCAGCCTGTAGCAGACCCGATCGCCTGGTCGAGGACGTCGAGCGCCTCGTCGAGCAACATCTCGTCGATGGTGAGCGGAGGCAGCAGCCGGAGGACGTTTCCGTACGTCCCGGCAGTCAGCACGATGACCCCGTTCTCGAGGCAGCCGCGCCCGATCGCCGCCATCGTTTCCGCGGTCGCCGGCTCCTTTGTCGCGCCATCCGTCACGAGCTCCATCGCCGTCATCATCCCGCGCCCGCGAACGTCGCCGATCGCGTCGTGTCGTTCCTGCATCGCGCGGAGGCGGCGCATGATCCGTTCGCCGGTCGCGCGCGACCGCTCGAGCAGCCCGTCGCGCTCCATCTGATCGAGCACCGCCAACGCCGCCGCGGCGGCGACGGGGTTCCCGCCGTACGTCCCGCCCAGTCCGCCTACATGGACCGCGTCCATCATCTCCGCGCGTCCGGTGATCGCCGAGATCGGCAGGCCGCCGCCGAGTGACTTGGCCGATGTCACGATGTCCGGGACGACGCCCTCGTCTTCGATGGCGAACCACCTGCCGGCCCGTCCCATCCCGCTCTGGATCTCGTCGGCGACGAAGACGATTCCGGTCTGCGCGCAGAAGTCGGCGAGTCCTTTGAGGAACCCCTCGGCCGGGACGATGAAGCCGCCCTCGCCCTGGATCGGCTCCACGACGATGGCTGCGATGTTCTCCTCACCGATGTGCTTGTGCATCTCGTCGAGCGCGTACGCCAGACACGAGGGGCCGCAGTCGTCGTACGAGGCACCCGTGGGGCAACGGTAGGGGTACGCGAACGGCAGCCGGTAGACCTCGGGCGCGAACGGTCCGAAGCCCTGTTTGTACGGCATGACCTTGGCCGTCAGCGACATCGCCAGCAGCGTCCTGCCGTGGAAGGCGTGATCGAACACGACGATCGCCGATCGTCCCGTGTGGTAGCGCGCGATCTTCACTGCGTTCTCGACGGCCTCGGCGCCGGAGTTGGCGAACATCGTCTTCTTCGGATGCTCGCCGGGCGCAAGCGCGTTCAGACGCTCGGCGAGCTCGATGTACGGCTCGTTCGCCGTGACGTGAAAGCACGTATGTGTGTCGAGCTCAAGCTGCCGCTGCGCGGCCGCGACGACATCGGGGGACGTGTGCCCGACGTTCAGCACGGCGATCCCCGTCGCCAGGTCGATCAGCCGATTGCCGTCGACGTCCTCCACGATCGCGCCGGATGCGCGGGCGGTGACGATCGGGTGGATGTTGGCGACGCCCTTGGGCACCGCCCGGCCGCGCCGCTCGAACCAGCTGCGCGAGTTCGGTCCCGGAATCTCGGTGACGACCTTCCGCTCCTGTGGGATGTCCAACGTCTGCCTCCGATCGGTCCGATCCGATCGCTACGTTCTCCCCTGCCCCGAGCTCTGTCCAGGTCGCTAGCCAACCAACCGCGGCGGCGCCATTTGTACGAGATGTCCAGTCGGCGCCCCCGCTGGGATCGCGTCTACGGGCGCGTTTGTCCACACCGTACAATCAGAGGATGACGCTCAGCGTCGGCGACATGCTGGACGTCCCGGGGCTAGCCCTTCGGCTCGTCGCAGGCGACGCGAACGCCGCGCGCCCCATCCGGTGGGTGCACGCGAGCGAGCTCGAGGATCCAACCCCGTGGCTGAAAGGAGGGGAGCTGCTGCTCACCACGGGCGCCGGCGTCGGCAACACGCCCGCACGACAGCGTGCCTACGTTCAACGGCTGGCGAAGGCCGGCCTGGCGGGGCTTGGCTTCGGACTCGGCTTCTCGTATGAACGCATCCCGAGGGCGGTCATCGCAGCGGCCGAGCAGCTGGGCTTCCCCCTTTTCGAGGTGCCCTACCCCGTCCCGTTCATCGCCATCACGGAAGCGGTGTTCACCAGGCTCGTCGCCGAGCAGTACGACGTCCTGCAGCGGGCGGTGGACGCCGAGCAGACGCTCACCCGCGCGGCGATGGACGGCGAGGGGCCCGAGGGGATCGCAGCTTCGCTCGCGCGTGCCACCGGCGGCTGGGCGCTGTTGGTCGATCTGCACGGCGTGCCGATGGTCGCGACCTCGCCTGCCGCTCGTCAAAGGGTCGCCCGAATCTGGGAGGAGCTCCGGGTCTCGCGTCGACAAGGAACCGGCTTCGGCCTCTCCCTCGCCGACCGGGGACACCACGTTTCCGTTCAGCCGGTCGGCGCGCAGGGTAGGGTCGAGGCCTTCCTCGCCGTCGGCAAGCTCGAGCCGCCGACGCAGTTCGATCGGATCGTCACCGCCCACGCTTTGTCGCTGTTCGCCATCGAGCTCGCCAAGTCTCGGGCGGTCGCCGAGGCGGAGCGCAGGCTCCGGGGCGATTTCTTCGACGCCCTGGCGGCCGGCTCGCTCCAACCCGGCGAGATGACTCGGGGACTGGCGCGCTACGGGTTCGCGCCCGACGACGACCTCGTGGTCTTGGCGGTCGAGTGCGGCTCGTCGGGCAGCGACACAGCGGCCGACCGGGACAGGCGAGCGGGCGCGGACGCAGCCTCTCGCGACGGCGGGACGCACCCCGATGAACGAGTTCAGGCGAACCTGCGTGCGGGCGCGAACCGGCGTCTGGGAGGGGAGGAGGACCTGACATACGCCGCAGACGACGAGCTGTCCCGCTCGGGCGCCGCCTACCTCATCTCACGGCACGACGCGGGCGTCCACGCGCTC
>JBKOWM010000049.1:0-59556 GCA_046724395.1 Actinomycetota bacterium
GATGTGGTACGTGCGATGGAGCCACCACGCCGGAAAGCCGGTGAGGCGCACGCCGAGGACCTTCGCCGCTCCCTTGTAGCGTCCGAGCGACGCCAGCTGGCCGAGGTTCCGGTGGCGGAACGGCTGCAGCTCGCCATCTGACAACGACGCCGCGACGTTGCGCGCCAGCCGGCGCGCCTCGCGCAACGCGTGCTGGGCCGTGGGCGGCGCGGTTCCGCCGGTCACCAGGTCCGGGATGGCCGCGTTGTCGCCTGCCGCCCACGCGTCCTTCACGCCCTGCACGCGAAGGAACTCGTCGACGAGGACGCGGCCGCGCTCGTCGACCGGGAACGACGAGCGCCGAGCGACGGGCTCCGGCGCGACCCCCGCCGTCCACACCAGGGTCTCCGCGCGGAACCGCTCGCCGTTCGACAGCCGCATCATGCCGCCCTCCGCCGACTCGAGCTGGGTGCCGAGCCACACCGCGATTCCCCGCTCCTCGAGATGCCGCCGCACGTAGGCGGCAAGATCCCGGCCGATCTCCGGCAGGATTGTGTCGGCGGCCTCGACGAGCACCCACCGCATGTCGTCCCGGCGCAGCTGCGGATAGAAGCGCATCGCGGCGCTGGCCATGTCCTCGAGTTCGGCGAGCGCCTCGACGCCCGCGTACCCGCCGCCGACGAAGACGAAGGTCAGCGCGGCGCGGCGCCGCTCGGCGTCGGGCGTCCCCGCCGCCGCGTCGAGGCGGCCGATGACGTGATTCCGCAAGTAGATCGCCTCCGCGACGCTCTTGAAGCCGATCCCCAGCTCGGCGAGGCCGGGGATCGGCAGGACCCGCGACCGTGAGCCGGCCCCGACGACCACGACGTCGTAGTCGAGTCGCAGGCTCTCGCCGTCTTCGGTGCGGACGGTCGCCGTCCGGCCCTCGTGCTCGATCTCCACCGCCTCGCCGACGACGATCCGCGCTCGGCGCAGCACCTGCCGCAGCGGCACGACGACATGACGGGGCTCGATGTTGCCGCTCGCGACCTCCGGGAGAAACGGCTGGTAGAGCATGAAGTTCTCGGGATTGACGAGCGTCAGGTAGGCGCCGTCGCGCAGCAGCTTTTGCAGCTCCAACGCCGCGTACATTCCGATGTAGCCGCCTCCGACGAACAGGATGCGCGTCGGCCCGCGGATGCCGGCGGCCACCATCACAACGTGGACAGCACCTCGGGCAACTCATCGAGTGCCCGGATTGCTGCGTCGCACTCGGCCAGCTGCGCCTTCGTCGGGTTGTCCGGCGCCTCGCCTCGCAGGGCCCAGATCGCGCGCATCCCCGCCTCGCGAGCGGGGCGGACGTCGTAGTCGAGCCGGTCTCCCACCATGGCGGTGCGCTCCGGTTCGACCGCCGCGGCGGCGATCGCGTGCGCGAACAGCCGAGGGTCCGGCTTGTCGAACCCGACGTCGTCCGAGACCGCCCACATGTCGAAGAACCGATCGAGGCCGTCGCGCGCCATCGCCTTGCGCACGGCGGTCGGCTGGTTGGCGATCACGCCGAGCCGGTATCGGCCGTCGAGCCGCTCCAAGGTCCGGACGGCGTCCGGCTCGAGGTCCGCGGCCGCGTATCGCCACCATCGCTCGGCATGGCGTTCGACCTCGCCGACGTCCGCGTCCTCACCGAGGAACGCGGCGGCGAGCCGAGCCCGGAAGGAGCCCGACTGGGCGCTGCGACACGCGTCGTACGCCGCGTCAAAGGCCTCGTCGGTGAAGTCGGCGCCGAGCTCGCGCAGCGCTCGGCGAAGCGCCTCGCGATACACGTCGTCCCGGTACAGAACGCCGCCGATGTCGAGGAAGACGACGTCGACACCCATTTCGACCATCCTACGGAAGCGCTCGCACCTGATTCATCTGGATACCGGTATGGAGCGAGCGCGAACGCGCGAGCGTCGGCCCTGTCAGGAGCTGGCGCCCGACGTCGTTCGTGAGACGGCGCGAAGCGCCGCGTAGGACTCCGGCGACGTGAGCGCCGAGCCGAGTCGGATGGGGTCGTACCGCGCCCCGTGGCAGTCCGATCCGCCGGTCGGGATCAGCCCGAGACGATTGGCGAGCGCCGCGTACTCGTGGCGTTGCTCGGGAGTGTGATCGCAGTGATCCACCTCGAGGCCGGCCATTCCGACGGCCGCCATGCGTTCAATGAGCTCATCCGGCACCGACGTCTGATCTCCCCACATCCCGGGATGCGCAAGTACGCAGACGCCCCCCGCCGAGCGAATCAGCCCGACGGATTCGACCGGGTCGAGTGCATGCTTGGGGACGCTCGCTGGTCCGCCGTCGGCGATGTAACGGTCGAAGGCGTCCCGCTCGGTCGGTACGACCCCCGCCTCGACCATCGCCTGAGCGACATGCGGCCGGACGATGTTGCCGCCCCCCGCGATCTCGCGGACGCGCTCGAACGAGATCGCCAAGCCAAGCGCCTGAAGTTTCTCGACCATGAGCTCCCCACGCCGAAGGCGGGAGTCGCGCAGCCGACGAAGCTCCTCGCGCAGGCGGGGGTCGTCGACGTCGGACCAGTAGCACAGGACGTGAACGCTCGTGCCGAGGTACTCGGTCGAGAGCTCGACACCCGGGACGACCTCGACCCCCGTCGCGATGCCGGTGTCGACCGCCTCGTCGAGCCCGTCGAGCGTGTCGTGGTCGGTGAGCGCGACGACGTCGAGCTCTCGCTCGGCCGCGAATCGGACGAGCTCGTCCGGGGTGAAGGTGCCGTCGGATCGGTTGGAATGGGCGTGCAGGTCGATGCGGGACATGGCCGGGGCCAATGCTCCCAGAGCGACGCGGCCCGTGTCCTCACGACGCGGGCGAAGACGACGTGCGCGCGCTTCGTTTCGGGCTGCGGCGTGTGAACCTCGGTGGCGTCACCGCGGGCGCGCGACGTGCGCCCGCGTGATGTCCTGGATTCGGTTGCACCCCGCCAGCGCCATCGTGTTGGCGAGCTCGGCCCGCAGGATCTCCAGCACTTCGAAGACGCCGTCCTCGCCACGCGCCGCGAGGCCCCACATCACGGGCCGACCGACCATCACTGCGGCCGCACCGAGAGCGATCGCGACAAAGACGTCGCCGCCGCGACGGATGCCGCCGTCGACCAGCACCGGCACGCGGCCGTCGACCGCCTCGACGACCTCGGGGAGCACCGTGATCGATGCGGCGACGTGGTCGAGCTGCCGCCCGCCATGGTTCGACACCACGATAGCGTCGACGCCGGCATCGACGGCCAAGCCGGCATCCTCGGCGGTGAGAATGCCCTTCAGCAGCAACGGGAGCCCCGTGTGCTCGCGCACCCACGCGAGGTCGTCCCACGAGATCTCCGGGTCGAAGACGAGGTCCGTGTACCCGAGCTCCATCGGGGGTTCCCAGCCGGCGCGGATGAGTCCGTACCGCAGGCCGCCCTCCTGGAAGTCCGTCGTCAACACCACCGCCCGGTAGCCGACCGCAGTGACGCGATGGAGCATCTCCTCGGTCGCGCCGCGGTCGGTGAACACGTACAGCTGCCACCACTTCGGCGCGTCAGAGGTGCGCGCGATCGCCTCGGCGCTCGCGACCGCGGTCGTAGAAACGGCCATGATCGTTCCGGCCCGGGCGGCCGCCCGAGCGGTCGCCAACTCCCCCTCCGGATCGGCGAGCCGCTGGTAGGCCCACGGCGCGATCAACACCGGGAACGCCGCGCGATCGTTCAGGATCTCGACGGACAGGTCGCGCTCCCGCCTGGTGACAAGCATCCTCGGACGGATGACCCACCGGTCGAAGGCCCGGCGGTTTTCGTTTAGCGTCCACTCGTCGCCCGCGCCGCCGGCGTAGTAGACGAGGTCCGCGGCGCCCAGCCGGTCTCGCGCGATTCGCTCGTAGTCCTCGAGCGTGACGATCTCCGGCGGCTCGCCCACGGCGGGTGAAGCCTACGACCCGCGCGTGCCGGGTCCATCCGGCGGTGCAATCGGCGACAGACCGGCTCTACTCGATCGGGGCGAGCTCGTCATTCCGACGCCGGGCCTGAGCCGAGATCGTCACGTAGATGCCGAGCAGGATCAGCGCACCACCGGCGAAGGCCGTCCACCTGGGGAGCTCGCCGAAGAACGCGAATGCGAGCAACGTCGAGCCGACCGGCTCGGCGGTCACGGCGATCGCGACGACCGAGGCCTCGACCGCCGCGAGCAGGTAATTGAAGACGGTGTGGCCGAGGAACTGTGGGATGGCCGCCATGAGCACGAACAGCAGCCATGTCTGCGCCGGGAAGCCCGCGAACCGCTCGCCGGCTCCGACCACGATCGCTGCCAGAACGATCGCCGACGTCGTGTAGGCGATCGCGACGTACGGCACGAGCGACAGTCGGCGACGGACGGTTCGGCCCGACAGGAAGTAGGCGGCGGCCATGATGGCGCCGAGGATCGCGAGGACGTCGCCGAACGCCGCACGCCGCGAAAGCCCGAGGTCGCCGCCGGAGATGACCGCGGCGCCGACGAGGCACAGCCCGATTCCGATCAGCGCTCGACGAGACACGTATTCGCCGACCGCGCGCCCGATGAGCGCCACCCATACGGGCTGCGTCGTCACGAGAACCGTGCTCGCGGCGACGGTCGTGTACTCGAGCGACGGAACCCACAGGGCGAAGTGGACCGCGAGGAACGCGCCCGCGAGCACGGCGATCGTCCACTGCCGTGTAGATAGCGACCGGAGCTCGTCGCCATACCTCACGAGCGCGAGAGGCAGCAGAATGGCCGCCGCGATGGCGTTTCGATAGAACGCGATGGACAAGGCCGGCGCATCCGCGAGTCGAATCAAGATCGATGAGAACGAGACGGCGACGACACCCGTCGCGAGGAGCGCGAGCTGCCGGCGCGACATGGGCGCATCATCTCAGCGCCGCGACGCTGGGACACGGCCTCGATTTGACGCGCGGACGCGGACGGATTTTGGTTCGAGTCGCGCACATACCGGGCCTCGGAAGGGGCCGACAACGCTCGCGTGCGCCGATCGCCGATCGGCTCACCGGGGTCCACGCGTCGAGGGGGTGGTCCGGAACATGTTCGTGGGGGAAGTGGTCGGCACGGCCGTCCTGATCCTGCTCGGTGACGGAGTCGTCGCTGGGGTTCTGCTCAACCGGTCCAAGGCACAGAATGGCGGATGGATCGTCATCGCCTGGGCGTGGGGCATGGGGGTCTTCATGGGGGTCATCACAAGCGTGGCCGTAACCGGTGGCGTCGCTCAGCTGAACCCCGCCGTCACGATCGGCCTCGCCGCGATCGGCGCGACGGACTGGGGCGACGTACCGATGCTGATCGCAGGACAGTTCGTCGGGGCGTTCATCGGTGCGACGCTCGTGTATCTGTCGTATCTGCCGCACTGGGCGGCGACCGAGGACAAGGGACTCAAGCTCGCCGTGTTCTCCACCGGTCCGGCGATCCGCGACACGGTGTCGAACCTCATCACGGAGATCGTCGGAACCGCGATGCTCGTGTTCGGCATCGCCGCGATCGCGATCAAGCTCGGCGGCGGATTCGTGATCACCGGCGCTCAGGGCATCAGCGCGACGGGCGTGCTGGCGACGGGCGCGCTTCCCGTGGGCCTGCTCGTCCTCGTGATCGGGCTGTCGCTCGGCGGCCCGACCGGTTACGCCATCAATCCGGCCCGCGACCTCGGCCCGCGGATCATGCACTTTGTCCTTCCGATCGCTGGCAAGGGCGACTCGGACTGGGGATACAGCTGGGTCCCCGTCGTCGGCCCGATCATCGGCGGTGTGATCGGAGCGTTCCTGGCGGACTGGGCGTTCAACCTGAATGTCTGAATAGCGCGTCGACATCGAGGAGACCACCGAAGGAGGTCCGATGGCGGACTACGTAGGTGCGATCGACCAGGGCACCACCAGCACCCGCTTCATGATCTTCGACCACTCCGGAAGGGTCGTCGCAGTCGACCAACGGGAGCACGAGCAGATCTACCCGAAGCCGGGCTGGGTCGAGCACGACCCGAAGGAGATCATGACCCGGACGAACGAGGTGATCGACGGCGCGCTGAACTCCGCGAACATCACGGCCGGCGATCTAGCGGCGGTCGGGATCACCAATCAGCGCGAGACGACGGTCGTCTGGGACCGCAACACCGGTGAGCCCGTGTACAACGCGCTCGTCTGGCAGGACACGCGAACGCAGGAGATCGTCACCGAGCTGTCCGGCGACGGCGGCCAGGATCGTTTCCGAGACAAGACGGGACTCCCGCTCGCGACCTATTTCTCGGGGACCAAGATCAAGTGGGTCCTGGACAACGTCGAGGGGGCGAGGAAACGGGCCGAGGCGGGGGATCTCGTGTTCGGCAACATCGACTCGTGGGTCATCTGGAACATCACCGGGGGCAGGGACGGCGGGCGCCACGTCACCGACGTCTCGAACGCCAGCCGGACAATGTTGATGAACCTCGAGACGCTGGACTGGGACGAGGACCAGCTGCGCGCGTTCGGCATTCCTCGGTCGATGCTGCCGGACATCCGGCCGTCTTCGGACGTCTACGGTGATGCGACGCGGAGCTTGGCCGGCACCCCGGTCGCCGGCGACCTCGGCGACCAGCAGGCAGCGACGTTCGGCCAGGCCGCGTACGACGTCGGCGATGCGAAGAACACCTACGGCACGGGCAACTTCATGCTCCTGAACACGGGCACCGACATCGTCCCGTCCAAGAGCGGGTTGATCACCACCGTGGGATGGAAACTCGGCGACAGGCCCGCGATCTACTGCCTGGAGGGCTCCATCGCGATCACCGGAGCGCTCGTCCAGTGGCTGCGGGACAACCTGGGGCTCATCAAGAGCTCCCCCGAGGTCGAGGACCTCGCGAAGACGGTCGAGGACAACGGCGGCATCTACTTCGTGCCCGCCTTCTCGGGCCTGTTCGCCCCGTACTGGCGCGGCGACGCGCGCGGCGTGATCGTCGGACTGACCCGCTACATCAACAAGGGCCACATCGCCCGCGCGGCCCTCGAGGCGACGGCGTGGCAGAGCCGCGAGGTCGCCGATGCCATGGAGGCAGATTCCGGCGTCAAGATGAGGGAGCTGAAGGTCGACGGCGGCATGGTTCACAACGACCTGCTGATGCAGTTCCAGGCCGACGTGCTCGGGATTCCAGTGATCCGGCCGACGGTCGCCGAGACCACGGCGCTTGGTGCGGCGTACGCGGCGGGGCTGGCCGTCGGGTTCTGGAACTCCTACGACGACCTGCGCCAGAACTGGGGGAAGGACATGCAGTGGACCCCACGGATGGACCCTGCCGAGCGCGAGCGAGAGTACGGTCGATGGAAGAAGGCAGTTACCCGGACGTTCGACTGGGTCGAGTAGCTGAGATGGGACGCGACCACGAGCACCCGGACTTCGCGCGTGGGCAGGAGGACGAGGAGGAGCACGAACACGCCAAGCCGGACTTCGCCCGCGGGCAGGAAGAGGGCGGCCACGACGAGGATGCGAAACCCGATTTCGCTCGGGGGCAGGAAGAGGGCGAGCACGACGAGGACGTCGAGCCGGACTTCGGCCGCGGGCAGGAGGAGGGGGAAGACGAAGGCCGCGAGGACTGATCGATGCGGCCGCCCGCGCCCGCGCACGTTCTGATCATCGGCGGCGGCGGGACCGGCGGAGCGCTCGCCCATGATCTGACGCTTCGGGGTCTGCGAATCACCCTCGTCGAGCGTGGGGAGTTCACGTCCGGCACGACCGGACGCCACCACGGCCTCCTCCACTCCGGGGCGCGCTACGCAGTCGGCGACAAGGAGTCGGCTATCGAGTGCATCGAGGAGAACACGATCCTGCGCAGGATCGCGCCCGGCTCCTTCGAGGAGAACGACGGACTGTTCGTTGCGATCACGGACGAGGACCTGGACTACCGCGAGGAATTCGTCCGCTCGTGCACGGAGTGCGGAATCCCCGTGCAAGAGCTGCGTCGGGACGAGGCGCTGCGCCTCGAGCCGTTGCTGAGTCCCGATATCAAGGCTGCGATCCGCGTGCCCGACGCGACGATGGATGCCATGCGTATGCCGCTTCGGTTCTTCGCGACCGCCCAGCAGGGCGGCGCCGACCTCTACAACTACATGGAGGTCGTGGGGCTGCTCGTCCACGACGGCCTCGTGAGCGGGGCCGCGCTCCGCGACCGTGTCACCGGGCGGGAGCGTGAGATCCACGCGGACATCACGATCAACGCGACGGGGCCGTGGTCGGAGAAGATCGCCGCAATGGCCGGCGCCGTTGTCCCGATCCGGCTCTCTCCCGGCGTCCTCCTCGCGCTGCGCGGCCGTCTCTGCAACATGGTCGTCAATCGGCTGCACAGGCCCGGGGACGGCGACATCGTCGTCCCACAGCGCGGGCTCTCGATCGTCGGCACGAGCTCCTGGACGGTCGATGACCCCGACGACCTCGACGTCCCCGAGGATCACATCGAGCGGATGTTCGAGGAGGGCTCGAAGATGATCCCGGCGATCCGGCAGGCGGAGATCCGTTCGGCGTGGTCGGCCGCACGCCCCCTGCTTGGGACGCACGGGGGGTCGGGGGGGCCACGAAGCCGAGCGCCGGAGGCGCCGGCGGGCCCCCCGGCAACAGACGGGGGGTCGGGGGGGCCACGAAGCCGAGCGCCGGAGGCGCCGGCGGGCCCCCCGGCAACAGACGGGGGGTCGGGGGGGCCGACGGCAGACGGCGATGCCGACCGCGAACTCTCGCGCACGTTCAAGACGTTCGACCACGCCGAGAAAGACGCCGTCGAGGGGTTCGTCACGATCACGGGAGGCAAGGCGACGACGCTGCGCGGGATGGCCGAGCTGTGCTCGGACCTCGTGAGCCGAAAGCTGGGGATCGAAACCGTGTGCCGGACGCGCGACAGGGTGCTGCTCCCGCACACCGCCTTCTATGCCGCGCCGCGATGACGATGCGAACCGCGGACGCGCCGCACACGAAGGTCGAGGGCCCGTCGGTGGTGACAGAGAGCCGCCGCTTCCGCGTGTTCCGGTACAAGCGCGGAGACGCTGAATCGAGATTCGACGAGTTCGACGTACCCGTCGGCCCGCGTTCGTCCGTTCTCGATGCGCTGCGTTGGATCGAGGTGCACGCCGACCCGACACTCGCGATCCGTCACTCGTGCTTCCACGCGTCATGCGGAACTTGCGGCGTTCGAATCAACGGGCGAGAAGGTCTGGCGTGCGTCACGCCCGTCAGGGACCTGGGGCGGACGATCACGGTGGAACCCGAGGCCAACATCCCGATCCTCGCCGATCTGGTGCTCGACATGCGGGAGTTCTACGCCCGGTTCCCCGACCAGCTACCGGTCGTCCGCTTCAGCGAGTTTCCGTCACCCGGCATCACGCGCGACGGTGTCGAAACGCACGCGCGGTTCGAGGACTGTATCGAGTGCGGCCTGTGTCTGTCCGCCTGCCCGATCGCAGCGACGACGGACGAATACGTCGGGCCCGCCGCCCTCGCCGCGGCGCAGCGGCTCGTCGAGGAACCCCGCGGCACCGAGACCGATGCCATCCTGCGGTGGGCCGACGCCGCCGACGCCGTCTGGCGCTGTCATGCCGCCTTCGAGTGCACGCAGGCGTGTCCATCGGGCGTCCGCCCCGCCGAGCGCATCATGGTCCTTCGACGCGTGTTGGTGGGGGGACAGAGGCTCGGTGTCGAGTCGGCCGAGGCCCGGAACGGCGGGGCGGAGGATGCGTCGTGAACGTCGACGGATCGGCGGAGGAAGACCTTCGCGCGCAGCGCGGGCCCGTGCTTCGCAAGGGCGTCGGCGTGTCGCCGAGCGGGTGGTTCGACCCGCGCGGCCGCGCGATCGGTGGCTGGGCCTTCGCCGCCAACCGGATCACGGGACTCGGGCTCGTCCTCTATCTCTACGTGCACCTCGCCGTGCTTTCGACGCTGCTCTGGGGCGCGAGCGCCTGGGCTGGCTTTCTTCGAGTCGCAACCACTGCGGTCTTCCTGGGCCTCGACGTGCTCCTCGTGTTCGGGCTGCTCTACCATGGGCTGAACGGCGTCCGCGTGGCGCTCGTCGGAACGGGCATCGTGCCGAACCGGCACCGCGCGTTCTTCTGGGCCGGCACCCTCATCGGAACGCTGCTGCTCGTTGCGGCGGCGCTGCGCATCATCGGAGATGCCTGATGGCGGTCGTCCAGACCCGGCCGAAGAGTCGCACCCGAAGGTGGGCGCGGTCCCACGACCCGAGCGCTCGCGTCTGGCGCGCGACGATCGGAACCGGAGCGGCGCTGCTGGTCCTCCTGACCGTCCACATGGTCGCGCACCACTTCGTCGTCCAAAGCATCGGCGGCCTGCGGACCTACCGGCAGGTCCTCGAGTACATCGGCAACCCTCTGATCTTCACGATCGAGTGCTTCTTCCTGCTCGTCGTGACGGCCCACGCGATGCTGGGGCTGCGCGGGGTTCTCCACGACCTGAGGTTCGGGCCTCGCGCTCGCCGGCGCATCGACGTAGGTCTTTGGGTCGTCGGAACCACCACGGTCGCATACGGGTTCTTCCTCGTCGGCACGCTGGCCTCTCGCGCCTGAGCATGCCCCCGCATCGTCCTTGTCTCGCGCGGCACCGGGCCTCTCCGAGGGCGTCGCCTTCGCGCGTCCGACGGGCCGAGATGACGTCCGAGCTGGCCGACGGGCTCGGCCGGCCGGGTCGCCCGATCGACGAGACATCACTGGCGCCGGTGCGCGAAACTTCGTTGTTAGGGTGTCGACGCTGAGCGTCAACGAGCGAGCGGTGAAGGCCGCCTCCGTCCTGCGGCGGATCACGTACGTCCGAGTCGTGCTCGTTCCGGTCGTCATGTGGCTGGTCCTGGAAAACCGCGTCGAGCACGCGTCGGGCATCGCCGCGTCGCTGTTCGCGATCGCGGCGGCGACCGACTTCCTCGATGGGTATCTCGCCAGGCGATGGGGGGCGGCGACGATCCTCGGCAGCTTCCTGGATACGACGGCGGACAAGCTGCTGGTCTCCGGGGTGCTGATCGCGCTGGTCGCGGTTGGGCGCGCCTCGCCATGGGTTGCCGCCATCATCGTCGGGCGGGAGCTGCTGATCATGGGTCTTCGCGGCGTCGTCGCCGCGGACGGGACCGTCATCGCGCCCAGCATCTGGGGCAAGCTCAAGGCGAACGTGCAGTTCGTCGCGATCTTCCTCGCCATCCTGCGTCCCGGCCCCAAGATCGGCCCGTTCTATCTGGATCAATGGGCGATGTGGGGTGCTGCCGTCGTGACGTTCCTGTCCGCTCTCGAGTACCTGGCACGGTTCTCGAATCGGCTCACGGTCTTTCGTCACGGCTGAGCCGCCGCCGGTCGCCGTCGTCACCGGGGCGAGCGGCTTCGTTGGCGGCGCCGTGGCACGTGAGCTCGCCGCGTCGGGTCACACGGTCCGCGGTGTCGCACGCTCACGCGCGGCCGCCAGCCTCATCGAACGCCTGGACGCAGGGACCGGTCGCGTGACGGCCGTGCCGGGCGACATCCTCGATCCGAGTTCGCTCGTCGACGCGTTCGCCGGCGCCGGTCTCGTCGTCCACGCAGCCGGCATGGTCGCGAGCTGCCTCCACGACCCAGCCGGGATGATTCGGACGAACGTCCTCGGGACGCGCAACGTCGTTACGGCCGCCGCCACGTCCGGCGTCGGCCGCTTCGTTCACACCTCGTCCGCCGCGACGATCGGCGAAGGGGCGGGCGAGGTCGGGCGCGAGGACACGCAACACCGCGGTTGGTTCCTCACGGCGTACGAGCGCTCGAAGACCGAGGCCGAAGCCGTGGCGCTCGACGTCGGCCGCGACATGGCTCTGGAGGTCGTCGTCGTCAATCCGGCGTCGGTTCAGGGTCCCGGTCGGTTGGATGGAACGGCCCGACTGCTGCTCGCGGCCGCGAACGGCCGGCTCCCCGTCATGGTCCGATCGACGTTGTCGTTCGTCGACGTTGCCGACTGCGCGCGCGGTCACGTCCTCGCCGCGACGATCGGTCGGTCCGGGGAACGGTACGTGCTCTGTGGCGCGACGCTCCGCACCGAGGACGCCCTGGCACTCGTGCGCCGCATCGGGGCTGAGGTCCGCAGGACGAGCGGAGCCGCCGGTGTGGTCGGCGGCGGCAACGGCCGCGCGCCCGGACGCCGAGCGATGATGCCATCGTTCGCCAGCCCCATCGCGGTTCCCGGGGGAGCCGTCGCCCTCGTGGCGAGATTTGTCGAGACCGTCTTCGGTTTGGTCAGCCGGGACGCACCGATCTGCGGCGAGGTCGCCGCCGCCGTCGCCCACGGCCGCGCGTACGACGGCTCGCGGGCGATGCGAGAGCTCGGACTCGAATACACGTCACCGGAGGAGACGATCCGTCGAACGCTGTCTTGGTTTCGCGAGATCGGGAGGCTGCGGTAGCGAGGCGCGGGCTACGATTGCCCAAACAAGGAGGACCCGGATGAACGACGAACGCCCCGACCGCAACCTCGCCCTCGAGCTCGTACGAGTGACCGAGGCCGCGGCGCTGGCAGCGGGCCGCTGGGTCGGCCGCGGCGACAAGATGGCCGCCGACGGCGCCGCGGTCGACGCGATGCGGCTGATGATCGACTCGGTCTCGATGGACGGGACGGTCGTGATCGGCGAGGGCGAGAAGGACGAGGCGCCCATGCTGTTCAACGGAGAGTCCGTCGGCAACGGCGACGGGCCGGGCGTCGACGTCGCCGTGGATCCGATCGACGGGACACGGCTGACCGCGCTCGGACAGCCGAACGCGCTCGCGGTGATCGCGCTGGCCGAGCGCGGGTCGATGTTCTTCCCGGGCGCGGCCGTCTACATGGAGAAGGTCGCGACGGGAGCGGAGGCGGCCGACGCGATCGACGTCACCGCCCCACCCGAGGAGAACGTCAGGCTCGTTGCGAAGGCAAAAGGCGTGCGACCCGAAGAGATCGTGGTCGTCGCCCTCGATCGACCTCGGCACGAGGAGCTCATCCAGCGGGTGCGCGAGGCGGGCGCGCGCGTCTACCTCATCACCGACGGCGACGTCGCCGGCGCCATCGCCGCCGCACGGACCGATCGTTCCGGCATCGATCTGCTCCTCGGCGTGGGGGGAACGCCGGAAGGCGTCGTCGGCGCCTCGGCGCTCAAGTGCGTCGGCGGTGCCATGCAGGGCAGGCTGTATCCGCGCAACGACGACGAGCGACGGGCGCTGCTCGAGGCGGGCTTCGATCTGGAACGGGTGCTCTCGACCGATGATCTGGTGTCCGGGAACGACGTCTTCTTCGCGGCGACCGGCATCACGACCGGGTCACTCCTGCCCGGCGTCGAATACACGACCGAGGGCGCCGTCACCCACTCCATGGTGATGCGGTCCCGTACCGGAACGGTCCGGTATGTCGACGCCGAGCACCGATTCGAAAAGCTCGAGCAGTACAGCCGCATCGCCTACCGTCGGTAGGGTCAACCGTCCCGGCCGCCGCCAGGCTCAGGCCGGCAGACGGTAGGCGCCCCTGCCGTCGTTGACGACGGTTCCTGTCCGAGCCCCCTCGGCGAGCGCGGCCAACAACTTCTTGCGAACGTCGGGCGTCGTGAACGGGTCGAGGTATCCGCGTCGCAGGGCTAGGTCTTGGATCACCGTCCAATGAAGCGGCCGGCGCTCCTCGGCAAGCACTTTCACCGCGGCATCGATCGGCTCCATCACTCGGCGGCGATCACGGAGGCGGCGAACAGCTCGAGCATCGACGCGTCGGGGATGGCGAAGGGCAGCGGCGCCGGCGAGACGATGATCTCCTCGACGCCGACATCTTCGAACGCACGAACCCGCTCGCGCACCTGATCGACGGTGCCGACGAGCGCGTCCGCTCGCCACTCGTCAAACGACTGCCCCGCGAGGACGCCCGGCATCCAGCGCTCAAGCGCCGACCACCGGCGCCGCACGTCCTGGTCGTCCTCCCCGATGACGGTGTAGAGCCCGACTGAGAACCGGATCGTCGCCGGGTCGCGACCGACCGCTTCCGCGAGGTCGCGCGCGCGAAGCACTCGCTCGCCGAACGCCTCCGGCGTCCACCGCCAGACGGAGTTCCATCCGTCCGCGTGTTTGGCGACGAGGCGGAGCGCGCGGTCGCCGCCCTTGGCGCCCACCCAGATCGGCGGGCGCGGCCGCTGAACCGGCTCGGGCCGGTTGTAGGCCTGGACCAGGTGAAGTCCGGTGACATCGCGCGTCACGGGACCGCCGGGCAGGAGCACGTCGAGGACCTCGACCGTCTGCGCGAGCGCATCGAACCGATCCCGGACATTCCCGAACCGGTACCCGAAGGCGTCGAACTCGTCCCGATACCACCCCGCGCCGATGCCCATATCGAGCCGGCCCTCGGACAGGACGTCGATGGTCGTGGCCGATTTCGCCAGGACGGACGGATGGCGGAACGGTGCCCCGAGTACGAGCGTGCCGAGCCGAACGCGTCCGGTCCTTGTCGCAAGGCCGGCGAGCGTCGAGAGAGGCTCGAGCGACCCGAGGAGCTCGTCACCGGCTCCGTGTCTGGCCAGCGAGTAGAAGAAGTGGTCGGACACCCACACGCTGTCGAACCCCAGCTCCTCTGCGCGGACGGCATGCTCCGCGACCGCGCCGAATGTGATCGGCCGTACGGCGGGCAGCGAGAAGTCGTAGTGCGGCAGGCTCAGACCGAACCGCATCGAGACTCCACTCGATCAGAGATGCCGAAGGACGTCGGCGGGACCCGTGATCTCGGTCCCCGGCGGCACGCGGATGCCGGCGGGAAGCTTGAGGCGTGGGTAGACGGCGACGTCGTCCTCCAGGCGCACGCCCGGGTGGACGGTGACCTCGTCGCCGAGAGCGACGAGCCGCTCGATCACCGTGGGGTTGTACGGCTCGGAGCGAATCTCACACATCGAGCCGACGACCGCCTCGAACAGGCTCGCGCCGGCGCCGACGATGGCACCGTCGCGGATCTGCGAGCGCCTGATCGAAGCACCGCGCTGAACCTCGATGTCGTCGTCAAGGTTCGACTCCGTGATCGTCACGCCCGGATGGATCTCGCAGAAGCGTCCGATGCGCACGGCCGGACCGATGGTGACGCCGCCCTCGGCGATCTTCTCGCTCAGCGTGCGTCCGCTCGTGGAATCGCGCATCGCAAGCGTCTCCGGGGCGATCCAGACGTGGTTCTCTGCGTCGAACGGCGGTCCGAGCAGCCGGTCGACGGCCTCGAACTCGCCGCGGAGGACCTCGGACATCGTCGTGAGATAGTCGCCGACGTTTCCCAGGTCTCCGATGCGTCGAACCGGAAACGCGTGGACGGGATACCCGTTGCCGACCAGCCACGGCAGCAGGTCCTTGCCGAAGTCGAGCCGCGTTCGCCGCAGCCGCTCGATCTCGGCGTCGCCCGCGAGCCCTCGCAGGACGCTCGTGTCTATCAGGTAGAACCCGGCGTTCGTCATGAGCGGGAGTTGGCGGAACGCCTCGTCGGTCTCCGCGTGGAAGTGCTCACGAAGGTCGGCGAGGGTCGGCTTCTCGACGAAATCGCTCACGCGGCCGTTCGAGTCGGTGAGCATCACGCCGTACTTCTCGGCGACCTCGTCGGGCTCGCGCGTCATCGCCGCGATCGTCGCGACCGCGCCCGACCGAAGGTGCGCCTCGTACATCGGAGCCAGGTCGAAGTCGATGATCGAGTCGGTCGGAAAGACGAGCGCTTGGTGCGTGATGTCCCAGTATTCGAGCATTCGAAGCGCCGAATCCGCGCTCCCCGTCGACAGCGCGTCGTACTTGACCGGCGAATACTTCACGTCGACCCCGAAGCCCTCCCCGTAGCCGATCATCACCTTGATCTGGTAGCGGTTCTCCTTCCCGTGCGCGATGACGTAGTAGTCCTTGATGCCCTCGCTCGACAGGATCTGGATCACCCAGCGGATCAGACGGCGGCCCAGGAACGACATCGCCGCCTTCGACCGCAGATAGCCGGGAGCCTTGAGGGTCAGCGGCCGGGCGCGAACGCCCTGCCCGCCGGCGAGACCGATGCCGATGACCTCGGACACCTCGGGCATGGGCCTGCATCATATCCGTGTGCCATGAGAACGTTTCGGTCGGCAGAATCTCGGGAGGCGGCACGATCGTTCCCAGTCCATGGCCTTTCGGGCGAGGGCTGAAGCCGGGAGTCCCCACAGCCGATGCCTTCTCGAGGGCACCGTTCCCTGACCACACACGGAGAGGAGCACCTCGATGAGCGAGCCCGAGTTTCCGACGAGCCCGCGATCGCCCGAATCACCGTCGCAGCCGTCGCTGCCGACGGCGCCTACGACTCCCCCGCGGTCCCCGTGGGCCACGCCCGAGACGCCTCCGGTCAGCGACGGCCCCACGACTCGCGGAGCGCCCCGCGGCGCCGGGACCACTCCGACCCTCCCCCTTCGAAACGACGACGGGTGGACGTCGGCCGGGCCCGAGCGGCCGCGTCGGCGAGGCTCGGCCGTCGTGGCCGCCGCCGTGGCGGTCGCGCTGCTGGGCGGCGCGGCGACCTACTTCTTCCTCCGGTCGGGGTCGGGGACGTCCGGCACCGCCACCCCGCTGCGACTCGCGTTCGATCGGGGAGACGAGACCACCTATGGCATCCAGATGTCCATGAACGGCTCCGTCGATCTCGGCTCGCTCGGCGAGCAGCCGCTGGATGTCGAGATGCGCGAGACCGTGGGATGGAAGGTCGTAAGCGTGGACGACGAGGGCGTCGCCACCGTCCGCCTGTCGGTCGACGGCGTCTCCGGCTCAGCCAACGGACAGCCGATCCCCGGCACGATGGAGGGGCAGTCGACGACGCTGCGCGTGACACCAGACGGGCAGATCGTCGACGCGCACGGTTTGTCGCTCGGCTCCACGGGCGGCGGCCTCGGTGCGTTTCCCGGCATGGACCAGGTCACGCCCATCCTGCCCGACGACGAGGTCGCGCCGGGCGATGAGTGGGACAAGGAATTCTCTCAGTCGTTCCCCTTCGGCGACGGCAAGATCGAGTACACGGCACACAGCACGTTCGACCGCTACGAGAGCGTCGACGGCGTTCGCGCCGCGGTGATCACGACGAGGTACACGGTGCCGCTCGACTTCTCGATCGACCTGAAGGATCTCGCGAAGGCGTTCGGTGGCTCGGGCGGCGGTCCGCTCCCCGGGCTCGGCGGCGAGGACGCCACCATCGAGTACGGCGGCAGCGGAACGTTCACTCAGACGAGCTGGCTCGACCTTGCGGCCAAGCAGCTCGTCCAGAGCACGAGCAACGGAACGTTCGACATCACGATGTCGTTCCCGGGTCTCGAGCAGCAGCTCGGCACGGACGGCTTCGGGATGTCGGCGACGTTCTCGATGCAGATGACGCGTCGGTAATTCCCGGTCTTACCGGGTGCCGCCGCCCGAGCTCACGTGTTTACGTCTTCGACGACGCCGCGGAGTGCGACGCCACCGTGGGCGTCGCGCAGCAGCACCGTGGTGTACGGAGCGAGATCGGCATCGAACTCGTGGAAGACCTCACCGCCGCCGCTCGCATCGAGGTTCGTGAGCCGTCCGGCCGACAGCGTGCGTCCGTCGTCGGCGACGAGCCAGACGCGATACGGGAGTCCGGGCTCGCGCAGGCCGCTGACGTGAACCATGACGAAGTCCATCAGGTGGGTCGAGACGAGCTCCAGCGCGGCGCCGCCTCCGGCGCCGCCTCCGGACGGCGCGAGGCTCGCCAGGCGGGCTTCGCCGGTCGGAAGCCCCGTCGGGAGTCGGCCGCGGAGGTCGCCGACGACCTTCTGAAACTGCTGAAGCGCCGCGGTCTGACGGTCGGCCTCGGCCCGCGCGAGGACCTCGAACCGTTCCGCGCGACCGGCCATCACCGCGCCCCAGCCGAGCGCGGAGAGCGCCACCATCGCGGCGATCGCCACGGACGCCGCGGCCCGCGTCCGGCGCCGGAACGCAGGGGTGCGGACGGTGCGCGCGATCTGACCCAGGACCCGCTCGAGCAGACCCTCGGGGAGCTCGGCGGGTGGTAGCGCAAACGCCACCGTCGACGCCGCGGACGCAAGCTCGCCGGCCTCCTTGCGGCAGGCGGCGCACCGTTCGAGGTGCCGCTCGATCTCCTCGCGCTCACGCTCGGGCAGGACCCCGACGGCGTACTCGGCAAGCTGGTCCCGCACGGCGGCGCACTCCGCGGGCATCAGGCGCCTTCCTTGTCCACGTTCGCCCGGCGCAGTTTGATCAGGGCCGTCCGTAGTCTGGTCTTGACGGTTCCGAGCGGGATCCCGTCCGACTCGGCGATCTCCCGGGCGGTCAATCCGCCAAAGTACGCCCGGACGAGCAGCCGGCGTTCGGCGACCGACAGCGCGGACAGGGCGCGAACCGCCACATCCCGCTCGATCAGCGAATCCTCCTCCTCCGTCAGCGCCGCCTCGGGAACCTCGTCGACGAGTACGAGAGTCGGCCGCGTCACGCCGGTCTCCCGTCGGAGCCGGTCGACGGCGAGGTTGTGCGCGATCGCCATCAGCCACGTCGACAGCCGCCCGCGCGTCGCGTCGAATCGCGCCGCCTTGCGCCACGCCATCACGAACACGTCCTGAGTCAGCTCCTCCGCCGCCTCGGCGCTTCCGAGGAGCCGGAGCCCGAGCGTGAAGATCGGCCGGGCGAATCTGGCGTACAGGGCCCGAACCGCGTCCTCGTTCCCGGCCAGCAGTCCCTCGACAAGCTGCTGCTCCTCTCGCGGGAGGAGCGGCCCATCGTGGCCGGGCAGAAGCGGGCCCCGCCCAGTCATCGGGCCCCTCCTGCTCCTCGGGACCCCCCCAATCGGGTATACGCGGCCCTCTCGGGCGAAAGGTTGGAGCACACGGCGCATCAATTGTGACATCCGTCACCGAATCCGAACCGACCCAGACAACGGGCACCGACGTCGTGCGGGTGGGATGATGCCGTCATGCGCAGCGTCGCGCGCATCCTCCGCGTGGCGATCGGGGCCCTCGCGATCGTGGCCTCGGTTCCCCTGGCGACGCGCGCACAGACGCCTTCTCCGGTCGTACTGGAGTTCCCGCTGACGGGCGTCGTCGACCCCTTCGTCGCCGATCACGTCCGCGGCCTCATCGCCGATGCGCAGCATCGCGACGTCGCGGCCGTGCTCCTCGAGATCGACACACCGGGGGGCCTGTCCTCGTCGATGCGGGAGATCACCGAGGCGATCCTGAACTCGAAGGTGCCGGTCATCGGCTACGTCTATCCCGAGGGCGCCCGGGCCGCCTCGGCCGGTACCTTCATCCTGCTCTCCTGCCCCGTCGCCGCCATGGCGCCGGGGACGAACGTGGGCGCGGCCCACCCGGTGGGTCTCGCCGGCGCGATCGAGTCGGAGAAAGCCACGAACGATGCCGCCGCGTCGATCCGCGCGATCGCCGACCGCTACAATCGCAACGCCGACTGGGCCGAGCGGGCCGTACGCGAATCCGTCAGCGCCTCGGCCGAGGAGGCCCTTCGCCTGAACGTCATCGACCTCATCGCCCCCGACGTTCCGACGCTGCTCGCGGACGTCGACGGTCGCAGCGTGACCGTCGCGGCCGGCGAGCGCGTGACCCTCCACACGGCAGGTGCGACGCTCGAGCCGAGCGAGATGAGCGCGTTCGCCTCGTTCTTCCATGCCTTCCTCGACCCGAACATCGCCTTCGTCTTCTTCTGGGGCGGTCTCGCGCTGCTCGTTCTCGAGCTGTTCATTCCAGGAGGCGTCGCGGGAACCGTCGGGGCGCTCATGCTGCTCACGTCGTTCGTCGCCCTCGGGATGCTGCCCGTGCAACTCATCGGCGTGGCGCTGCTCGTCGCCTCGGTCGTGTTCTTCGTGCTCGAATTGCTGCATCCGGGCATCGGAGCGCCGAGCGTCGCCGGCGCCGTCACGTTGGTGCTCGGCGGCCTGTTCCTGTTCGACCGCTCGGGGGACGTCAGCGTCTCGCCCTTGGTGATCGTGCCGGTCGCCGGATTCGCAATCCTCTTCTTCGGCTACGTCGTTCAGCAGGCGATGAAGACGCGCCGGATGCGGAGCGCCGAACGTAGCGAGCGGCTCGTCGGCTCCGAAGGAATCGTCACGATCGAGCTGTCGCCAACGGGCGTCGTCCGCGTGGCGGCGGAGGACTGGACGGCCGAATCGGTCGCCGGACGGGTTCCCGCCGGCGAGCGGGTTCGCGTCGTCGCCATGCACGGCCTTCGGCTCAAGGTGGAGCCGCTCGAAGCCGACGCCGCGATGGACCCCGCGGTCGAGCCAGCCGCGGCCCCGACCCAGGACCGCGCGCCCGCGCGCGAAGGAGGAGAGACGTGACTGCGTGGCTGATCGTCCTCATCGTGATCGTGGTGGTGCTTGCCGTGTTCCTTCCGGCGGCCATCCGCATCGTGCGCGAGTACCAGCGGCTGATGGTGTTCCGCCTGGGCCGCGCGATCGGCGCCAAGGGGCCGGGTCTCGTGATCCTGATCCCGCTGATCGACCGCGGCGTCTGGGTCGACCTGCGCGAGCTGTACCTGGAGATCCCACACCAAACGGCCATCACCGAGGACAACGCGCCCATCTCGATCGACTTCATCGTGTTCTATCGGGTCGTCGACGCCGTAATGTCCGTGATCGAGGTCGGTAACTTCGCCGGCGCCGCCCAGAACATCGCGGCCACCACGCTTCGGTCGGTGGTGGGCGATATGTCGCTCGACGACGTGCTGGCCAAGCGAGAGCAGATGAACGAAATCCTGCGAGTCAAGCTCGACGAGGTGACCGAGCGATGGGGTGTGAAGGTCACGAACGTCGAGATCCGCGAGATCATCCCTCCGCCGGCCGTTCAGGAGGCCATGACCCGGCAGATGTCGGCGGAGCGGACGCGCCGTGCGGTCGTGACGGAGGCGGAGGGCGCCAAGCAGGCCGCCATCACCGTGGCAGAGGGCAACAAGCAGTCGGCAATTCTGAACGCGGAGGGCGATCGGCAGGCGGCGATCCTCCGGGCCGAGGGGTTCGCGCTCGCGCTGTCGAGGATCTTCGAGGTCGCGCAAACCGTCGACGCGAACACGATGAGTCTTCAGTACCTCGAGGCCCTGAAGCAGATAGGGACGTCGCCCTCGACCAAGTTCATCCTCCCGATGGAGCTGACGACGCTCCTGCGCGACCTCACCGGCCAGACGGGGCGATCGTTCGGCGACGGCGGCAGCCGCGCGCCGGCCTCGACGTCGTAGGCGGAGGACGCCGTCGGGGAACGACCCCACGCCGGCCGGTGTAGAGCTCGGTGACCGGCACGGTGGAGGGCCGTCCACTGGAGGATGCCGAGCTCGTCGGGCTCGCCAGGCGTGGCGACGTCGCCGCGTACGAGACGCTCGTCCGGCGCTACCGCGAGGTGGCGTTTCGCACGGCGTACCTCATCGCCCACAGCTCGGCGGACGCCGAGGACGCCACGCAGGAGGCCTTCGTGAAGGCGTATTACGCGCTGGACCGTTTCCGCCCGGAGGGGGCGTTTCGGCCCTGGATCCTTCGGATCGTCGGGAACGAGGCGCGCAATCGTCGCCGCTCGGCCCGGCGCCGGGAGTCACTCGCGCTTCGGTTGGCCGGGGACCGCCCCTCCGGCGCCTCGGCCCAGGCGCCGGAGGCGGCGGCCGTCTCCTCCGACATCGCGCGGACGTTGCTCGCCGCGCTCGCGGACCTCCCCGAGCGCGACCGGCTCGTCGTGTCGTACCGGTATCTGCTTGAGCTTTCGGAGGCCGAGACCGCCGCGGCGCTCGGGGTGCGGCCCGGCACGGTGAAGTCTCGCCTGTCCCGTGCGCTCGAGAAGCTCCGGGCCCGGCTGCCCCACGACCTCGATCCGCGTTCCGTCACGGAGGCCGCCGATGCGTGAGGCGAACGCCATCGAAGACGCGTTGCGATCGATGGCGAGGCGGACGTCATTTCCCCCGACGCCGCCGATCGCCTCCTCGGTCGCGGCCCGCATCAGAGCCGACGCGGCGCGCGCCCATCGTCCGCCGTTCCCCGGCGCGGCGCTGTGGTCCCGACGCCGGCTCGTCGCCGCGATCGCCGTCGGCGTCCTGATGCTCGGGGGCGCCGCAGTCGCGGCGCGCCTGTCGATCGGCGCGGTCGAATTCCGCGTCGCGCCGTCCCTGGCGCCGAGCGCGCAGACCGAAGCTCCGTCGTTGTTTGGACCGCAGGTGCTCCTTCGACGGGCGATCGCGGAGACGGGCACGGCGCCCGAGTGGCCGGCGAGCCTGGGCCAGCCCGATGACGTCTATGTGCTGCACTCCGGCGGCGTCAGCCGAGCCCCGATCCTCGTCCTGGCGTGGCGTGAGACCGGGGAGTATCGAAACATCCCCGGGACACCCTGGTCGGTCGTCCTGTTCATCGTCCGTGGAGAGCTCGACATCGTCACCAAGACCGTCCTCGCGGACTCGATCTCCCCGGTGCGTGTTCGGGGCACCGATGGGTTCTGGATCGTCGGTGAGCACGACCTTGGGCTCGAGGGCGCCTTCGGCGGCGACGTCGTGCGGGTGCGCGGGAACGTTCTGGTGTGGGAGCCCGAGCCTGGCCTCACGTACCGGCTCGAGACGATGCTGCCGCGGGCCGGGGCGGTCGCCTTGGCGGAGAAGTTTCGCTGACCGAGATCAGCCGCCAACGGGATGCGCGAGAATTCGACAGACGGTTCGTTCGACGAGCGGGGCATAGTCCCCGAGCCGGTGCGGAGGGTTGAGCGCGCCGAGCATCCCCTCGAGCAGGCCACGATGGACGCCACAGACCAACTCGCGATGGTCGTCGAGGAGGTCCCGAAACGGGCAGTCGCGCATCGAGACCTCGACGTCACCACCGGCGGCGCGGCGGAACCGCGGGTCGAACCCGGCCTGCGCCATCGCCCCCTGCAGGACCGCGAGGTTCGGACCGCTCGTCCGGCGGGCGCCGGGACGCGGCTCCCCGCGGCCGACGAGGTACCGGCCCCATTCCGTCGCAACGGTCGTCGCCCGCTCGCGTGCGCGGCGTCCGGTCGCGACGCTCGCGAGGATCTCGGCAAGCAGCCGATAGTCGCGTCGGCCGCGATCGTCGCCTCCCGCAACCGCGTAGAGCGTCTGCGGGCGGCCGACGCTCGACGAGCCGCGGCGCGCCTCGCTTTGGACCAGGCCGACCTCCTCGAGGCGGCGCAGATGGGGCCGGAGCGTGTTGGGATGCAGGGATAGGCGCGTGGACAGCTCGCGGATCGAGACCGCCCGCCCGGACAGCCCGAGGTACCGATAGAGGCGGTACCGCGTGCCGTCCGCGAGGACCTTGTGGATCTCGAGCGGACTAGCCGGACGGGTCGGACCGCTCGTCATCGACGCCCGCGAGCCTCGGCCGTAGCATGGAAGTGAGCATCGAACGCGTCGGGTCGCGTGAATCCCGAGCCACCGTGGGGCGACATCCAAGGAAGGCATCGTTGGCGAACGTCACCGAGCAGCAGGTTCGCGAGGCGCTCAGGTCGGTCCTCGACCCCGAGATCGGTCGGCCGATCGAGGACCTCGGCATGCTTGAGCGCATCGACGTCGATGGCGACCTCGTACGCGTCCATGTGCTGCTCACGATCGCCGGGTGCCCGCTTCAGGAGCGCATCACGTCCGACGTAACGACCGCGCTTGCGCCGATCGGCGTCGACCGGGTCGACGTCCGGATGACGCCGATGAGCGAGGAGCAGCGGGCGGCGCTCGTCGGCAAGCTGCGCGGCGGCCCGGGCAGCGCGCCGCAGCAGCAGCGATCCTTCTTCACCGACGGCAAAACCTCCGTCATCGCCGTCGCCTCCGGCAAGGGCGGCGTCGGCAAGTCGAGCGTGACAGTGAACCTCGCGGCCGCGCTCGCGGCCGAGGGCCACCGGGTCGGCATCCTCGACGCGGACGTGTGGGGCTTCAGCGTGCCGCGGATGCTCGGCGTGCACGGGCAGCCCGTCGGGTTCAACGACATGATCCTGCCGCTCGAGGGCAGCGGCGTGAAGGTCATCTCGATGGGGTTCTTCGTCCCGGAGGAGCAGCCCGTCATCTGGCGCGGCCCGATGCTGCACAAGGCGATCGAGCAGTTTCTCGGCGACGTCTACTGGGGCGACCTCGAGTTCCTTCTCTGCGATCTTCCCCCGGGCACCGGCGACGTCTCGATCTCGCTCGCATCGTTCCTTCCGGGCGCGTCGATGCTCGTCGTGACCACGCCGCAGGAGGCGGCGCGCAAGGTCGCCGAACGGGCCGGGAAGATGGCGGAACGAACGAACCTGCGTCCGATCGGGGTGATCGAGAACATGTCGTGGTTCGCGTGCCCGCACTGCGGCGAGCCCACACGGATCTTCGGCGAGGGCGGCGGGCAGGAGGCCGCCGATACCCTCGGGGTGCCGCTCATCGGGCAGATCCCGATCGAGCCCCGGCTGCGGGAGGGCGGGGACGAGGGCCGCCCGATCGTCGTCCGCGAACCGGATTCGCCGGCGGCTCAGGCGCTCGTGGACGCCGCCCGGGCGGTCGCCCAGGTGACGCGTTCGAAGGTCGGCAAGCCGCTGACGCTGCTCGCAACCGGTGCGCCGGATGGCGCGGGCCACCACCACTAGCGCGCCGTCGCTCTGTTCGTCACTCTGGAGGAGGCGCGCCCAACCGTTCGCGGAGGCTCGGCTCCTCCGGCTGGGTCTTCGCGGGACGCTCCGCGCGGATCGCCCACACGAGCAGCGTGACGATGCAGATCACGGAGACGGTCGCACCCGTCCACTGGCTTCCCGTCAAGCCGAAGAAGCGCTTGTCCACGCGCAGGAAGTCCTCGAGCACGCGTGTGGCGCCGTACCAGGCGCCGAAGGTGAGCGTGAGGATGCCCTCGCGCCGGAGCCCCCGCGACAGCACGTACAGCCCCAGGAACAGCAGCGTCGCCGAGATCATGTCGTACAGAGCCGTCTGGTGCAGACCGGTCCCCGTCGAGAGACGTTCGCCGATCGCCGAAAGCAACGTGGCGCCGCTCCGGCTGTAAACGACGTGCTGCCCACCTTGAAGAATCTCGCGGCAGACGCCCGCCACGCAGCTGAAACCGGCCGGCGTGCCGCCCTCGTAGCGGAACGCGAGCGCCCACGACGTGGGTTTGCCGAGATGATCTCCGATGATCAGATCGCCGATCCGCCCGAACGCGATACCGAACGCCAAGCCGATCACGGCCCCGTCCATGACCTGGAAGAAGCCGTAGCGGTTTCGGCGCATGAGCGGGAGGTTCACCAGGATGGCGCCGGCGATCCCGCCGAGCAGGCTGATCCCCCCTCGCCAGATCGCAAGCGTGTCGAGGACGCTGTCGAACTCCGACCAGTGCGCGATGACGTAGAACAGTCGCGCGCCGACGATCGCGCCGATCAACGCCCAGAAAACCATTTGGTTGACGTGCTCGAGTCGCACTCCGCGCCGTTGACCCTCGCGACCGAGGATCCACGCGCCGAACAGGAACCCGACCGCGATGCCGACGCCGTGCGGGGAGATCGCGAAGCTCCGGCCGATATGCACGCGGTCGAGAACCGGCCAGCCGATCGAGGCCAGCGCCGCTAGCACAGCTGGAGTCTACTGACGGTTGCGGTCAGCGGGTGGTCGAAGGGAGCCGCGCCGCGCGCGTCGCTACCCGTCAAGACGGGTCGACCAAGCGTCGGCCACGGCGCGGCCCATCAGAAGACCTCCGATGACATCGCCCGCATAGTGCACGCCGAGATAGATCCTCGACAGACCGACGAGGTCCGCCATCCCCGCGAGCGCGGCGCGCTGAGTGAATCCCAACGCCAGCTCGCGGCCCGCGACGGTGGCGAACGCGAGCAACACCGCGGGATGGCTGCTCGGCCACGAGGTGCCCTGCGGCCGCTCGATCAGCAGACGCGTTCCCATCTCGTCGGCCAGGAACGGACGCGTCCGGACGAACAGCCGCTTCAGCGCCTGGCCGGTGACCCACGCGGTCGACGCGGCGGCGAGCCCCCGCCCGGCCGCGCGCCGTTCGCCCACCGCCGCCAGTGCCGCCGCGGCGCCGACGGACGCCCAGATCGAGCCGAGCTCAGTGATGCTCGAGAAGAACGCGTCGGCGGCCCGTCCGCGCGGGCTGTTGATTGCGCGGAACGCGCGTTCGTCGAGTTCACGGCCGCCCCCACGCGTCGCGGTGACGCCGACGGCGACGGCCCCGGCCATGAGCGCTGCGACCCTGATCGCGCGCTTCGCCACGCGCTGGATGATATGCGACCATCGAAGCGCCCCCGACCACTCTGCGTCCCGGGACACCGTCGGCGGACGGCATGGACAGACACGACGAGGAGGGCGATCGCCAGGAACGAACGGGCGCGGCCCCGAGGACGCGTCCTCGTCGGCACGCGAGGGCCGCGTCGCTGGGAGCGACGGCACCTGCGGAGTGGCGGGCGACGCTCAAGCGCGACGCCGGGCGGTGACGGCACGCTGACGCGTGATCCCGAGCGACCCTTCAGCGACCGCGCGTCTCGATCTCGTGCTTCTGCGCGAACGTGCCGAGCTTCAGAGCCAGGCTCGCCCCGCCGACGGCCGAGAGGCTCCGCGCGGCGAGGTCTCCGAGAGCCCCGCCTCGGAACGAGTACTCGACGTCATGCTCGAGCCGGCTCCGCGAGCTGCCGATGGGCGTGATCGTCGTGCGAACCATCGCGTCGAGCAGCCCGGACAGCCGCAGACAGGCGTAGCCGGGGGGGGACCACTCGAGGACGTCGGCGTGGATCCTCGCGCGGATCGCGAGGAACCTCATGACGACCGTGTACGACGCGCCCTTGCTCAGGCCGCCCGGTGGCACGTCCTCGATCGAGACGATGTGGCGCTCCCACCGCGGCAGATTGCGAGGGTCGGCCGCCACGTCCCAGACGCGTTCGGGGGGAGCGTCGATCTCCACGCTCACGCTCGCCCTCTTCCCGCGGCCGTATGGGATCGTCATGCGACCCTCGAGCTCCCGCTTGTCCAGCCCTCCCACCAGACGACACGCCGCGGCCGAAGCCGCACCAACGCGTCGCGCTCCGGGTTCCCTCCCGTTTCGCGGATCGCCGCATCGAGTGCGCGGCGCCCGGAACGCACCTCGGCGGGCACGAACATGTCAGCGGATCCCTGCACCATGCACCCGAGCATGCGGCGTGCCCGCCACCATGAGGGCTGGTCGATGCCGAGCGCGGCTCCGACGCTCGGGCCGCCCACGGCTCTGGCCAGCGCAGCGACGGGCATAGACGCCAGGATCGGGCCGTCGCGGGAGAGCCACCGGACCGGAACGACCGCGAGGTCGGCGCCGTCGTCGAGCGCGAGCGCACCCGTCGCGTGATCGCCGACCGCGTGTCGCACCTGGCGGGGGAGCGCGACGAAGGCGTCCGCGGCGCGGACGGCGCGGAACCCCGCCCGCGAGCGAAGCCTCCGGTCGCCGTCGAGCGAGCCGGCCGTCTCGATGACGACGGCACCGCCGGCGAACAGCGTCGCCCGATCCAACCGAATCTCGACGAAGACCCTCGCAGGCGGCGTCCACGCGAGCGGCAGACGATGGGCGTCCACCGCGTAGCCGGCGAAGAACTTGGCGTTCTTCCGAGAGAACCGAAGCGACGCGGCCGCAACCGCCGGCGTGCGGCCGATCGCGTCGGGCCACGTCGCCGTGTCGAGAACGTCGTAAGGCCGCGCGTGGCCGACGAAGCTCACCGCGTCGTTTCCGTCGTGGACGAGCCCCGCGACGACCGGCTCCGACCGCCACGCTCTCGCCTTCACCGACCCGCGGGACGTCGTGACCCATACACTCCCCCCCGAGTAGACGAACACCATCGGCGTCAGGTGCGGTCCGCCGTCGGTCCGCGCCGCGAGGTGGCAGAACTCTCCGTGTGCGAGGACGGACGCCATGTTCGGGGGAAGCGCGATCACGGGGCCTCGTGCACGAGCGGCCTCGCGACCATGAGCGTCGTCCACACGACGTGTGACACGATGCCGGCGAGCACGCCGGCGCTCCACCATGCGAGCGCCCCCCAGACGGCTCCCCCGACGAGGGCGGCCAAGACGATGGAGAGGTTGCGGCTCGCGGCGCTCGTCGCGACGTACGCGGCGAGTGTCGCGATCATCGCGGCAGCGGCCGAGTCGAACCGAGCGGCCAATTCGCGCTGCGCGAAGCCACGCCAGAACAGCTCCTCACCGACCGCAACGACGCCGGCCGCGGCCGCCGCGAGGCCTGAGCGGGAGCCGCGGTTCCCGTAGATGTCGTCGGCGTCGCGCATCAACGCCGGCCACCGGTTCCGCATCATCCTGATGAAGACACCGGTCCCGACGTACAGGGCGAGACCCGCCGCGAACCCACTGACGCCGGCGAGCCAGACCGGCACGCCCCCCGACAGCGGTGGAGGGGCGACGGCGAGTGCGACGACGCCCGAGAAGAACGAGACCATGCCGACGGTCGTCCAGACGCTCCCCCGCCCCGACGCCACCATCGACGACGCGACGACCTGGGCGAGGCACCGGCCAGGAGCACCGCGAGGGTCATACAACCTGGGGTGGCTGCGTCCGTGCGGACGCCGGCGGCGTCACGGAAGAAAGCGAACCTTCGCCGCGAACTCGGCCGTCAGCGCCGTGATCACGGCGAGATAGAAGAACCCGGTCGCCGCCTGGACGGCCGACGCGCGCGTCCCCCGCAGCGCCGCGCGGATCAGCACGGCGATCAGCGCGGTCGTCGCCACCATTCCGAGCGCGATCCACGAGGCGAGACCGACGGACGTCAGCAGCGGGTTGATGGCGGCCGATGGCGGGGTCGGGCCGAAACCCCCGGAGATGACGGCCGCCGCCTCCAGCGCCACCGCCGCGATCAGCAGCGTCGTGTAGCGATTGATCGGCGTCCGCGACAGCCCTCGGTCCGTCAGGTACCAGTGGCCGAGCAGCAGGCCGTCGACGACGGCGCCGAGGAACGCCGCGCCAGCCAACAGCTGGAGGACGGCCACGACGTATGAACCCTCCGAGGTTCCGGCCATCGCCGCGAGGAGCCCGATCGCGACGGGGACCGACGCCACGCCGACGATCCGCGCCGCCGACTGTCTCCGACCGATCAGCAGCGCCAGCCATAGGCCCGTCACACCCGTCAGCGTGGCGGCGAGCACGACGCTCCAGCGCCCGGCGTCGCTGCCCGGCGTCGAGGCCACGTCCGTCGTCGCCCATGTCGACGCGGCGAGCGCGAGCACGACGCTGCCCGTCAGGATGAAGAACCCACGGCGAACCTCACCCCAAAGCGGCGTCGGCCAAAGCAGCGCCGTCGCCCCCGATGCAAGCTCCGCGAGCACGATGGCGGAGACGCCGGCGGGCCCCGTCACGGGAGCGGCTCCATCCGCACAGCGTACCGGCGCCGACGTGGCCGCCGCGGCTACCGTCGAACGGGGGTCGGGCCGATACGCTTGGGTCATGGATGACTGGCGCCGGTACGACGCCGTCGCAGACACGTACGAGCGCGTCCATGCGCCGCGACTCGCCGAGATCGCCGCCGACCTGGTGACGATGTCGGCCGTCGCACCGGGAGCCCGGGTCCTCGACGTGGGGACGGGCACCGGTGTCGGCGCGGCCGCGGCGGAGCAGCCGGCCGGTCGCGAGGGCCTCGTCGTCGGGGTCGACGTGTCGATGGGGATGCTTCTCGCCGGACGCGGCGCCCGTCCGGGGCTCCCGCTCGTCGCCGGCTCGGCGATCGACCTCCCCTTCCCGGACAGGACGTTCGACGTCGTGCTCGGCAACCTCGTCGTGGCGCATTTCACGAAGTACCAGACGGCGCTGTTCGACATGCTGCGCGTGCTGCGGGCCGGCGGTCGGCTGGCGATCTCGAGCTGGGCCGACAAACCGGATGACCTTCAAAAGACGTGGGCGGACCTCGTCGAGTCGTCGGTCGGCGCGGGGCTGCTCGAGGACGCTCGGCGGCAGGCCGTCCCATGGGCCGACCGCTTCGCGGATCGAACCGCCATCGAGGAGACGCTCATCGACGCGGGACTGAGGCACGTACGAACGGAGCGGCGCGAGTATCGATTCGTCTATTCGCTCGACGAGTACGTCGACGGCCTTTCAACGTGGTCGACCGGCCGCTTCGTCCGATCGATGTTGGACCAGCAGGGGTGGCGGCGTTTCCTCGAACGCGCGTACGGCACGTTCGCCGAGCGCTTCGCCGATCCCGTCAACGACTTTCGCGACGTCTGGCTGGCCGTCGGTACCAAGCCCGAGTACTAGGGGGCGACCGCTCGCCGCCTCGCGGAAGGGCGACTCGAACTTTTCCGCGCTCCCCCCATTCGGGGGTGATTCACCTATTCGCCGAAGCCTCGGCGGAAGCCGGGCCCCTCCGCCCCGCACATCTCGGACGAGTCGTAGGGTGGTAGTCGGAGGTGATCGAGATGGACGTGCGGGAGACCATCGAGCAGGCGAAGGACGCGATGACCGTGAAGCGCGTCTACGGGGACGCCTACGAGAAGAACGGCGTCACCGTGATTCCCGCCGCGCGCGTGCAAGGCGGCGCCGGTGGAGGCGGCGGCGAGGGACCGCAGGGTCAGGGCGGCGGCTCGGGTAGCGGATTCGGCATGAACGCGAAGCCGGTCGGCGCTTTCGTGATCCGCGGCGACGACGTCGCGTGGCGTCCGGCGGTCGACGTCAATCGAGTCATCCTCGGTGCACAGCTCGTCGCGCTCGTCGCTTTGTTCGTCGCGCGCTCGATCGGCAGGGCGCGGGCCCACAAGTAAGAGAGGGCGTCAGGAGAGGTCGAGCACGCGGAACGCCTCCGCGTGCTCGACGCCGATTCGCGCTCCGGCCTCGGCAGCCTCCTTCGGCAGCCACTCCTCGAAGAACCTCACGCCCTCGCCCTCTAGCTGGCTGCGGTGCGCCAACAACGCCGCGACCTTGCTGTCGACGAACCCGGTGACGTCCTCGTGGAAGTTCGGCTCGTTGGTCCACGCCAGCCGCACGTCACGGACGCTCCACGGCCCTAGCCCCTCGGCGAGGTGCTCGGCGAAGTAATGCGGGTTCCCGGCGCCCGGGTAAACGGCGTCGAGCGCGACCGCGCCAGCAGTCCGGTGGTCTGTGTGGTTGTAGAACTCGCCGTGCGTCGACATGTCGTCGGCCGGCGGGAAGAACCACACCGTCGGGTCGCATGACAGCACCGTCGTCGGCCGGATTTCCCGGATCTCTCGGACGACCCGGGCGCGGATCGGCGCGGTGTTCTCGAGCTCACCGTCGTGCGTGTCGAGCAGGGTGACGTGCGCGATGCCCATGATCCTCGCGGCCTCCTCGCTCTCGCGGGTCCGCACGGCCGCCAGTTCCGCGCGATCCAGAGCGGCATCCTGCGAGCCGCGGTCGCCGTTGGTCAGGATCAGCAGCCGCACCTCGCGGCCGGTCGCCGCGAGCTTGGTCATCGTGGCGCCGCACGAGATCTCGGCGTCGTCGGGGTGCGCGAAGATAGCGAGGACAGGCCCGTCGGGCTCCGTCACGGAGAGCGCGCCCGCGACGGTTCGCCGCCGTCGGCCTGCGAGAGGATGTATCGCACGAGCGTCCGGACGGGCACGCCGGTGGCGCCCTTCGGCCAGTAGTCACCGGCCTTTTCGGCGTACGCCGGACCGGCGATGTCAAGGTGCGCCCACGGCACGCCATCGACGAACTCGGACAGGAACAGGGCCGCCGTGATCGCACCGCCGTATCGCTTGCCGACGTTCTTGATGTCGGCGACCTCGGAGTCGATCTGTTGGCGGTAGCCCTTCCACAGCGGCAGCTCCCACCCCTGCTCGCCGACCTGTTCGCTGGCGGCGACGATGTCGCGTACGAGCCCCTCGTCGTTTCCCATCACCCCGAAGATCTCTGGACCGAGCGCGATCATGCACGCGCCGGTGAGCGTCGCGGTGTCGATCATGACTCGCGGCTTCGGATTCTGCTCCGACAGGTACGACAGCGAATCCGCCAGGATCAACCGCCCCTCGGCGTCGGTGTTCAGCACCTCCGACGTCTTCCCGTTGCGGTGACGCAGGACATCGCCCGGTCTGATCGCCGAGCCGCCCGGCATGTTCTCGGCCGAGGGAATCACGGCGACGACGTTCACCTTCGGCTTCAGCTTTGCGACGGCCCGCATCGTGGCCAGGATCGACGCAGCGCCGCCCATGTCGGACTTCATCCACTCCATGGCGTCGGCCGACTTGATCGACAGACCACCCGAGTCGAACGAGATTCCCTTGCCGGTGAGACCGATCGGCGCCGTTCGGGCGCCGCCGCCCCGGTAGCGCAGCTCGATCATCCTGGGGGGGTTCGCGCTGCCCGACCCGACACCGATGACCCCACCGAACCCGCCCTTGCGAAGCTCGGCCTCGGTCCAGACCCTGCATTCGAGGCCGCCCTGTCTGGCCATCGCCTGCGCTTGCTTCGCGAGGTACGCGGGCGTGCAGTCAATCGCGGGCGTGTTCACGAGGTCGCGCGCCCATACGACAGCGTCGGCAATGACCTGTCCCCGCGTCAACGCGGCTCGGGCGAGCTTCGAGTCCCAACGTCCCGCCCCGACGACGGTGACGCGCTTCAGCGCCCGCTTCTCCGGCGCGTCCGCTGTCTTGCCCGACTTGTAGGTCGTAAACCGGTACGAGCCGAGCAGAAGTCCCTCGACGACCGCCTGGATGGCGTCGTCGGCCGCGCGGCCCGCCGATTGCGGAAGCGTGGTCGCGACGGAGGCCTGCCGCGCCAGCTGGGGTGCGACCCGGCCGACGGAGCGGCGGAGCGCATCCGGCGTGATCTCGTCGCGCCGTCCCACGCCGAGGAGCATCACCGACCGGGCGGCGACGCCGTCGAGCGACAGATTCGGCACGAGAAGCGACTCGCCACGTTTCCCCTTGAGCTTCGCGCTCCCGTACGCGCCGGTCAGATCGACCCCGCGGATCTCGCGCACGCCGGGGCCCGGCTCCGGACCCTCGAACATCGGCAGAACGAGGACGTCCACGGCAACCGCCGCAGGGGCGTCGTTCGACAGCGAGAACGTGGCCACGTGGTCTCCCCTCAGTGCAACTGGGCCAGTCTATGCGCCGCCGGAGAGGCGCCGTGTATCCGTCCCGCCGCTCGTGAGGCGCGATAGGTCGCGACGAGCCGTGATAGGAGAGAGTCTCGGCTGAGGTCGTACCGACCGCGATACGCTCGGTCCGTGGACGCGAGGGACCTGCGCGATCTCGTCCGATTCGACGACGACGGACCGCGCCACGAGCCGTTGTTCGAGTCCGAGCACCTCTGGTCCGAGGTCGTGTGCCTGCAGGGACCGCAGGGCATCGGCCCGATCGCGGATCGCGACTCGGATGCGATGTGCACCGTGCTCGCCGGCCGAGTCGTCGTCCAGGTCGACCGCGCACGCCGGCGACTCGAACAGTGGGGCTCCGCACTCGTCGCAAAGGGCTCCGAGGTCACGATCCGCAACGCGTCCGACGACCCTGCGGTCATCCTGCTCGTCGCCGCCCCGCCCCCAATCCCCCGCCACTGGGTCGAGTAGCGTCCGGCCGAAGCACGGCCAGCGAGAGGACGAAGGCCACCGCGAAGCTCGGGAGGCTCGCGCCGAGCCGCGCGTCGAACAGCGGGAAGGGCAGATGCAGCCACGTCTGAAAGACGGTCGCGACCGCGCTCGTCCATCCCGTCGGCATCGCCCCGGGCGCGACGCACCAGTGATAGAGAACGAAGCCTGCGGCCCAAGGGAGGACGGCGCGCCAGCGGATCCCCGACGGCGCAAACAGGGCGGCCTCGCCGTATCGTCCCCCGCGAACGACGAAGTAGTCGGCCGCGAAGACTCCGACGAGCGGGACGAAGACCGAGCCGATCAGGAAGAGGAAAACCTCGTACCGCTCGACCGACAGCAGCAGGGCGAGCCCGAACGCGACGACGCCGATCGCGACGACCAGTCGTCGTTGCCGGGCCTCCGGCACGACGTTCTGCACTGACACGGCAGACGAATAGATGTTCGCGAACGCGTTGTCGCTCTCCCCCACGAGCAGCGCGAGCAGGACCGGTGACCCGCCCGCGACGGCGGCGATCGTCGCGCCGATGCCGCGAACGTCGGCGGCGGCGGCGAGCGCGAGGACTAGCAGCGCGCCCAGCGAATAGAACCAGACGTTTCCGATCAGATAGCCGACGTATGTGCCGAGCGCCGCCCGAGAGCCGGGTCTCGCGAACCGGTTGTAATCGGCGACGAGCGGCAGCCACGAAACGGGCATCACGACGACGAGGTCGACGCCGAGCCAGAACGGCAGCCCTCCCTCGGCAGGCCGGTGCCACACCGCGGAAAGGTCGCCGGCGCCGAGGACCCTCAGGGTGATCCACGCCGACGTCGCCACGAGCACCCAGACGCCGAACCGCTCGAGCCAGCGGCGCACGACGAGGATCGGCCCGCCGATCGCGAGCAGGGTGCAGATCGTCGCGACGACGGCCAGCCAGAGAGTTTGCGAATCGAGGGACAACGCGCGCACAGAGACCACGTTCGCGACGGCCGCCATGGCCCAGAACTCGACGGCGGTCCAGCCGACGAGTTGCAGGACGTTCAGCGCCGACGGCAGGAAGGACCCGCGGAGGCCGAGGACCGGGCGGAACAGGACCATACCCGGCACGCCCTCGCGCTCCCCGGCGATCGCGACGAGTACGAGCGGCACGCACCCGATGACCGAGCCGACGACGATCGCCAGCAGCGCGCGGGGCAGCCCCATGGCCGGCACGAGCAGCGCCCCGGTCACGATGACCAGGAGCCCGACGGAGAGGTCTCCCCACAGGACACCGAGGTCGAGTCCCGACAGGCGTCGCTCGTCGAGGGGGACGGGACGGATGCCGAGGCTCGACGGATCGCGCTCGCGTGCCCGGTCCAGGCGCCCGCCCATCGTCGTGGCCATCGCTCCCTCCGCCGGTCCGAACCGGATCAGGTTCGAAGGGTCGCCGGCGGTGTCGGCCGGCCTCTCAGCCCGTTCCTCGGGCTCCCCCGCTTCGAAGTCACGCTATCGCCGGTCGTTGCTTTGGACAACCGCGCCGCGACGACGGCCGCGGTGAGCGGCTCAGCGCTTCAGCGCCTCAGCGCCTCAATGCGACCTCCCGCGCGAGCGCCTCGATCGACCGCCGCATCGTTCGCTGCAGAAAGAACGCGTACACGCGCAGGGCCAAAGCGCCCAGGATCGGCACGGAAACGCGAAGGTCCTCCGTCCACGAGAACCGGGTTCGCGTCGGTCCCGCCGCATCGAGGCGCCACTCGCCCGCACCGCGCACGAACCCGGTGTGCGCGATCTGCAGCAGGCCGGGCGGGTCCCAACGCACAACCTCCAGAACCTCCGTGAACGCGGGGATGTCGAACACGCGCGTCCGTACGGCGATGCGCACGCCGACCCCTTCACGCGTCCTGCCGAGGACACGGACCTCGTCTGCGTCTGCGAGCCACGTCGCCTGCTGCTCCCAACGGACGAGCCGCGACCACGCATCCTCCCGGTCGATCGGCAGCATTCCATCCGCGCTCACCCGCACGACGGGTCTCACGAGCCGGCCACGTCGCCGGTCCGCTGCAGCGCCGGCATCGTCTCGCGAACGCCGAGAAGCAGCCCGAACGCGAGCGCTGCGGGAATCGCGGTGACGGCGAACGCCGCGGTGAACCCGTACCGTGCGGCCGCCCAGCCGGCAACGAGGGGGCCGAGGAACAGCCCGAGATCACCAACGAAGCGGAACGCGGCCACCGCCGGTCCGCTCATCCCCTCCGGCGTCACGTCGGAGAGCATCGCCGCCGGCGGGACCCCCGCGTAGCCGCTCGCAACGCCCACGCCCGCCATGGCGATGAAGAGCGAGACCGGTGAGCTGGCCAGCCCCAGGAGCGCCGTCACGAGTCCGTACGCAGCGATCGACGGAAGTAGGACGGCCCGCCGCCCCCGCCGATCGCTCGACTTTCCTGCCGGAAACAAGACGGCGAACTCCGTAAGGGCCGCGACGGCAAGGGGCAGACCGATATCACCCAGCGGCAGCCCCACCACTTCCCTCGCGAACAGCGGGACCAGCGTGCTGAACACCGCGCCCGTGAGCCACAGGTACGCGCCGTTCGCGACCAGGACGGCGACGAGGGCGCGGCCCCACGGGAGCCGGCGGATACTCGCATGTCGCATCGAGCCCGTGGGCGGTGCGTCGCGGATCGTGCGATGGAACACCGATCCCGCAACGAAGCAGCATGCCGCGTAGATCCACAGCGGCGAGGTCAGGCCGAAGGCCCTCGCCAACAGCCCGCCCAACGGCTGCCCGGCGATGATGCCGATGTTGAACGACGTGTAATAAACCCCCATCACGCGCCCGACGCGATCCGATGAAGTCGTGCGGAGCAGGAAGGACATCAGGGCGGCGAAGAACAAGGCGGAACCTGCGCCACCCGCGCCACGAAAGACGGTGAGCAGCAGATAGGTCGGAGCGACGGCCGACAGAGCCGTCGAGACGCCGACGAACACGGCGCCGATCGTCGCGATCGATCGCTCCCCAAACCTAGCGATCAGCCGGCCGACGACCGGATCGAAGACGAGCCTCGTGAACGAGAACGATGCGATCAGCACGCCGACGGCGTCGTAGCCGACGCCGAACGAGCGCGCGTAGTTGGGCAAGACGGGCGCGACGATGCCGAACCCGAGCATGATGACGAACGTGCCGAGCATCGCGGCGCGGATCTCGGGAGCGCGGAGGATGTCGCGGAACCGCGGTTCCGATGCGGCCTCGGACACGCCGCCAGTCTACGGAGCGCCCCCAAGCCGTCGGTCGGGTATTTGCGATCGGACCGTCGGTCATCTTCGATTGCGTCGTGGCGACCGCTTCCCCGCCTTCTCGGTCCGACCGACACGACCAGGGGCCGGTCACGGGGTCGGGTGCCATCGTCGCCGGACTCGTCGTGACGCCGATCGGAACGTCGGCCGTCCGCGGGCCGAGTCTGGCGCGGCCGATGGTGATCGAGCGAGGGGCCGTCGCGTGGCGGGATGGATGGATCACCTACGTCGGCCCCCAGGATGGGCTTCCGGCCGAGGCGGGTGAGCCACGCGTGTTCTCCGGCGCCACCGTCGTCCCGGGATTCGTCGACGCCCACACGCACCTGCCGTTCTTCGGGTGGCGGGCCGACGAGTTCGAGGCGCGCCTGTCGGGTGCCCAGTACCGAGACATTCACGGTCGAGGCGGCGGGATCGCCCGATCCGCCCGCATGCTCGGTGCCGCCGACGACGAAACCGTCCTCGCGTTCTGTAGGCCGCTCGTCAGGGAGATGGTCGCGCTCGGCACAACGAGCCTGGAGATGAAGACCGGGTACGGCCTGTCGGTCGAGGCCGAGCTGCGGCAGGCCCGGCTGGCCAGACGCCTGGCCGGCGAGATCGATGCTCGCGCGACGCTGACGCTCCTCGTCGCCCATGCCGTCCCGGAAGGCGCCCGGCGTGAGGCGTGGATCGCGATGGTGTGCGACGAACTCATCCCCGCCGCGGCCGCCGAGGATCTCCCCGACGCCATCGACGTGTACGTCGAGGACATCGCCTTCGGCGTCGACGACCTGGCCGTCGTCGCGGACGCGGCACGGCGCCACGACCTGCCGTTGCGCGTACACGCCGATCAGCTGGGGAACTCGGGGGCCGCCGAGGCGGCGGTAAAGCTCGGTGCGCGAAGCGCCGACCATCTGAACCACGTGAGCGAAGAGGGCATCGACGCGCTGGCCGGTTCGGGGACGATCGCCGTCCTGCTGCCCGCGTCGTCGTTCTCGATCGCGGCGCCGCCGGCGCCCGCCCGCCGCCTCGTGGACGCGGGCGCGGCCGTCGCCGTCGCGACCGACTTCAACCCCGGCACGTCGGCGGTGCTGTCGATGCCGGAGGCGATCGCGTTCGCCTGCTCGCTGTACCGGCTCTCTCCCTCCGAGGCACTCGGCGCGTCCACGTTGAACGCGGCCGCGGTGCTGGGGATCGCCGATCGGGCCGGTTCGCTCGAGCCGGGCAAGTCGGCCGACCTCGACGTCCTCGAGGGGCCGGGGATCGCGGGCGTGCCGTACCGGCCGGGCCACGACCCGGTCGTCACGTCGTTCACTCGAGGACGCGAGAACGCGCTCCGATGACGTTGCGGAGGGCCACGCGAACGACCGCCCTGCTGACGTTCGCCTCGCTCGCCGCCGTTCCGGCGGTTGCGCACGCGCAGACCGCGTCGTCGGTGAGCATGACGGCGTCCTCCACCACGATCAAGGTCGGCGCGGACGTCACGCTCACGGCCGAGATCGACCCGGCCGTCGCCGGCGAGACGGTCTCGATCATCGACGCCGACGGATCTCGCTTGGCCTCCGGCGTCACGGGAGCGGCCGGCCGCGTTGTCACCACGATCTCCCCGACGTCGTCGACGACCCTGCACGCCGAATGGGGCGTGGCCCAGAGCGAACCGATCGCGATCGGTGTTCGCGCGGTCGTTCGCGTTCGCCTCGGCACCGTGCGACTGTTCGACAACGCGGTGATCGAGGGGAGCGTTCGTCCCGCCGTTTCCGGCGGAAGGGTCGATCTGACGCTCACTCGCGACGGCCGGACGGTCTCGACGCGTCGGACCGAGATCGGCGCGAGGGGGGGCTTTCGAACGCGGCTGACCATCCCAGTGCCGGGCTCCTACCGCGTTCGGGCGCGATTCGCGGACGCCGATCACCTCGCCGGCATCGACGTCGACGGCCCGCGCACGACCCCGCTCCCGACGCTTCGTGTCGGATCGAGCGGCGTCTACGTCCGCCTTCTCAAGCGCCGTCTCGTCGACCTGCACTACCGGCTGGTCGGCACCGACGCGTCGTTCGACTACCGCACGGCTGACGCCGTGATGGCGTTCCGGAAGGTCCAGCGGATGAAGCGAACGACGATCGTCGAGGAGGCCGTCTGGCGCGCGCTCGCCGATCCGGTCGTCCCGCGGCCGCGCGTCACGGCCGACGGCTTCCACATCGAGGTCGACCAGACCCGGCAGGTCCTCTACACCGTGGAAGACGGGTCGGTGACGAACGTCATCCACGTCTCGACCGGCAAGTCGAGCACGCCGACGCGCGACGGCTCGTTCTCGGTGACGAGCAGACTCGCCGGATACAGCGACCACATGCTGTACTACCCGAGCTTCTTCGACGGCCAGCGCGCGATTCACGGATGGCCCGAGGTCCCGAGCTACCCGGCGAGCCACGGCTGCGTCCGGGTTCCCTACTGGCACGCGAAATGGATCTTCGGGCTCGCGCTGATCGGCACGCCGGTGATCGTGTATCACCGCTCGGGCTAATCGAGCGCCCCGACGGCAGCCTCCGCCGCTCGCACGAGACCGCCCTCGCGGACGAGCCGCGTCGCCGCGTCGATCTCGGGCCCCAGCTCTCGGTCGCGATCCAGGAACGGCGCCACCGAGCGGACAGCGTCGCGCGCCGCCCGAGTGCCGGCGGCCGGGGCGAGGGGAGTGCGCAGATCCAGCGCTTGCGCCGCCGCCAGCGCCTCGATAGCGACGACGATCTCGGCGGCCTCCACGACCTCCCGGGCGTGCCGGGCCGAGGTCATGCCCATGCTCACGTGGTCCTCCTGCCCCGCGGACGACGGAATCGAGTCGACGGACGCGGGGTGCGCCATCGTCTTGCACTCCGACACGAGCGAGGCGGCCGTGTACTGCGCCAGCATGAATCCCGAGTTCACGCCGCTCTCCGTCACGAGGAACGCTGGCAGCCCGTGGCTCGTCGCGGGATCGAGCAACCGATACAGGCGCCGCTCGGACACGCTCGCCGTGCCGACCGTCGCCAGCGCGAGGGCGTCGAGCGCGACTGCGACCGGCTGCCCGTGGAAGTTCCCGCCGGACAAGACCTCCGCGGCCTCGGGCAGGACAACGGGGTTGTCGGAGATCGACGACGCCTCGACCTCGAGGACCGACGACGCGTAGGACAGCACGTCGCGTGTCGCCCCGTGCACCTGAGGAGCACACCGAAGCGAATACGCGTCCTGAACGAGATGGTGGCTCTCGCGATGCGACGCGATGATCGGGCTGGCACCGAGCAGGCGGCGCAGGTTCGCCGCCGAGGCAGCCTGACCGGCATGCGGCCGGAGCGCCTGCAGGCGCGCGTCGAACGCCCGGTCGGTTCCGAGGGCCGCCTCGACCGACATCGCCGCGGCGACGTCCACGGCACGCGACAGCGTCCGTACGCGTTCGGCGGCGAGGATGCCCACGGCCATCATCCCCTGGGTCCCGTTCACCAGGGCGAGTCCCTCCTTCTGGGCTAGCTCCAGCGGCTCGAGGCCCGCGGCGGCGAGCGCCTCGGCGGCGGCGACGGGGCGCCCGTCCACGAGCAGCGAGCCCCCTCCGATCAGTGGGAGGGCGAGCGCCGCGAGCGGCGCGAGGTCCCCGGAGGCACCGAGCGACCCCCGCTCGGGAACGACGGGAACGAGATCGCGGTTCAGCAGCTCGACCATCCGCTGGACGACCTCCGGGCGAACGCCCGAATGCCCGAGCGCGAGCACGTGCGCCCGCAGGAGTAGCATCGCCCGGGCTTCGTCGCGCGCGAGTGGGCGCCCGACGGCCGTGGCATGCGATCGCAGGATTGCGTGCTGGAGCTCCACGGTGCGGTCGGGCTCGATCCGAACATCGGCGAGGCTGCCGAAACCCGTCGTGACCCCGTAGACGATCTCGCCGGCGTCGGCCTTTGCGCGCACGACGTCGCGCGCCGCGCGGATCCGGTCGGCTGCCTCCGGCGCGAGCGCCACGCGCTCGCCTCGGGCCACGGCGACGACGTCGTCCAGACGAAGTCGCTGCCCCACGAGCACCGGCACGACGAAAGGCTACCGTCCCCATCCCTGCCAGGCGGCCACCATTGACGAGCGCGCCCGAGCCGTCGGCTCCCCGTAAAGTGGGTCGAGTGGCCGGGACGAACCCGTACGACTCGCTCGATCCGGTCCCGTCGGCCCGTCATTCGACCGGCAACGAACCGAGCCCGGGACGAGCGTTCCTTCGTGGCCTGACGCGCCGTTGCCCCCGCTGCGGCTCACGAGGCTTGTTCCGGCGGTGGCTCAGGATCCGCGAGCGGTGTCCGCGCTGCGCGCTGCGGTTGGAGCGTGAGGAGGGCGGGTTTCTCGGCGCGATCACCATCAATTACGCGGTGACGACGCTTGCGTGGATCGTCTTGCTCATCGTGTGGCTCGTTGTCGACCTGCCCGATATCAGCGTGGTGCCCCTGACCGTGGCTTCGATCGTGCTGGTGGCGGTGTTCCCCGTGTTCTTCTTTCCGTTCGCGAAAACGATCTGGGCGACGATCGATTACCTGGTCTACCGGTCCAGCCCCGACTACCGGACGCGCGACGCAGCGGACCGCTCCGAGGGAAACGGCGGAGCGTATTGATATGCCGGCACTTCGTCAGTCGACGGAGTACGTCCCGAGCTCGATCGTCGTGCTGAACTTCTGGCCGAACAGCGATGCGGCGCTCGTCGACTTCACCATCCCGACGCCCTCGGCCAGGTAGGTCCTTCCGGTGAAGTCCATGCGCACGGGGGTGTTCGTACCCGCCACGGTGGTCTGCAGGTCGAGCGTCACGGATGTATCGATCGCGATGGCCCGGAACGTCCCTGCCTGGACCGTCACGTCGACGACGTCGCCGGCATTGAATCGCTCCACGACGGAGCCGGCCACGACCGCCTTTGCGCCACCGAGGTCGATCGCGCCCTTCAGTTCGTAAGACTGTTCCCACGAGTCACCGGGATCGATCGAGGCCGGGATGGTGACACCCGTGACCGTCGTTGTCCGGAAGCTCGCAGAGAGCTGCCGAGCGGTGAGCGAGCCGGACGCGCCGCCCCCGTACTGAAGCGCCACGAGACCGTCCCTGGCGCACGACCACGTCGTGTCCTTCTCGACGTCTCCGAAGTCCGAGGTAATCGTGAACGACGACGACGACGCGCTCGTTACGGTATCGGTGTACTCGGACTCGCCGCCGGAGCCGTGCATGGCGTACGTCCACGTGTCACCCTCGGCGACAGGCTGATAGTCGTTCGCGCACCGCCCGGATGCGGGCTCGGCCGATGCCCCCGACGCCGCGCCGCCGGAGGTCGCCTCCCCCGCCGTCGGCGCTGCGGACGCTCCGCCCGACGTGGCCGTCGATGCCGTCCCGGACGGGGACGTACCGCTGCACGCCGCGAGCACCAGCGCCGCGAGCACCAGCGCCGCGAGCACGACGGGCGTCGCCGCGCGGGATCTCGTCACGGACGCCACGGTAACCGCACGCCGCGATCGGCCGCGACGCGGAGCGCGTCCTCGTATCCCGCGTCCGCGTGGCGGACGACCCCCGTACCCGGATCCGTCGTCAGCACGCGTTCCAGGCGGCGCGCCGCCTCCTCGGTGCCGTCGGCCACGACGACCATGCCGGCGTGAATCGAGTAGCCGATCCCGACGCCGCCGCCGTGATGCACCGACACCCAGTGCGCGCCCGCGGCCGTGTTGACGAGGGCGTTGAGGATCGGCCAGTCGGCGATCGCGTCTGAGCCGTCCTTCATGTCCTCCGTCTCCCGATAGGGACTCGCGACGCTGCCCGAGTCGAGGTGATCGCGCCCGATGACGATCGGCGCAGACACCTCTGCGTTTGCGACGAGCTCGTTGAAACGCAGACCCGCCCTGGCGCGCTCCCCGTATCCCAGCCAGCAGATGCGCGCGGGAAGCCCCTGGTACGCGACGCGCTCCTCAGCCATGTCCAACCATCGGCGGAGCCGGTCGTCCTGCGGGAACAGCTCTGCGACCGCCCTGTCCGTCGTCACGATGTCGGCCGGATCGCCCGAGAGCGCGACCCATCGGAACGGGCCCTTGCCCTGGCAGAACATCGGTCGGACGAACGCCGGCACGAACCCCGGGTACGCGAACGCACGGTCGAAGCCGCCCCGCTCCGCGCCGGCTCGCAGATTGTTTCCATAGTCGAAGACGACGGCGCCGCCGTCGAGGAACCCGACCATCGCCTCGCAGTGGCGCGCCATGGAATCCAACGCCCGCTTCTCGTACTCAGGAGCATCGCGCTCGCGCAGATCGGCGGCCTCCGCGAGCGAGAGTCCGGCGGGGATGTAGCCGCCGAGCGGGTCGTGTGCGCTCGTCTGGTCCGTTACAAGATCCGGGCGGAACGCGCGGCGGAGCAGCTCCGGCAGCACCTCGGCGCAGTTGCCCACCAGGCCGATGGAGACGCTCTCACCGTCGGCGCGCGCCCGCTCCGCCCAACGGACGGCCTCGTCGAGGTCCGAAGTCTCGCGGTCGAGGTATCGCGTCTTGATGCGACGCTGGATGCGACCGGGATCCACGTCGACGCACAGGGCGACACCGTGGTTCATGGTCACCGCGAGCGGCTGGGCGCCTCCCATCCCACCGAGCCCGCCGGTGAGCGTGATCGTGCCCTTCAGCGTCCCCCCGAACCGCTGCGCGGCCGCCTCCGCGAGCGTCTCATACGTCCCCTGGAGGATCCCCTGCGTTCCGATGTAGATCCACGAGCCCGCAGTCATTTGGCCGTACATCGTCAGACCCTTGTGCTCGAGCTCGTGAAAGGTGTCCCAGTCCGCCCATTTCGGCACGAGCATGGAGTTGGAGATCAGGACGCGAGGCGCATCGGGATGGGTGCGGAAGACCGCGACCGGCTTTCCGGACTGGACAAGCATCGTCTCGTCGTCGCCCAACGTCCGAAGCGTCCGGACAATGGCGTCGAACGAGTCCCACGAGCGCGCGGCGCGGCCGGTTCCGCCGTAGACGACGAGGTCATCGGGACGTTCCGCGACGTCCGGATCGAGGTTGTTCATGAGCATGCGCAGGGCCGCCTCCTGGGGCCAGCCCTTGCACGACAGCTCCGTCCCCCGAGGAGCCCGGATCTCCCGGCCAGGCATCGGTCCGCCTCCTCCCGCGGGCGAACGCTCGCGTTCGCTCTTCGCCCCCGGACCCCTTGGATGATAGTGCGACCCCCGCAGGCGACATCGACCAGTCACAACGAACCATTCTCGGAGGGGCCTTCCCGACCGATATAACGGGCGATGGCAGGACAGCCGATCCGGGTCCTGATCGCCGACGACGAAGCCGACATCCGCGCCGCGCTCGCCGAGTTGATCGGCGCCGAGGACGGACTACAGGTCGTCGGAACGGTCGGGGACGCGCAGGAGGCGGCAGCCGTCGCATCGACGACGGGGCCGGATGTGGCGCTCGTCGACGTGAACATGCCGAACGGCGGAGGTGCGCGAGCCACCAAGGAGATCCTTCGCACGTCGCCGCGGACCCGTATCCTCGCGCTGTCGGCGTACGAGGACCGCAAGACGGTGCTGACGATGCTCGGAGCCGGCGCCGTCGGGTACCTCGTGAAGGGCACCCCGCCGGAAGAGATCGTCACCGCCATCGCAAGGGCCGCGCGCGGACAGACCATCGTCTCGTCCGAGGTGATGGGCGGCGTCGTGGACGAGCTCTCCACGCAGCTTCGCCGGGCGGAGCTGCGGACGCACGAGATCGAGGAGCGACGCGAGCGCATCCAACGCGTCCTCGACGCCGGCGACTTCAGTCTGGTGTACCAGCCGATCGTGCGGCTTTCCTCACGCGAGGTCGTCGGTTTTGAGGCCCTCGCCCGCTTCGCCGGCGAACCGCTGCGCGCGCCCGATGGCTGGTTCCGGGAGGCGGCCGACGTCGGTCTCGGCCTTGAGCTCGAGCTCGCCACGGTGGGCCGGGCGCTCGAGGACCTGCGCGGGCTTCCCTCGCACGTGTACCTGTCGGTCAACCTCTCACACCGTGCGGCCTCGTCCCCACAGCTGCTCACCGCGGTCGCCGACGCCCCGCTGCGTCGCGTCGTCGTCGAGATCACGGAGCACGAGGCCGTCGAGGACTACGATGCGCTGGCGAACGCGCTCGAGCCGCTTCGCGGTCGGGGCGCGCGGATCGCGATCGACGACGCCGGCGCGGGCTTCGCGAGCCTGCGCCACACCCTCCTGCTCGACCCGGACATGATCAAGCTCGACATCAGCCTCACGCGCAACATCGACGCGAACCGAGGCAAGCGGGCCCTGGCTCGCGCCCTCATCTCCTTCGCGCAAGAGATGCGAATGGACATCGTCGCCGAGGGCGTCGAGACGGCCCTGGAGCTCGAGACCCTTCGTAGCCTCGGCGCCGACCTCGGGCAGGGGTACTTCCTTTCTCGTCCGCACCCGCTTCCCGGCGCGAAGACGCCCGGCAACGGCAGCGGCAAGACGCCGTACTCCCTCGCGTTCCCCGCGTTCGTCGAGCCCGAGGGGACGTAGCGGATGGGTCGTCAGACCGGACGGGACGCCGAGCGCGATCAGCCGGACCGGCGGTCCACGGCCCACGACGACCCGGTCGTCCGCTTTGCGAACGACTTCATCTCGGTGGCGACCGCGACCGCCTCGGCGTAGTGCAAGAACGACCTGCGCGCCGTGGTCGCGATCCCGATGGACACGGACACGAACGGGAACCGCTGGATCTGTCCGCTCCGGTTCGTCACTTCGATGTACCCGATTGCCCGGTCGGTGTCGTCGTACTGATCGACGGCGGCGGCATCGAAGCGCGCGATCACCGTCCTCGCGATCCGCTCGGCGAGGTCGGCGCGGCACACGACGACGAAGTCGTCCCCGCCCACGTGGCCAACGAAGGCCGACGAAGCGCCGAGCTCGAGCGCCACGTCCTGCAGGATCCGAGCGGTCCACTGGATGACCTGATCGCCGCGCATGAACCCGTAGTGATCGTTGAACGACTTGAAGTGATCGAGGTCGACGTACAGGATCGCGAACATGTCTCCGGCCTTCACACGGGCCTCGATCTCGCTCTCGATCCTCACGTTTCCCGGCAGGCCCGTCAGCGGCGACTGCGCGCGCATCTCCTTCGCGCGCCGGAGCACGCCGCGAATCCGCGCCAGCAGCTCGGGCGTGTCGAACGGCTTCACGATGTAGTCGTCGACCCCGAGCGCGAATCCCTCGAGCTTGTCGGCGGACAACCCGCGTGCAGTCAACATGATGATGCTCACCGTCGCCGTCCTGCTGTCCTGCCGTAGCCGCCGCGTGAGCTCGAACCCATCCATGTTCGGCATCATCACGTCGGCGACCACGAGATCGGGAAGCCAGTCCTCGATGCGTTCGAGCGCCTGCCGACCGTCCGACGCCAGCCGCACCTCGTAGCCCACCGCGTGCAGTTCGATCTCGAGCAGCCGGACGATGAAGGGGTCGTCGTCGGCGACGAGGATGCGCTCTCCGGCAACGGCATCGAAGGCGTCGGTCGACGGGCGCTCGCTCACGGTCGTCTCCACGCCGAAGGCATCGGCAGCTGCGGCGAGGCCGTTGAGGCGGGGTGCAGCTCGACGGCGAACATCCGCGTGATGAAGTCGTCGTCTTCGACGACGAGGATGTCGTGCCGCGCCTGTGCGACGTCCTCGCTCATGACCCCCGCCACCGTCCGCGGCCCCTGCGCAGGATAGTCGGCCCATCGCCGCGGATGCGCGAACCTGAGACGATAGGGCCTCGGTCCATCGGCTGAGACGCCGGGAGTGCGCGTGCAGGTGCTCGATTCCTTCCTCGACGCCGTCGGGCACACGCCGCTCGTCCGTCTGCGAGCAGTCACTCGCGGGATACGGCCGGTCGTCCTGGCCAAACTCGAGATGCTGAACCCCGGCGGAAGCGTGAAGGATCGGATCGGCCTTCGGATGATCTTGGCCGCCGAGCGCGACGGCCGCCTTCGCCCGGGTGGGACGATCGTCGAGCCGACCTCGGGAAACACGGGGCACGGGCTCGCCATCGCCGCCGCGATCAAGGGCTACCGATGCATCTTCGTGATGCCCGACAAGATGAGTCAGGAGAAGATCGCGCTCTTGCGGGCCTACGGTGCCGAGGTCGTCATCACGCCGACGGCCGTTCCGCCCGAGTCACCCGAGTCCTACTACCGCGTCGCCGACCGCCTGACCGAGGAGATCCCCGGCGCGTTCCAGCCGAACCAGTACTTCAACGAGGAGAACCCCAAGGCCCATTACGACACCACCGGCCCGGAGATCTGGGAGCAGACCGAGGGCCGGATCGACGTCTTCGTCTGCGGCGTCGGTACCGGCGGCACCATCACCGGGGCGGCGCGGTATCTCAAGGAGCGGAAGCCCGACCTCATGGTCGTCGGGGCAGATCCAGAGGGGTCCCTCTACTCGGGCGACGAGGTCCACCCCTACCTGACCGAGGGCATCGGCGAGGACTTCTGGCCGGAGACGTTCGACCCGAGCCTCGTGGATCGTTGGGTCCGGGTGCCCGACCGCGACGCCTTCCGCGTAGCCAGGGCCATCACGCGCCAGGAGGGGATCCTGGTCGGCGGCTCGTCGGGTACCGCCGTGTTCGCGGCCCTCGAGGTCTCAAGGAGCCTCGACGAGGATCGGACCGTCGTCGTGATCCTGCCGGACACCGGGCGCAACTACCTGTCGAAGCTGTACTCGGACTCCTGGCTGCTGCAGTACGGAATGCTCGAGCGGCCGGAGGTCGTGCGCGTCGAAGAGGTGCTCGCGGCCAAACACGGGGAGATCCCGCCGCTCGTCACCGTGAGCGCGCACGACAAGGTTCGCCGTGCCGTGGACGTCCTGCAGGAGTTCGGCATCTCTCAGGCGCCGGTGGTCCGCGAGCCGGGATCGCTCGACGTCGCGCAGGTGGTCGGCTCCATCCGAGAGCGCGCGCTGCTCGACCGGCTGTTCCGTGATCCCGACGCGCTGCAGGCCGACATCGCGGAGGTGATGGGGCCACCCGTCTCGATGGTCGAGCACGACCAGCCGGTCGAGGTCGCGTTCGAGGCGCTTCAGCTGGGGCCCGCCGTGCTGGTCGTCAAGGGTGGCCAGGTGCTCGGCGTCCTCACGCGCAGCGACCTGCTCGAGTTCCTGGCGCACCGGAAGACGCCGTAGGCCGGAGCCGTTGCGAGCGCTCGGGATCGACGTCGGCGTCCGGCGGGGCCTGGACCTCGTGGTCCTCGGGGACGCGCGGCAGGTCCTGGAGACGCACCGGCGTGTGGGCCTCGACGAGGTGTGCGCGTTCGCGGCGGCGTCCGGCGCCGATGTCGTGGCGATCGACGCTCCCCCGGCGTGGGCGCTGTCTGGTCGTTCTCGAACGACGGAGCGCGAGCTCCGCTGGTTCGGACTTCATTCGTTCAACACACCCTCGGACAGGCGCATGGCGGACCATCCCTTCTACGAGTGGATGACCGTCGGCTTCCGCGTCTACGAGGCCGTTGCCGACCGCTTCCCCAGGTATCGGGGAGCGGGGTCTGTGAGAGGGACCGCGATCGAGGTCTTCCCGCACGCAACGGCCGTCGTGCTCGCCGGGTGCCTTCCCGCGGAGGGCGTCGGAAAGCGGGAGTGGCGCCGGGCGATCCTTCGCGGCGAAGGCGTCGACGTTGGCGGGCTGCGATCGCTCGACGAGGTCGACGCGGCGCTCGCCGCGCTGACGGGACTGCTCGCGCTCGGGCGCCGATTCAGCGCGCCCGGCGATCCGAGGGAGGGCCAGATCGTCCTTCCCACGCCCGCCCTGCCGGCACGCCCGTACCGGCGCAGGCCTCGCCCGCCCGTGGAGGCGCCGCAGCCGTCGCTGCCCGGCCTGTCTCGGTGCGCGTGCGGGCACGCCGACTGCCGGGCGTTGACGTCGCGCGAGTTCGCGCCCGGACACGATGCCAAGCGCAAGTCGGGTCTGTGGAAGCTCGTCCGAGAAGGTGTCTCCGCGACCGAGGAGCTGGCGCGGCGCGGATGGGAGCTTCCCCCGGAGGCAAGATGAGGTTCGAGACAAGGGCGATCCACGTCGGCCAGGAGCCGGAGGCCGAGTTCGGCGCCGTGAACGTCCCGATCTACCAGACGTCGACGTACGCCCAGCCACGCGCGGGCGAGCCGAAACGCTACGACTACGCGCGCGGCGGCAACCCAACGCGCGAGGCGCTTCAGACGGCGATCGCGTCGCTCGAGGGTGGTGCGCACGGATTGTGCTTCGCCTCGGGGATGGGCGCCGAGACGACGCTCCTGCTGACGCTCTCGCCCGGCGATCACGTCGTCCTCGGCGACGACGTCTACGGGGGGACGTACCGCCTGCTCGCGCGCGTGCTCTCGGCGTGGGGGCTTGCCTTCGACACCGTCGACCTCTGCGATCCCGACGTCGTGCGCACGTCGATCCGCGATGAGACGAGGTTCGTCTGGATCGAGACGCCCACGAACCCGCTCCTCAAGGTGATCGACATCGCGGCGCTGAGCGCCATGGCGCACGAGCGCGGGGCGCGGGTGATCGTGGACAACACGTTCGCGACGCCGTTCCTGCAGCGCCCGCTCGAGCTCGGGGCAGACGTCGTCGTCCACTCCGTGACGAAGTACTTGGCCGGACACTCCGACCTGGTCGGCGGCGCCATCGTGACGAGTGACGAGGCGCTCCACGAGCGCCTCGCGTTCCTCCAGAACGCCGTCGGCGCGGTGCCCGGCCCGATGGACTGCTACCTCGCGCTGCGAGGGCTGAAGACGCTCGCTGTGCGGATGCAGGCACATTGCCGTGGAGCGGAGGCGGTCTCGGAGTTCCTCATGGGTCACCCGAGGGTCCGGCGCGTTCGATACCCCGGCCTTCCCGACGATCCGGGGCACGAGCTCGCGGCGCGTCAGATGGACGGCTTCGGCGGGATGGTGTCGTTCGAGGTGGGCTTTGCCGAGGAGGCCAGAGCGGTCGTCGAGCGAACGCGGCTGTTCTTCCTCGCCGAGTCGCTCGGCGGCGTCGAGTCGCTGATCGAGCTCCCCGGCCCCATGACGCACGCGAGCGTCTCCGGCTCCCCGCTCGAGGTCGACGACACACTCGTTCGGCTGTCGGTCGGCATCGAGCATCCCGACGACTTGATCGAGGATCTCGAGCAGGCCCTGAGTTGACCCGAAGGGCGCCACGGTCCGCCGCCGCGACGATCGTCGCATGGGTCGTGGGAGCGGTGATCGTCGCCGGGACGGCGCTACCCGCGCGCGCGCAGCAGCTCGGCTTCACGCCCGTCGTCGAGCATGCGTCGTTTCCGACGAACCTCGCGTTCGCGCCCGACGGGAGAGCGTTCTACACGGAGAAGGACACCGGTCGCATCCGCGTCATCGATAGCGCCGGCGGCGTCGCGCCCGCGACGTTTGCGACGCTGCCCGTCGCCTCGCCGGTCAACGAGATGGGGCTCCTCGGCCTGGCGCTGCACCCGGACTTCGCGAAGCACCCGTGGGTCTACGCGTACTACTCCGATCCACGCGACGGCCGAAATCACGTGGTCCGGATCCGAGCAGACGGCGACGTCGGCGGACCCCCCGAGAACCTCATCACGCTGCTCCCGACGGAGAACGGGTGGCACAACGGCGGCGACCTGGCGTTCGGACTCGACGGCACGCTGTTCGTCGCCGTCGGAGACGGACACGTGGCCGGGCGCGCACAGGACGCGTCGAGCGTGGGCGGCAAGATCCTGCGTCTCGGCGCCCAGGGCGGCGTCCCCGACGACAACCCGGTGCCGGACTCGCCCGTGTACGCGCTCGGGATCCGCAATTCGTTCGGCCTGTGCGTCTCGCCCGGCGGCGCGTTGTGGGAGACCGAGAACGGACCGACGGAGTGGGACGAGCTCAACCGGATCGAGCCGGGCGCCAATTACGGTTGGCCGGAACACCTCGGACCCGGCGAAGCCGACGGCTTCACCCCGCCCCTGTTGGCGTGGCGGGGACAGATCGTGCCGACCGGGTGCACGGTCGCGCGCGAGGACACCGTGTACGTCGGCTCGTACCGCGGCGAGCTGCATCGAATCTCGTTCGCGCCCGGGCGCGCGCCAGTCGACACCATCGTCGCGTCGTTCGATGCGGGCATCACCGACGTCGAGCACGGCCCAGACGGCCGTCTGTACGTCACCACCGAGGACGCGATCCTCGTCGCGACGGGGCGGACCTCGACCCGCGCGCCGCTCACCCCCGTCGGCATCCTGATCCTGGCGGTGCTGATCGGGGCGCTGCTGCTCGCGCGGCGGCGGCTGGACCGCCGGTGACGCTACCCCTTGGGTCGCTTCAGGTACGCGACCGTCGAGGTGCCGCCCATGGGGTTGGCAAGCTGGACGACGCCGACGAGCTCCCATCCGTCCTCGCCGAAGGTGTTGAGGATCTCGCCCGGGTTGTGCTCAAGGAGCGGTGCCACGAAGTACTCCCACCGTTGCACGTCAGCCCTCCCGGTCCAATCGACGCTTCTCGCGGCGCATGCAGGTGCCCATGACGACGGTCATTCCGCCATCCTCGCCGATGCGGCGGGCCTCGTCGCTCACGATCCCGTCTTGGAGCCACAGGACCTTCGCACCGCGGCGCACTGCATCGCGGGCGATGTCGGGAGTGAACTCGGCCCGCCGGAATACGTCGACGACGTCGATCGCCACGTCGCCGGGGACGTGCGCGAGTGAGGGATACGCCGGTTCGCCGAGCACCTCCGTCTCCTTCGGATTGACGGGCACGATTCGGTAGCCCCTCGATTGGAGGAAGGTCGCGACCGAGTGCGAGTCGCGCGCGGGGTTCGACGACAGGCCGACGACGGCGATGGTCTTCGCATCGCCGAGGATCGAGCGCAGCTCCTCGTCGCTCGGCACGTAGGGCTCCAGCTCGGCGGTACTCATGCGCGCTCCTTTCTCATCCATTCTCTCGGCGGGCCTCTCGCGGCGAACGACGCATCGCCTCCAGCAGATCGTGCAGGATCCGCGCCGTCGCACCCCAGATCGTGGCGCCCGGCATCTCGTACGCGTATCCCCGATAGACCCGGTCGCCTCGGGGAAACTCGACCCGCGTCTCGGCGGCTTCGAGGTCCGACACGGCGAACTCGAGGACCTCCGCGATCTCGTCCTCGTTCGGCGCGTAGGCCGGCGGGACCGTGAGCCCGGCGACGAACGGAACGATCAGGATCGCGGACACAAACGTGTGCACCGGCGGCAGGGAGCCGAGCACGTCGACATCCGAGGGTGGCACTCCCAGCTCTTCGTGTGTCTCGCGGAGTGCGGTCGCGCGCAGGTCCCGGTCGTCTTCATGCCGCAGGCCGCCCGGGAACGAGATCTCGCCGGCATGACGCGAGAGGTGCTCGGTTCGCCGAGTGAACACCAGGCTCGGCCGGCCGGCCATGATGATCGGGACGAGGACCCCGGCGAGCCGGGTGTCGGGAGGCGGGACGGGCCGTGGGTCGGGCTCCAGACGCGTCCGCAGGCGAGCCAGGTCGGTCGCCGCAGGCATTGGGGGATCGTAGACGCCACGACCGGGTTCGTCGTTCGTCTCGGCCGCGCGGACGGTCTGCTTTCAACCGGCGATGCGGCGGCCGGCGCCGACGTGCGGGTATCCTGGAGGGACGATGCCGAGCGACACCGCGACCCTTATCACCGTCACCCAGAAGGCCGCCGGAAGGATCCGAACGCTCGCTGAGCGCGAGGGCCGAGCCGAGCCCATCCTTCGCGTCCGCGTCGTCGCCGGCGGGTGCTCCGGCTTCTCCTACGAGCTTGGGTTCGCCGAGGGCGCGGAGGCCGACGACGTCGTCGTCCAGGTCGACGGCGTGCGGGTCCTCGTCGACCCCCGGAGCGCGCCGATCGTCGCCGGAAGCACGCTCGAGTTCAACGACGCGCTTCTGGGGGGCGGGCTGAAAATGCTCAACCCGCACGCCACGCACGAGTGTGCGTGCGGCGAGTCTTTCTCCATCTGAGCGGCCGCCTCAGCCCCGAGCTCCCGCCCCTCCGACCTCCCGACGCCACCGACGACGGCCTGAGCCCGGCTTGTCCGATCGCCACACCTATACTCCGGCCATGGCGTCGACCGACGGCAGGACGCAGTGGCGGCACCTCTACGACGAGGTCGTCGCGACGGGTCTGTGTACGGGATGTACTGCATGTATCGTGGCCTGCCCGTTCCACGTCCTGGGATACGAGGACTACGAGCCCGTACAGCTCCAGGAGGACGGCCCGGACGTGTGCGTGCACGGCGATCGCGGCTGTTCTTTGTGCACTCTCGCGTGTCCTCGCTTTCGGGAATGGGAGTCGGACATCGACCAGTTGCTCTTCGGGCAGACGCGGAGGCCGGAGGACGTCATCGGGCAATACCGGGACATCGTGCTCGCGCGGGCGACCGACCCTGAAACCCTGATGCATGGCCAGGACGGCGGCGTCGTCTCGGCGCTGCTCGTGTGGGGTCTGGAGCACGGCGAGATCGATGGCGTATGCACGTCGAAGCTCTCCGAAGAGCGGCCGTGGGACTGCGAGCCGGCGGTCGTCACCGATCGGGAAGGGGTGCTCGCCGCGGCTGGGTCCCGCTACACGTACTCGGCCAACCCGTTGGCGATGGTCAAGGCCGCGCAGATGGGGCTCTCCAAGCTCGCGCTCGTCGGCATGTCCTGTCAGGCGAGCGCGCCCGGCTCGATGCAGGCCCGTCGCGTCAACAAGTGGGCCAAGAAGGTCACCTGGACCTTCGGCCTGCTCTGCTCGAAGAGCTTCACCTACGACGGGCTCATGGTCGAGATCGCGCAGAAGGAACTCGGGCTGTCGCTCGACGAGATCGTCCGAGTCAACATCAAGGGAAAGCTGCTCTTCTACACCGAGGACGGCCGCGAACTCACGTACTCACTCAAGAAGTCGCACGCGTACACGCGACCTGGCTGCCTCCTGTGCCCGGACTTCGCCGCCGAGCACGCCGATATCTCCTTCGGCGGGCTCGGGCAGAGCGACGGATGGTCCCTCACGATCATCCGCACGGCCAAGGGACGCGATCTGTGGGACCGCGCCATCGCGGCCGGTGTCATCGAGTCTCGCCCCGGTTCCGAGGACCCGGGCGCGATCGACACGCTGTTCAGGCTCGCGATCAAGTCTCGCGAGCGGTGGCCGACCGACCGCGTGGCCGAGGGCGAGGAAGGCCCGGGCGTGATCCCGCTGGAGCCGGCGTCGGCCGGCTGACGGCGTTGGCGTTCTAGCCGGCCGCGGCCCACGAGGCGACGACCGGGTGGTCGGCGGTCGTCGGCCCCACCTGCGCCGCGCCGCCCGGCGAGCCGATCCCGCTCACGGCGTCGCCGAAGAACTCGGCGTTGACCGGCGTGAACTGCTTCCACTCGGCCGGCACGTCGTCCTCGTAGAAGATCGCGGTCACCGGACACACGGGCTCGCACGCGCCGCAGTCGACGCATTCGTCGGGATGGATGTACAGCATCCGGCCGCCCTCGTAGATGCAGTCGACGGGACACTCGTCCACGCACGCGCGGTCCTTCACGTCGATGCAGGGCTCGCAGATCGTGTAGGTCATCGTTTCCCCTTTTTCCACGGTGCGGACCTTGGAAATCCGAGTCTACACGGCGTCCGCGCTCGCGGCGACGTCTACGCTTCGACGGCCGATCGCGGCGCGAGCGCGAACACCGTCCCGAGGATCGACGAGGCCGGATCGAGCACCGGCACCGGGTACACGACGACGACGTCCGCGCCGGCGGCGCGGTATTCCTCGAGCCTCGCACCGGCCTCGCCCGCGTCGCCCACCGCCGCGACGGACCGGATCAGTCTCTCGGGGACGGCGCCGGTCCGGCCGGAACGCGTCGCCTCCGCGGCCACGCGCGCTTCGTTTCCCAGCCCCATCGCCGCGAACTGGTGGGCGTACGCCGGATACGACGCGTACAGGCCCGCGGCGGCCGCAACAGCGGGCATCGCGTGCTCTGGCTCCTGCCCCACGACCGCGCGGACGTAGACGGCGATCGTTACGTCGGCCGGATCTCGGCCGGCGGACGTCGCTACGTCCGCGATCGAGCGCCGCGCCTCCGCCACCCGTTCGGGCGTGCACCAGTTCAGCAACACGCCGTCGGCCACCCTGCCGCCGAGCTCAACGGCCTTGGGCCCGAGCGCCGCGACCCAGACGCGGAGTGGAGGCTCGACGGAGATGCCCAGCCGAAAGGGCGCCCGGTCGGACCGATCTGCGATCGCGCCGCCGGCCAAGAGCTCGCGCAGGTCGGCGACGTACGACGCGAGACGATCGAGGGCGCCCGGCCCCGCCGGCCCCGTCCCGAGCCCGAGCACCATCCGGCCGGCGGAGACGTCGTGGACGGTCGCGGCCGCCATCGCGGTCACGCCGACGCGTCGCGCGTCGATCGTGACGACGCCGGTGCCGAGGAGCAGCGTCGAGGTCCGAAACGCCAGCGCGGCGAGCGTGGAAAAGGTCTCGCGGCCCCCGACCTCCGGGAGGAACAGCGCGGAGTACCCGGTCTGCTCGGCAGACTGCACGACCTCCACCAGATCCGTCCACGGCAATGCGTCGCGAAGCGCGACCGCGGTGCCCGACGGCGCCCGTTCGGCGGCCACAGCTACCATCGTCGCACGTGACGTCCATCCGCTTCTCGACCGAAGACCATGTCTCGCTGGAGGGCGACCTGCGCCTCCCGCAGGGCGAGCCGGTCGCGGGCGCGGTGGTTTGCCATGCGCACCCCCGCCACGGCGGGAGCAGGGATCATCCGATCCTGTGGGCGATCCGGGCGGACCTGTCTGCGCGTGGCTTCGTCGTCCTCGGTTTCGACTTTCGCGGTGTGATGCGATCCGGCGGGACATACGGGGCGGGGCGGACGGAGACACGCGACGTCGCGGCAGCGATCGACCGCGTTTGTCAGGACACGTCGGGACCGATCCTGGTGTGCGGGTGGTCGTTCGGGGCCCTCGTCGCGCTGCGGGAGGCGATCCGCGACGAGCGCGTCGCCGCCCTCGCGCTGATCGGGCTCCCCCTCGATCCGAGGGACATCGACATCGCCGACGTTCCGTCGCCCGCCGAGCTCGCGACCTTCCGCCGCCCGGTCCTCTTGCTGGCCGGCGAGGGCGACATCTACGCGCCCTCGCCGCGCCTCGAGACGCTCGCGAAGCACCTCCCAGCAGCGGAGGTCGTCGTGCTACCGGGTACGGATCATTTCCTGTGGAGGCGCGAGAAGGATGCCGCCGGGGCTGTCGGCCGATTCGCCGTGACGGCCCTGGGGGTGGGGTCAGACGTCGTCGTCGGAGAGGTAGCGCCGGCGCAGGTTGTAGTTGAAGATCACGAGCCCCACGGCCAGCGCCATCGTGACGAAGAACGTCGGGGTGCCGTCCACCCCCATCGCGAGGAGCAGCCTCGCCAGGACGAACAGGACGGCGAACTCGGCGATCTGGAAGGCGAACCACCCGGGCATCGAGCGTAGAAACGCCCTCACGCGCCGTCCCGCGTCTCCGGGCGGCCGGGCTCCTCGTTCCCGCTGCGACGGGATCGCCACAGCCCGCCGACCCATAGGAACGGCAGGAAGATGAACGTGAAGCCGAACAGCTTGGGAAACACGAAGACGCCGAGCAGGAAGAACGCGGCCGAGGCCGCGATCCACGTCCCGGGATGCCCCCACCAGGGCCTCATCCGTCGTCCCCGAACCAGGTCGACGTCGCCGCCGAAGCGGTGGCCGAGCCGGACCGCGAGCACGAGCGCGACGACGACCACGGCGAATCCGGCGAGGATCAGCAGGAGGGTCCGTCCGTCCATGCGACCAGCCTACGCCGCGGCCGCCGGATTCCGGCTCGCGGCCGCAGCTGCGAGGCGGCGCGAGGCTTCATCGAACCTTCATCCACCGGAGCGCACCCTGGCGCAGACAGAGCCGGCCGTGTGCCGGGCGGAGAGGAGGACGACATGGGCGTTCCCAAGTCTGTCGCGGCGGTCGCCGCGGCGATCGTGACGGTGGTTGCGGCGACGGCGGGTGCGGCCATCGCGAGCGCGAACGCGGGAGCGGTAGCCCTCACGCGAACCGCCACCGACGGGTGCACGGCGTACCAACCGCAGATCCCGGACCCGACGCACTTCGTCGGCGCGATCGACAATCCGTACTTCCCGCTGCCGGTGGGCAGGACGCTCGTGTACCGGGGCGTGTCCGACGGCGAGCGGCAGGTCGACCGGGTGCGCGTCACGGACGAGACGAAGGTGATCGAGGGCATCACGGCGACCGTCGCGCACGACGTCGTCTTCACCGAGGGGACGAAGGACGAGGTCACGAACGACTGGTACGCGCAGGACGACCAGGGCAACGTCTGGTATCTGGGTGAGGACACCAAGGCGCTGCTCGGCGGCGGTAGGGTCGATCGGTCGGGCTCATGGGAGGCCGGCGTGAACGGCGCAAAGCCGGGGCTAATTATGGAGGCGGATCCGCTTCCGCCCGACGCGTACCGACAGGAGTGCCTGTCCGGTGAGGCCGAGGACATGGCGTGGGTTGTGGACCGCGGCGGTTCGCTGACGGTTCCGTACGGAACGGTTCATCAGGTGCTGCGCACGTTCGAGTTCGCACGTATCGAGCCGAACGTGGTCTCCGAGAAGCGGTACGCCCCCGGCCTCGGCATCGTGGTCGAGCGCGACGTCCACGGAGGTGACGAGCACTTCGAGCTGGTCAAGGTCTCCGGTTGAGTCGCCCGGGTGCCCGGCCGATGCACCACTGAAGCGCGACGGAGGACATCGTGCGCGTGCTCGTCGTCGAAGACCACCGCGACATGGCGCAGCTGCTCGATCAGGCGCTGCGGGAAGCGGGCCTCGCCGTCGACGTGTTGACGACCGGCGAGGACGCCGTCTCGATGGCGGTCGAGTACGACTACGACGCGATCGTCCTCGACGTCATGCTGCCCGGGGTCGACGGCGTCGAGGTCTGCCGTCGCATCAGGGCGGCCGGGCGTCGCGCGCCGGTGCTCCTTCTGACAGCCCGGGATGCGGTCCGCGACCGCGTCTTGGGCCTCGACGCGGGGGCGGACGACTACCTGACGAAGCCGTTCTCGTTCGACGAGCTGCTGGCGCGCCTTCGCGCGCTCATGCGGCGGGGTCCGGCCGAGCGGCAAACCGTCCTCGAGGTCGACGGTCTCGCTCTCGATCCGGCGACACATCGCGTCGCGCGCGACGGGCGCCCGATCGAGCTGACCGCCAAGGAGTTCGCGCTCCTCGAGTTCTTCATGTCGCACCCGGGCGAGGTCCTGTCGCGGACGACCCTGCTGGAGCACGTCTGGGACTTCGCCTTCGACGGCGACTCCAACGTCGTGGACGCGTTCGTGCGGCTCCTTCGCGAGAAGATCGACCGGCCGTTCTCAGTCAGCTCGATCGAGACCGTGCGGGGCGTCGGATACCGGCTCCTCGAGCGGGCCGAGCGATGAGGCCATCGGTCCGGGCGCGCATCACCCTCGCCTTCGTCGGCGCGATGGCGGTCGTCGTACTCGCGCTCGGGGCCTTCGTGTACATCCGCTCCGGATCCGATCTGCTGACGAGCATGGACGCCGGCCTGCGTTCGCGGGCCGACGTGCTCAGCGCACAGGTGCGCTCGCGCGGACCGAACGTGCCAAGCGTCGAGCCGGCGCTGATCGAGGCCGACGAGGCGTTCGCGCAGATCGCCGATCGCGACGGCACGCTTCTGCGGTCGAGCCGTATCGTCGCCTCCGCTCCGCTGATCGATCGTGCCACGATCGCGTCCCTCGATCACGCGCGCTTCTTTGACCAGACGACGCCGGGAATCGACGACGTGACGCGCGTGCTCGCGGTTCCGGTACATCACGCCGATCAGACCTTCGTACTCATGGTCGGCGCGTCGCTGCAGGACCGCCGCGACCAGATGCTCCAGCTGGCGGCCACGTTGGTCGCGGGCGGGGCTGCCGCGCTCGCGCTGATCTCGTTTGGTGGATGGATGCTGGTCGGCGCTGTCCTCCGCCCCGTCGACCGAATGCGACAGGAGGCGTCGGCGATCTCGGTCCTGGAGTCGAGCCGGCGCCTGGCCGTTCCACCCGGTGACGACGAGTTCGCCGCCCTGGCAACGACGTTGAACGCGATGCTTGACCGGGTGCGCGACGCGTTCGAGCGCGAGCGACGATTCGTCGACAACGCGAGCCACGAGCTTCGGACGCCGGTCGGCGTTCTGCGGAGTCGGCTGGAGCTCGCGCTCTCTCGTTCCCGGACGCGTACCGAGCTCGAGGAGACGCTTCGACGCTCGCTCGCCGATGCCGAACACCTGTCGCGTCTGGCCGACGACCTGCTCGTCCTGTCTCGCGCGCGCGACGGGCGCGTCCCGATCCACCGCGAGGACGTCAACATCGCCGAGCTCGTACAGGCGGCGGTCGCCGGCCACCGACCGGCGGCGGACGCGCGAAACATCGCGCTTGAGATCGTCGCGCCGAACGAGGTGACCCGAGTCGATCCGCTCCGAGTGCGGCAGGTGCTCGACAACCTCCTCGACAACGCGATCCGTCACGCGCCGTCCGGCGGCGCCGTCCGCGTGTCTGCCGGTCGCGCAGACGGCACGGCGACCATCGACGTCGAGGACACCGGCGACGGGTTCCCTGCAGAGCTGCTCGCCGTCGTGTTCCTGCCCTTCGTCCGCGGGCGACCGGACGACGGCGCCGGCGGGGCGGGGCTTGGCCTGGCGATCGTGAAGGCCGTCGCCGAGGCCCACGGCGGATCCGCCCATGCCGAGAACCTCCCAGACGCCGGCGCACGGGTGACCGTCAGCCTCCGCGTCGAGTGACCCCGGGTGCCGCGCGCGTTCGGCCGGATGGGTACGCGCCGAGGGGAAGGGTCAGGCCACGCGCGGGAGGGGCTTTGCCGGCAGGAGAAGCGCGGCTCCGAGACCGACCAGGCCGAACACGGCGAGAACGATCATCGCGAGCGCGTAGGAGCCGTTCCCGCTGGCGAGATCGGATA
>JBKOWM010000026.1:0-24827 GCA_046724395.1 Actinomycetota bacterium
GGGTCGGGGGGCACGTGCTCGATCGTGGCCGAGACACGTGTCACGCGTAGCAGTACGGCGTGTCGTACAGAGGCCGCCGCAGCGCCCGGCCCGCGCTTAGGCTTCCTCCCTCCTGCTTGCTCCCGCCGCGTGCTGCACGTCTGACGCTTCCACGTGGCACCCGCCACGCTCAAGCCTCAGTACGCTCCTGCTTATGCGCGTGCTCGTCACCGGCGCTGCCGGCTTCATCGGCTCCCACCTCTGTCGGGGGTTCGCCGCTGAGGGTCACGAGGTCGTCGGGCTGGACGACTTGTCCGACGGAACGCTCGACAACCTCGTCGACGCATCCGAGGTGCGGTTCGAGAACGGTGACGTCCGCGACGCCGGCGCCGTCCTCGCTGCGGCGCGCGGCTGCTCGGCGATCCTGCACCACGCGGCGATGAAGTCCGTCGAGCGCTCGGTGCGAGAGCCCCGCGCGTTCGACGACGTGAACGTCCGAGGCACGCTCAACGTTCTGGAGGCCGCGCGCGAGGTCGAAGCACGCGTCGTCTTCGCCTCCTCGTCGTCGGTCTACGGCGATCAGGACCGTTTCCCCGTGACCGAGGACATGGAACCGCGTCCGCGATCTCCCTACGCCGCCACCAAGCTCGCCGCCGAGGCGTACTGCCGTGCTTGGTGGCTGAGCTTCGGCGTCCCCACCATCTCCCTTCGCTACTTCAACGTCTACGGCCCCGGGCAGGACCCCGCGAGCGAATACGCCGCCGTGATCCCTCGATTCATCGTCGCGTGCCTCACCGACGGCCGGCCGACGATCCACGGCGACGGCGAGCAGTCGAGGGACTTCACCTACATCGACGACGTCGTCGATGCGAATGTCCGGGCGGTTGCGGCACCCGATCACGCGCTCGGCCGCGTCTTTAACATCGCGGGCGGGCGTCCGCCGGTCTCGGTGAAGCGTCTTCTGACGCTGATCGCTCGGCTGACCGGGTGCGATCCCGACCCCCTTCATGAGCGGGCGCGCGAGGGCGACATCCGGCGGAGTGAGGCCGACGTGTCGGCTGCGCGGTCCGCGATCGGATACGACCCGAAGATCGACATCGAGGAGGGGCTCCGGAGAACCGTCGCCTCCTTCTCGATCGACAGATGAAGCCAGAAGGTCACACAGGCGGACGTTCTGTACCCGCCTTCGCCAGTCCGGCGAGCAAGCCCACCGTGAAGGCGAGGCTCGCCGCCGCAAAGAGCCACCACGGCGCGGCGCTCGAGCCGTCGGGATGACCCCAGGCGGCGTTCGCGAGCGCCACGACGAACGTCCCCGCCGCCGCGCACACGTAGGCCCATGCGAACACCCACATGTCCTCGAGCCTTTGCGCCGTGATGACCATCAGCAGCGCGGCCGCGAACGAGACGACGCCGGCGACGCGGACGTACGCGTAGTCCGGGTACGGCATCTGGTCGAACACGTCGACGAGGATCCATCGCGGCACGGCGACGAGGACGATCCCGGATCCCGCCCAGACGGCGGCCATGGCGTACAGCGTTCGGCGGAGCAGACCCATGGCGCCATCCTCTCACCCGAAACCGCAGGCAGATGGCGGTGTCCAGCCTGCTAGGATTGGCTATCGAGCCCGGGCGGTACGTACGTTGCCGAACGTCGACGACGATTCCCGGCTCCGTTACACGTCGAACCACGACCCGGAAGGGGAAGCATGACCAATGGACCCCGGGTCGCGGTCATCGGGCTGGATTGCGCCACCCCCCAGCTCTTGTTCCGCGACCTCGCCGACGAGGTCCCCAACATCCGCAAGCTGATGGAGGGCGGGATGCGCGGGGACCTCGCGAGCATCACGCCGCCGATCACCGTACCCGCATGGGCTTGCGCGGTGACCGGCAAGACGCCGGGCCAACTCGGCATCTACGGCTTTCGCAACCGCAAGGACAACACGTACGACGGGCTGTCGATCGCGACCGCTGACGCCGTGAACGAGCCGACCGTGTGGGACGAACTCGGCAGGCGTGGCATGAAGTCGCTGCTGATCGGGGTCCCGCCCTCGTATCCGCCGAGGCCGATCGAGGGCTGGCGCGTCGGCTGCTTCCTGACGCCGCCGTCGGCCAAGACCTTCGCGTCGCCGCACGAGATCGAGACGGAGATCGAGGAGGAGCTGGGCGGCAAGGGGCAGTACATCTTCGACATCCCCAACTTCCGCGAGCAGGGCATGCGGTTCGTGCTGGATCAGGTGTTCGCGATGACCGAGCGCCGCTTCCGCGTCGCGCGCCGCCTCGTCCGCAACAAACCGTGGGACTACTTCATGATGGTGGAGATGGGGCCGGATCGGCTCCATCACGTCTTCTGGCAGTACTACGACTCGCGCCATCCGCTCTACGAGCCGGGCAACGAGTTCGAGACCGCGTTCCAGGACTACTACCGGTTCCTCGACCGCGAGGTCGGGTCGCTCTTGGACGCGTTGCCGGTGGATGCCGTGACGATTCTGATGAGCGACCACGGCGCGCGGCCGATGATGGGCGGCTTCTGCTTCAACGACTGGCTGATCCGCGAGGGCTATCTGACGCTGTCGGAGCCGGTGACGGAGCAGACGCCGATCGCAAAGGCGCCCGTCGACTGGAACCGCACCGTCGCGTGGGGCGACGGCGGCTACTACGGCCGGCTCTTTCTCAACGTGAAGGGACGTGAACCGAACGGGCTCGTCGAGCCGGCCAGGTACGAGGAGATGCGCGACGAGCTCGTCGAGAAGCTCGAGGCGGCTCCGGGTCCGGATGGCGAGCCGCTCGGGACGAAGGTCTTTAAGCCGAAGGACGTCTATCCGGAGGTACGTGGCGTCGCGCCGGATCTCATCGTCTACTTCGGCGACCTCGAGTGGCGGTCGATGGGGTCCGTCGGCAACCCGAGCCTTTACACGTACGAGAACGACACCGGCCCGGACGGCGCCAACCACGATCGCACCGGCGTCTTCGCGCTCACGAACCTGCCCGGGCAGCCCGCGCGCGAGGTCGACGGTCTCCAGCTCGTCGACGTCGGTCCCTCGATCCTGTCGCTGTACGGCATCGAGCCGCCCGAGGACGCCATCGGTAGGAGCTTCCTATGACGGAACGGGGGGTGCGGAGGGCTCAAGAAGTGAGCGAGCGGGAGCGAGCGAACGTAGCCCCCCGCGAAAGGAAGGGCTTTACGGTCTGGTTCACCGGTTTGTCGGGATCGGGGAAGTCGACGATCGCCGAGATGCTGTACCACGAGCTACTCGCGCGGCAGATGAAGGTCGAGATCCTCGACGGCGACATCGTCCGTCAGAACCTGAGCAAGGGGCTTGGGTTCTCGAAGGAGGATCGCGACACGAACATCCTGCGGATCGGGTTCGTCGCGAACCTGTTGACGCGAAACGGTGTCGCCACCATCTGCTGTCCGATCTCGCCGTACCGCGCCGCGCGCGACGCCGTCCGGGAGGAGATCGGCGCGTTCGTCGAGGTGTACGTGTATGCCACCGTCGAGGAGTTGGCGCGGAACCGAGACCCCAAGGGTCTGTACAAGAAGGCGCTCGCCGGGAAGATCACCGGCTTCACCGGCGTGGACGACCCGTACGAGGCTCCCGCGAAGCCCGAGCTCGTGCTCGACACCATGGTCGAGTCGCCGGAGCAATCCCTCGCGAAGGTGCTCGATACGCTCGCCGAGCTCGGCTACATCGACGACGCGGCGCCGCTGGTGGAGGGACCCAAGGTCCACTCGGGGCTGACCGACCTGCGGGTGACCGACGCCGGTCACGTGGCCGAGGGTCGGTAGCTCAAGAAGCCGAGCAGGAGACGCGGTACGGGCCCGCTCTGGTCGGATGCGCCGGCATCCAGAACCGCACGCGCCCGCGCCGAGCGTGCGACACGCTGAGATCGACTTCCGTCGTGCTTACGCCGACGAGCTCGTCGAGCGAATCGAACAGCGCGCACGAGAGGGCCGCTGCGCGGCCCGCTCCGTTGCCGACGACCAGCGCGCCCTCGATGGCCTTGCCGTTCTCCCTCGTGGTCGCCGTGGCGACCGAGACGTTCGGCGGTCGGTAACGGCCCGAGCGCAGCCGCGCCGGGTCGATGTGCGCCTCGATCGCGGCGATCGCCGCCGGATCGATGCCGAGATCGGGCGCGACCACGGTCTCGCTCCGCCCGGGAGCGAGCGAAACGGTCGTCGTCCTGCTCGCCAAAACGCGTCCGGTTCCGTCCCGAGCCACAAACGTCACGTCGCTCGGCGGAAGCCATCGCCCGTCGCTGCCGTTGACGACGGTCGCCGCGGCCACGACGCGGTGGCCGGCGCGAACGACACCGGGCGGCTTGACGACGATTTCGCCCGTCTTTTCTCCACCGCGGTCCGCGGTGAACGGCGACGTGAACGGATCGCGCCCGACGGGGACGCCGTCGCCCGGCGTCGCCGTCGGGACGACGATCGGGGGTCCCGCCGCCTCGGTCGTCAGTGGCCGGACGTTTCGGGGGGAGATCAGGTACTCGCCGATCAACAGCGCCGTCGTCGCGAGGGCGGCCACGGCAGCGACCAGGATGGTTCCCGGGAGAGCCCGACCCGGCCGCGCACGGGCAGCGCGGACGGATCGGGCCTCCACCGGACGGTGCACTGCGGTCGGCCCGCCTGGGTCCACATCCGTGGGCCCGGTCGGGTCCACGAGGACAACGCCGCCGATTCGCCGGTGAGCGAGGCTGCCTGCCGCGATCCATCGGTCGATCTCCTCGACCCCGACGCGCGCGATGAAGGCCGCCTCGGCCCGCGTGACCCACGCGGTCCGGGCGCTCCCCCTCGCGGTCCGTGATCTCCCCATGCGCGCGGATCGCCCCCGTCCACACATCGGCATCGGGGGCGGCCACTTGACGCCGCGCGGAAAGGTCGTGTGCTGCTCGGAGCCCGGCGTCTCAGCGCCAGGAGTGGGGCAACGGCTCGGCCGGCGCCGGGGTTCCGGCGGCCGCCTCATGCTGCGCCGACTCGTCGGGTTCCGCCTGGCGCTCGGCCGTATCGGTGCGTTCGTGGGAGACGAGGTCGACACGGTCGGGGCGGTCGCCGGACGCGATCGTGGCGTCGGCGGCGCGCGCGAGCTCGTCGAGTCGATGGGACAGCCCCATGAGCGCTTCGGACATGGGCTGGAGCGCCGCGCCGACGCGATCCGCCGCCTCGGACATGTGCTTCTGGGCGACGGCGATCTCGCCCGCGATCTCCCGTGCGACCGGGTCGAGGCGCTCGCGCCATGAGCGGACGCGATCGATCTCGGCCTGGATCTCATCGCGAGTGCGCTGTACGCGCGCGAGGTCCTGTTCGGCCGTCTTCCGCGCTCCCGTCATGATCCGCTCGATCGCCTCCTGGGCCGCGCCCAGCACGGCGTCAAGCTCGCGCGTGTCCGGTCCGGCGGCCGGAGACTGCGTCAGGCGCCCGCGCAGCTCGGCCTCGGTCGCTTCGGCACTACGCAGGCGGGTCGTGAGCGCCGATATCTCGCTCCGTCCCCGAGCGACCTCTATATCGAGGCGTGCCGCGCGCGCCTCGGCCTCCCGTCGCTGCTCGTCGAGCCGGGCGCGCTCGCCGCGCGCGGTCTCCAGCTCGCGCCGCAGTTCGGCGGACTGTCCGGACAGCCCGTTGCGCAGCGACTGTGTCTCGTCGCGCGCGGCAGCCGTCTCGGCTCGCAGCGACTCGAGCTCCGACCGAAGCCGCTCGGCCTCCGACCGCCGTTCGGTGGCCTCCTCGGTCGCCTGCTCGAACATCCGCTCGCGCGTCTGGAGGATCGACTCGACGTCTTGCTTGCTATAGCCGAACAGCGATCTCCTCAGCTCGGGTGGTTCGTTCATCTTCCTCTCCCGCCCATATGTGACTGCCCGCACGCAATCCTCGGTCGACAATGGCGACTTTAAGCCATCGGCCGGCGGTAGCGGGAGCCCACCGAATCGTCGTGGCGTCGTCGCGTGGCGACCATGTCCCTGGTACCGTTCTTGCATGTAGGACGTCCGCCCACCCGGCGACGGGTGGGCGTTTGCGTTTCTGTCGACTCAGGGGAGGCGGAGTGGCCGAGATCGAGATCGGAATCGGCAAGACCGCCCGACGGTCGTACGGCTTCGACGAGGTCGCGATCGTTCCCTCCAGGCGAACGCGCGACCCGGACGACGTCGACATCACGTGGGAGATCGACGCGTTCACGTTCTCTATTCCGATGATGGCGTCGGCCATGGATGCCGCGGTATCGCCGGCGACCGCGGTCGAGATCGGCAAGCTGGGCGGGCTCGCCGTCCTGAATCTCGAGGGACTTCAGACGCGATACGAGGATCCGGATCCGATCTTCGAGGAGATCGCCTCCCTTTCTGACGAGAAGGCGACGCGGCGGATGCAGGAGTTGTATCGCGAGCCGATCAAGGACGAGCTCCTCGTCGGCCGGATTCGGGAGATCAAGGACGGAGGCGTCGTCGCCGCGGGGTCGCTCACGCCGCAGCGGGTAGCGCGATACCAGAAGCTCGTGCTGGAGGCCGAGCTCGACGTGCTCGTGATCCAGGGAACCGTCGTATCGGCCGAGCATGTCTCGACGCGCAGCGAGCCGCTCAACCTCAAGGAGTTCATCCGGACCTTCGATCTCCCCGTGATCGTGGGCGGCTGCGCGTCCTACCAGACGGCGCTGCATCTCATGCGCACGGGGGCGGTGGGCGTTCTCGTCGGTGTGGGGCCCGGAAACGCTTGTACGACGCGTGGCGTCATCGGCGTCGGCGTTCCGCAGGCGACGGCGATCGCGGACGCGGCGGCGGCGCGTGCCGAGCACCTGCGGGAGACCGGACGGTACTGCCACGTCATCGCCGACGGCGGCATGCGGACCGGCGGCGATATCGCCAAGGCGGTCGCGTGCGGCGCCGACGCCGTCATGATCGGCTCGCCGCTCACCCGCGCGTACGAGGCCCCCGGCCGCGGCTACCACTGGGGGATGGCCACGTTCCATCCGACGCTTCCACGGGGAGCGCGCGTCGCGACGCACCAGGTGGCCTCACTGGCCGAGATCCTCGTGGGCCCGGCGCACGAGAACGACGGGACGTTCAACCTCTTCGGCGCGCTCGCGACCTCGATGGCGACGACCGGATATGCGACCGTGCGGGAGTTCCAGAAGGCCGAGCTCGTCGTCGCGCCCTCGATCAAGACCGAGGGAAAGACGTACCAGACGGCGCAGCGCGTCGGAATGGGGCACTGACGCCGACCGATGTGACCGATCGAGGACCCGTCCTCGTCGTCGATCTCGGCGCGCAGTACGCGCAGCTGATCGCACGCCGTATTCGAGAGTGTCGCGTGTACTCGGAGATCGTCGCGCACGACCTCTCCGCCGAGCGGCTGACGGCGCGGCGCCCCGCCGGCATCGTGCTGTCGGGCGGCCCGGCGTCCGTGTACGAGTCGGGGGCGCCTGCCATCGACTCGGCGGTCTTCCGGCTCGGCGTGCCGGTCCTCGGCATCTGCTACGGCCACCAGCTCATGACCCGCGAGCTCGGCGGCGACGTCGAGCCGACCGGTCTTCGCGAGTACGGCCGCACGACGCTGACGGTCGACGACCCGGGCGTGCTGCTCGGAGACCTCCCGCGAGAGGACGTCGTGTGGATGAGCCACGGCGATGCGGTCGCCCGCCCGCCGGCCGGGTTTCGCGTGACGGCGCACACGGAGTCGACCCCCGTCGCCGCGATGGAGGACCGCGAGCGTGGTCTGTTCGGCGTGCAGTTTCATCCGGAGGTCGGGCACACCACTCGCGGCGCCGACGTGATGAAGCGATTCCTCTACGACGCGTGCGGCCTGCTCCCCGAGTGGACGCCCGTCAACGTCATCGAGCGAAGCGTCGAGCGCATCCGCGCCCAGGTCGGGGACGGGAAGGTCATCGCGGCGCTGTCCGGCGGCGTCGATTCGAGCGTCGCGGCGTTGCTCGTCCACCGAGCGATCGGCGAACGCCTCACGTGCGTGTTCGTCGACACCGGGCTGCTGCGTGAGGGCGAGCCGGAGCAGGTCGAGGACACGTTCGCGCGGCACTTCCGCGTGCCGCTCGTCCACGTCAAGGCCGCCGACCGGTTTCTCGCGCGCCTGGCGGGCGTACGCGACCCGGAGGAAAAGCGGAGGCGGATCGGCGAGGAGTTCATCCGGGTCTTCGAGGACGCCGCCCGGCCGATCGACGCCGCGTTCCTCGTGCAGGGGACGCTCTATCCGGATGTGATCGAGTCGGGGTCGCGAACGGCGGCGAAGATCAAGAGCCACCACAACGTGGGCGGCCTGCCCGAGGACATGAACGTCGAGCTGGTCGAGCCGCTCCGCGACCTGTTCAAGGACGAGGTCCGCGCCGTCGGAGCCGAGCTCGGCCTCCCGCCGGAGGTCATCGAACGACAGCCCTTCCCGGGACCCGGGCTGGCGGTTCGCGTCGTGGGAGACGTGACGCCGGAGCGGCTCGAGATCGTCCGGTCGGCCGACCGGATCGTCCAGGAGGAGATCCGGCGGGCGCGGCTGCAGGAACAGCTATGGCAGGTCTTCGCTGTCCTTCTGGCCGACGTGCGAAGTGTGGGGGTGATGGGCGATGGGCGGACCTACCATCACCCCGTCGTCCTCCGCGCCGTCACGAGCGAGGACGCCATGACGGCGGACTGGGCGCGGCTGCCGCATGAGCTGCTTCACCGGATCTCGAGCCGGGTGATCGCCGAGGTCCCGGGCGTGAACCGCGTGGTGTACGACGTGACGTCGAAGCCGCCCGGCACGATCGAGTGGGAGTAGCTAGCTCTAGCCGTCGTCCGCGCCTTGGTTGGGGGCCGGCCCGGGTCGGCGGAGCCGGACGACAACAGCGATGCCGACCGCGAGCAGCAGCGCTGCGATACCGAAGGCCACAACGGCGTCGCCCCAATGCGGGCCGTCGCAGGCCTGGTCGAACGCCAGGACGCACGTCCGCTGCGTGTCGAGCGCACCCACGAGCACCGCGACGAGGCCGAGTCCGATCGAGAAGGCAGCCGCAGCCCACGCGGCCAGTCGCCGAGCGGTCGCCGTGGCAGGCATGCGGCGATGATGCTGGCGGTCTCGATCGGGGTCAACGATCGAGACCACGACAGCCGGCAGTGTTCCTGGATCCCGTCAGATCCGTTGCTGGTAATGCGGACCGGCGGACCTCAGTGGTCGGCGACGCGATCGGCGAGCACGATGAGCCGCTCGGACGCCGAGTACCGGGGGTTGCACGTCGTCAGCGCGAGGGTCGGCGCGCTCGTCTGATGAAGGACCGACGACCCATCGGGCAGGATCCCTTCGGGCGCCGTGACGTAGGTTCGCGTCACGGAGTAGCGAAACGTCCCGTATTCGGTGACGAGGGCGATCGGGTCTCCGCGGCGAAGGGCATCGAGCGAGTAGAACGGATGCAGATACGTCGTCCGGTGACCGGCGATCGCCACGCGGCCGTGGTTCTGCCAGGGGTACGCGGTCTCGGTGTAGTGACCGGGTCCGCGCTTCAGCGACTCGACATCCGTCCCCTCGACGACGACCATGTCGAGGTGGATCCGAGGGATCTCGAGGATCGCGACGGCGTGGCCCGGGATCTTTGGAGTCGCCGCCGGTCGCCGGGTCGCCGGGTCGCGAGCCGCATCGGTGATCCGCTGCTCGAGCTCCGGTCGAAGGCGGTCCTGCCATCGCTGCGTCGTGAACCCGGTGCCCCACAGCGTCCACCCCACGTAACCGCCGATCGCAACGGCGGCAAGGACAAGCAGTACGCCGATGACCCGGACGGCGCGGCGGACGCTGTTTCGGGCCGGCCTCGGCGCAACCGCCGCGGGTGCGGAGACTCCGACGTCCTGCATAGAGCGAGTGTGCCAGGTCACACCCGAGATCCATAGCGGCCGAAAGCCGGAAGCGTCGGCCGGTCCGGGGGCACCCATACAATCGGTCCGTGCCTGACGCGACCACGTCCCCCCTCCTGGAGTCGTTGAATCCCGTCCAGCGAGAGGCCGTCCTGCATACCGAGGGCCCCGTCTTGATCGTGGCCGGGGCGGGCTCGGGAAAGACCCGCGCGCTCACGCATCGGATCGCGTACCTGATCCGCGACCTCGGGGTCTCCCCGTACGCCATCCTGGCCATCACGTTCACCAACAAGGCCGCCCGCGAGATGGCTGAACGCGTCGAGGGGCTCCTCGGCGAGCGGATCGCCCGCGGGATGTGGATCCTCACGTTCCACTCCTCCTGCGCGAGGATCCTTCGCCGCGAGCACAACCACCTCGGGCTACCTTCGAGCTTCACGATCTACGACGAGGCGGATACGGAGCGCCTCATCGCCGGGGTGCTACGCGACCTGAACGTCGATGCCAAGCGGTTCCCGCCGCGGGCGATGGCGGCGGCCATCGGCAAGGCCAAGGATCTCGTCGTCGGCGCCGAGGAGTATGCGGAGGCCGCCGGCAACTTCTACGAGCAGATCATCGGGAAGGTGTACGTCGAGTACGAGCGTCGCAAGCGATCGGCGGGTGCGCTCGACTTCGACGATCTCATCTCGGAGACGGTGCGGCTGTTTCGCGACCATCCCGAGATCCTCGAGCACTACCAGGAGCGGTTTCGCTACATCCTGATCGACGAGTACCAGGACACGAACCGGGCGCAGTACCAGTTGGTGAACCTCCTCGCCGACAAGTACGGGAACGTCTGCGTCGTCGGCGACGCCGACCAGGGCGTGTATTCGTGGCGCGGCGCGACGATCCAAAATCTCCTGGACTTCGAGCGCGACTGGCCGAACGCCCAGGTCTTCCTGATGGAGCAGAACTACCGCTCCACGCAGAACATCCTGGCCATCGCCAACGCCCTCATCGAGCACAACGTCCAGCGCAAGCCGAAGTCGCTGTGGACGGAGACGGCCGGCGGCGAGCTGGCCGTGCGGTTCCGCTCCGACAACGAGCACGAGGAGGCGCTGTTCGTCGCGGAGGAGGTCCATCGCCTCGTCGACGAGGAGGCGTATCGGTACGCCGACGTCGCGATCTTCTACCGCACGAACGCCCAGTCGCGGGTTCTCGAGGACGTCTTCATGCGCGCAGGGACCCCGTACAAGGTCGTCGGCGGCGTGCGGTTCTATCAACGAAAGGAGATCAAGGACGTCCTGGCGTACCTTCGGCTGCTGCTGAACCCTCAGGACCTCATCAGCGCCCGCCGCGTGATCAACACCCCGAAGCGAGGAATCGGTGAGGCGACGGTGGGCGCGATCGAGTCGTTCGCGCTGAGCGAGGAGGTCCCGTTCCTGGAGGCCGCCCGCCGCGTCGACGAGATCCCGACGCTCGCGACGCGCGCGCGGGGGGCCGCGGCGGGCTTCATCCAGGTCATGGATCGGCTTCAGCAGGCGTTTGACTCGGGCGCCGGCTCGGCGAGGATGGTGGAGGCCGCCTCGACGGAGTCCGGGTACCTGCTTGAGCTCGAGGCCGAGCGAACCGTCGAGGCCGAGGGACGCATCGAGAACCTGCGCGAGCTCGCCGGGGTGGCGACCGAGTACGAGGCCCGAAACCCCGACGGCGGTCTCGATGGATTCCTGGAGCAGGTCGCGCTCGTCTCCGAGCAGGACGAGTACGACGAGGCAGCGTCGAGCGTCACGCTGATGACGCTCCACAACGCAAAGGGTCTCGAGTTCCCCGTCGTGTTCATCATCGGGATGGAGGACGGCGTGTTCCCGCATTACCGATCGATGGGGGACAGCGCCCAGCTCGAGGAGGAACGGCGCCTGGCGTACGTCGGCATCACCAGGGCCCGAGAGCGTCTCTACCTGACCCACGCCTGGAGCCGCTCGCTCTTCGGCACGACGTCGTACAACCCTCCCTCGCGGTTCCTCGCGGAGATCCCGACCGACCTCCTCCGTTCGATCGAGGAGGACGAGCTCGCGCACGCGGGCGAGGCCGATCCCTCGGCGATCCGCCAGGCGGTCTCGACGGGAATGCGCGTGAGCGTGGACGTCGCCGCCGGCGACACCGTCGTCCACGACCGGTGGGGCGAGGGCGTGGTGCTGACGGTGAGCGGCCGCGGCACGGACGCCGAGGCGACGGTGATCTTCGAGGACGCCGGACAGAAGCGCCTGCTGCTCGCGTATGCCCCACTGCGAAAGGTCGGCTAGGAGTCGGCGTCCGGGTGTCTCGGACGGCGGAGGCCCCGCTCCGAGTCCCAGGCGAGAACGCGGCTGTTCTTCTCGCCGAACGAGATGAATCCGGCCTGGGTGACGTCGACCGAGAAGCAGTGGTAGTCCGGCTCGTCGGGCGCCCAGTCGATCCGGCGCTTGATCTCGTCGCGGAAGGCCTCTCGAACCGCGGGCTCCCGCTCGTCGACGACGCGGCCGTAGAGCTTGATGTCCCCGCCCGGGTTCATCCGGTCGCTCGGGACGCTGTGTACGGCCACCCGGGGATCACGCAGAAGGTCGAGCGCCTTGCGCGACCTCCACATCATCGAGACGAACAGGCGGCCGGCAGCGAAGTCGCACTCGTTGGGGCTGATCCGCGGGCTCCCGTCGGGCCGGACGGTTCCGACCATCACGACCTCGTCCTTCGCGAACCGTTCCCGCGCCAGATTCGCGATCTCGGGGCATGCCTGTTCGAACTGGTCCCAACGAATGGCTCTCACCTCCACTGCGGTGGGCTCTCGACGATAGCGAGGGCCATGATGGGTCAGCGCAACAGCGCTAAGTAGCCGGCGACGATGATGATTGCGCCGGCGACGAGCGGCGCGATGACCCAGGGCAGCCCGAGGCGCCCGCGGTACGGCCCGAGCGTCCCGACCTTGGTGGTCGGCTTCAGTCCGGGCGGACGGAATCGGATCCGCTTCCAAGCCACAGCATCGAGTATGCCAGGCCGTGTTTCGCACGGCCGTCGATACACTGACGCCGCTATGGCGCAGGCCAAATACCGCATCGTGGTGGCCAAACCGGGTCTGGACGGGCACGACCGAGGCGTCAAGGTCGTCGCCAGGGCGCTTCGCGACGCGGGGTTCGAGGTCGTCTACACGGGGCTGCGTCAGACGCCAGAGCAGATCGTCGAGGCCGCGATCCAGGAGGACGCCGACGCCGTCGGCCTGTCGTGTCACTCGGGTGCGCACATGACGCTGTTCCCGAAGGTCGTGAAGTTGTTGCGAGAGGCAGGCGCGGACGACGTGCTCGTGTTCGCCGGCGGAATCATCCCGCGTGACGACATCCCGAAGCTCGCCGAGATCGGCGTCGAGAAAGTCTTCACGCCGGGCGCGAGGACCGGCGAGATCGTCGGATGGCTGAACGATCGGCTGGCCGCCAGGCAGGCCTCGTAGATGGACCTGTTCGAGCACCAGGGCAAGGCCCTCTTCTCCCGACACGGCATCCCGGTTCCGCGCGGGATCGTCGCCGAGACGCCCGAACGGGCCCGGACGGCGTGCGCCGAGCTCGGCGGAGCCGGCGTGGTGAAGGTCCAGGTCCAGGCCGGAGGACGCGGCAAGGGCGGTGGCGTCGCCCTCGTCGATTCGCCAGAGGACGCCGAGCGTGAGGCCGTCCGCATGCTGTCCACGACGTTCAAGGACCAGCGCGTGGATCGGGTTCTCGTCGAGGAGAAGCTGCCGATCGAGCGCGAGTTCTACGCCGCCATCCTCCTGGATCGCGCCGTCGGCACGGATCTGGCGATGGTCACGGCGGAAGGTGGCGTCGACATCGAGGAGCTGGCGCGGACGCGTGCGGAGGCGCTTCGGCGAGTGCACATCGACCCCGCGATCGGTCTTCGCGCGTATCACCGTCGGCGGCTGACGGGCGCCCTTCCCGTCGAAGCACGCGACGGCGCCGACCACGTCCTTTCGGGGTTGTACGAGGTCCTCATCCAGGAGGACGCGACCCTCGTGGAGGTGAACCCACTGGTTCTGCTCGCCGACGGACGGGTGATGGCGCTCGACGCGAAGGTCACGATCGACGACAACGCGCTTTGGCGCCACCCCGAGACCGAGGCGCTTCGTTCGGCGTTTCCCATCGACCCGGTGGAGGCGCGTGCAAAGGACGCCGGGCTCCAGTACGTCAAGCTCGACGGCGACGTGGGCGTCATCGGCAACGGCGCCGGACTCGTCATGTCGACGCTCGACGTCGTCAAGCAGGCGGGCGCGTCGGCGGCGAACTTCCTCGATATCGGCGGGGGCGCGAGCGCGGAGTCCATGGCCACGTCGCTCGAGGTCATCCTGTCCGACCCGTCGGTCCGCTCGGTGCTCGTGAACATCTTCGGTGGGATCACGCGTTGCGACGTCGTCGCCGAAGGGATCCTCGACGCGCTGAAGCGGATCGAGCCACGCGTGCCGATCATCGTGCGGCTGGATGGGACCAACGCCGAGGAGGGCCGGCGAATCCTCGAGGAGGCCGATCACCCAGCGATCGTGTCCGCGCCGACGATGCTCGAGGCGGCCGCCAAGGCGGCCGAGCTCGCGCACGCGAGAGCGGCGGGATGAGCGTCCTCGTCGACGACTCGACGAAGGTCGTCGTGAGCGGCATCACCGGTCGCGAGGGAACCTTTCACGCGCTGCGAAACCGGGCGTACGGCACACAGGTGGTCGCCGGCGTCACGCCGGGCAAGGCGGGGCAGGACGTGGAGGGCATCCCGGTCTTCAACACCATCGCCGACGCCGTGGAGGCGACCGGCGCGAACACGTCGCTGATCTTCGTCCCGCCACGCGTCGCCGTCGAGGCCGTCTACGAGGGGATCGACGCGAACCTCGAGGTGATCGTCTGTATCACGGAGGGCATCGCGGTACGCGAAATGGCGCGCGTGGCGTCGTACGTTCGCCGCTCGCCGACCGCGGTGATCGGCCCGAACTGTCCCGGCGCCATCTCGCCGGGCCGGTCGAACGTCGGAATCATCCCGGGCGAGATCTGCATGCCCGGTCGCGTCGGCCTCGTGTCCCGCTCGGGCACGCTCACCTATCAGATCGTCCACGAGCTCACGCAGCGAGGGATCGGGCAGTCGACGTGCATCGGGATGGGCGGCGACCCCGTCCACGGGATCGGCTTCATCGAGGCGCTCGGGCGGTTCGAAGGCGACCCCGAGACCGACCTGGTCGTGATGATCGGCGAGATCGGCGGCGACGACGAGGAACGCGCGGCGGCGTTCATCGCCGAGCGCGTGACCAAGCCGGTCGTCGGGTACATCGCCGGCTTCACGGCGCCGCCCGGCAAGCGGATGGGCCACGCCGGCGCGATCGTCACTGGGTCGAGCGGCACCGCGCAGGCCAAGGCCGAGGCGCTCGAGGCGTCCGGCGTGCGCGTCGGCCGTTCGCCGACGGAGGTCGCGGACCTCGTTCAGGCCGCGCTCGGATGACGCCCGCCCCGGGGTCGCGCGTTCGCGCTCGCGCCTCGAGCTCGCCGGAACCGGACGCCCCACCGCGGCGTCGTCCATGGCGGACGGCGAGCCACGCGCTCGTCCTCGGCGTCGGCATCGGATTGTTCGTGGCGGCCGCGGGTCAGGTCATCGCGCTCACGCTGTTCCTCGCACAGGGCGCGAAGGGCTCGTACGTCCCGTACCTGCGCGTCGGCGCCCTCTACGTTGAGCTTTTTCATCACGTCGGGGTCGAGGCGCGCGCGCAGTTGGTCGGCCAGGACACCGCGTTGTCCATCGTCGTCGGGATCGGGCTGCTGCTGGTTCTCGCAGTCGCCGTCGTGCTCCTGTGGGGGTCGGGACGCCGCATCGCGACCGCGACGCAGGGCTCCGCCACGGCGACGGTGCCCGCGCTCGCGACCGGGTACGCGATCGTGCCGTTCGTGCTCGCCTTCATCGCCGACTCCGACGTTGCATCGCCCGGCGCCATCGCCGACGCTGCCTCGCTCGAGATCCGGGTGACGGCATGGTCGGCGCTGGTCGTGCCGTTCGCGATCGCCTCCGCTGCCGGCTCGATCGGTGCGCTCTCCGCGCGCCGGGAGAGGGCCTCCGGCGCGTCCGGCGATCGGCTCGTATCCGATGTGGTCGCGGGCGGCGTGCGAGCGTTCGCGCTCGCGGTGGTCTTGTCGGCCGCCGGCGTGCTCGTCCTTGCGAGTGTGCAGCCGGCGATCCTCGATGCGTACGTCGCCGCGATCCGCGCGCCCGACAGCGCGCGGGGGCGCATCGTCGCCGGCGCTCACGCCGCGCTTCTTCTGCCGAACCAGGCGATGTGGGTGCTCGTCCCGGCCATGGGGGCATGCGACGAGATCGCCGTCGACGGCCGGCGCACGCCGTTCCTGTGTTACTGGCGCGTGCCGACGGATCTATCGGTCGCCCTCCGCGACGGCTCGACGCCCCTGAGCGTCTCGCCCGCGTTCCGACCGCCGCCGCGCGGCTACTTGGCTTTCCTGCTCGTGCCGATCGCGGCCACGGTCGCCGGCGGCGTCCGCGGCGCCAGAGGAACGGGTTCGATGCGAACCGCGGCGCTCGCCGGCGCGGCGTCCGGCCTCGTGTTCGCGGGTCTGCTCGCGGCGGGGATCGGCTTGGCAAGGATCGAGCTGCAAGCGACGGGCTCGCTCCTCGGCGCGTCGGCGGTCACGGTCGAGATGGGTCCGGAGGTTGTACGCGGAACGCTGTTGGCCATCGCTTGGGGTCTCGCGGGTGCATCCCTCGGTGGGGCGGTGTCGCGTTACATCGCCCGGAGGGGCGCGATCGGGGAATAGCGGAAGCTTGGCGTCAGCTCGTGTAGTTCCCCTGACCGTCGGCGGGCGGCGACATCCGAGCTGTCTCGGGCTCGCTGTACATGATGTACGCGCCGTACGCCCACGCGAGCGTGACGAGGATCGCGACCACGGCGCCCCATGAGATGCCGTAACCGGATGGCCGGGAGAAGACTCCGATCAACGTGAAGAGGACCGCGAGCCCGGCGATCCCGAGGTGCAGCAGTCCGGGTCTGACGGGGAGGTCGATCTTCATCCCCATCATGCTGCGGAGAACGATCTCGACGATCGCGATCACCGCGAGGAGCCACGCGAGGATAACGGAGCTGCGGAAGCCGCCGAGGCTTCCGAGGTCGGACTTGTACCACACGGGGAGGAGTGTCCAGATCACGAACAAGCCCGCCCCGCCGAGGACGATCTTCTCGCCGGTCGAGACCTTGGACATGTCGATGCCCGAACCCTCTGCCATCGCGAGCTCCTTTCGGGAGCGTCGGTGGCGACGCCCCGCGTATTGAATGCCCGGGGGTCAGCCGAGTCAACGAACTGCGATGCCGTTCGTAGTTTGATCCCAGGCGCGGACGTCGCGTGTCCCGCTCAAGCGTGACCCCCGTTCGGCCGATAGAACGATGATGATCATCGAACACGATCTGACCGACGGCGTCGGTCGCTTACGGCTGCTCGGCGATCTGTGGTCCCCGCGCGACGTGAACGAGCTCGTTGCGATCGTCGAAGAGTACGTCGGCAACATGCTCTGTTCGGCGGTGGACCTTGACCTGTCGCTCGTCTTCAAGATCAGCCCCGTTGCCACGGGTGCGCTCACGGCCCTCACGTCGATGGCGGCGAATCACTCGCACGAATTGACGTTCTCCGGCGCGCACGGGAGAGTCCGGACCGCTCTGCAGCGCGCCGGCGTGCTGGCTCGGCCTGAGGCTCGGTCGGCTAGCTGCCGGCCGTGACGGAGCCGTCGTCGGGCTCATCGTCTGAAGCGCCCGGTGTTCCGTCGTCCGACTTGCCGCCCGCGTGTGCCTTCCCGGCGGCCATGTTCTCGAGCGCGTGCTCCGGCGGCCCGCCGTGGCCGACGGCGACCATCGGCTTGCCACAGTCGCTCCACGCGGCCTCCCGGATCTGGTCCGGCGTGCCCTCCGCAGCGACCGCGCTCACGTAATCGCCGTGCGTCCAGTTGCCCGGCAGGGACGAGACGCCGGTCAGATCGCAGCTGCCCCCTTTGTGGAAGCGGTCGATCGGGCCGCCGTGGACGCCCCCGTCCTTTTCGGCGGTGTCGCCGACCTCATGGCCGGGAGCGCCGTCCGACGGGGATCCGCCGGCGGCGAACACGGTCGCCGTCGCGATGCCCGACACGCCGAGGACGAATGTGAACACGAACGCCAGCAATCCCCGCCTCACCTGAGCCTCCTCGTACGCTTCCGTGCTCAGGGTGCGGTCGACGCGAGAGCGCGTCAATCGTCCGATCGGCCATGACACGGGACGGACGGCGTAGGCGTCGACGCCCGGTCAGTCCGCCTCGGCCTCGAGGGCCGCGGCGAGCTCCACCAGCGCTGAGTCGATCGTCGAGGCGCGCGAGGATGTGATCTCTCCCTTTTCGATCGCCTCGCTCAACTTGCTCTGGATCTCGTCGACCTTCTCGAGGGCCTTGTCCACGTCCTCCTCCTTGTCCATCTCGCGGAGGACTTCGTCGATGCCGTGACGAATGTCGTTGCCGAAGTGGTCGGTGATCTCTCCCGTCTCCATCCCGGCGTCGACAGCAGCCAGCAGGGCGCTGGCGGCGGCCTCGGGCGTTGCGTGCCCGATCGTCGGCGAAGCGGTCTCGAGGGGCGAAGCCTGCGTCGCCGCCGGCGACGCGCTGGGATGTTGCGATCGAGCGGAAGCGGTCGTTCGGCCGGCGTGGCTGTCGGCCGTGAGAAGCGCGATGAGGACGATCACGGCGACGACACCCGCGACCGCGCCGATGACGGCCGGCCAAGCCTTCGCCCCTTCGCTCCCGCGCTCGGCCGTCGGCGGTCGAGCGGGCGGCGCAGGCGGGAATCGCACTGCTTCACCCGGCGGCACCGTTTGAACTGCGGGCGTCTCCACCGTCTCCGCCGCCCCGATCTGCGTCGACTCGAGGATCGAGGTCTTCGTCGTCTCGGCGGCCGCCGTCTGCGCGATGCTCGCCAGTGCCCGCCTCACGTCGTCTCCGGTCTGCGGGCGGTCGGCGGGATCCTTCTCGAGCATCGCCGAGACGAGGTCGTCCAGCGCTGGCGGAACGGCCGGGTCGACGGAGCGAAGGCGAGGCGCCGGCGTCTGTGTGTGCGCGTAGGAGAGCGCCACCGGGGTCCCGTCGAACGGCGTCCGACCGGCGAGCATCTCGAACAGCACGCAGCCCAACGAGTAGACGTCCGACCGACCGTCGAGGGGCTCGCCGCGTGCCTGTTCCGGCGACATGTACCGCGCCGTCCCGAGCGCGTTCATCGTCAGCGTGAGCGCCTCGGCAGAAAGGAGCCGCGCGATACCGACGTCCACGAGCTTCACTCCGCCGCCGGAGGGGAGAAGCACGTTCGATGGCTTCACGTCACGGTGGACGATGTCGTGAGCGTGGGCGAATGCGAGCGCTGAGGCCAGGGCGCCGGCGATCTCGCTTGCGCGCTCGATTCCGACTCGACCGCCTTCGTCGAGCACCTGGCGCAGCGTCGGTCCCTCGATCAGCTCCATCACGATGAAGCGCTCCTGAGCGTCCACACCGGTGTCGAAGACGACGACGATGTTCGGATGGTGCAGCCGAGCCAGGATCTGGGCCTCCCGCTCGAATCGCGCGACCGAGCGCGGATCGCCGTTGTCGCGGAGGAGTTTGATGGCGACCGGCCGTCGCAGACGCATGTCCTGCCCGCGGCGCACCTCGGACATCAGGCTGCGCCCCAGCACGTCGCCGAGGCGGTACCGGTCCGCGATCACGGTGTGCGTGTCGATGACGGGTCCTTTCTATTCGGGTCTATTCGGGAAGCGCAAAGCGCAGTCGCCGGCGGTCTCCCGACCTCCGCTCGGGCGGCGGGCCCGTCGCGCCTCCGAGTAAAGGTCCGCGCGTCGGCCCCCGATTCAATATCGGTGCCAACCGCGGCTTCGCTAAACGCGAGCAAAGGGGGAAAAACGGATGCTTGAAGTCGAGAGGGCCGATGCGTTGGTCAACGCCGCGTCCCGCCGCGTGGATGGTCTCGACCGCTTCTCTCGGTCGGCGCCCATCGGAAGGGCGGAGCTCGCCACGGTCGTGCTGCAAGGGCTTGCCGAGCTCGGCGCTCATGCTGACTGGACCGTCATGCCCGGCGTCACCGACTCGATCCTTCATCTGCTGAACGAGGAGGAGCGAAAGCGGTACGAGGAGTTCCAAGAGTCCGTCAAGCGCGCGGCCGACAAGGCCGCATCTGCGGACGGCAGACTGTCCGGCAACGGGGCGAGCCCCGGCGCTGCCGAGATCCAGATCGAGCCGGCGCCCCGGACCGATTCCGGCACGGCGGCGGTCGAAGAGGTCGTCGCGGACGAGGACCTGGCGCGACGCGCCGCCGAGGCGATCGTGTATCAGCTGTACTTCGAGATCGTCGAGCCGGCCGCGATCCTCGTCGAGCGCTCCGTCGCGGCCAGGGAGCGGCTGTGGCCCCTCGTGTGGGCGGTTGCGGCATTCATCCCGCCGCCCGACGTGTCCCTGCGGCACGCGGATTGATATCCAGGCTCCGCCCGGTCAGGGAACCACGCGGGTGTCCTCGTTCAGGCACCGAACCGCCGATCCGGCGGCGAAGGCGCCCGCCGCGGCGGCGACCCATGGGACGACCGACGGCCGAGACGGGAACGGCGGACGGAACCACGCAAGAACCGAGCCGAGGACGATGAGGATTCCGAGCGCGACGAGGGCGACGTCCCACGATCGGTCGGCAAGGACGAGACGGCGTGCCCGGAGGCCGGCCGCGGCGAGCCCGGCGACGGCGGCGACGGCCGCGAGCAGCGCCCACCCCGGCGACAGACTCCACGCCCCGAACGCGCTCGCCCCCTCGCCGAACGTCGTCCACGGCAGCACCGTCGCGACGGCGGCCACGGTGAACCCGCCGACGACGAGGATCGGCGCTCGGCGGGGAGGCGCCTCGGGTTCCGCGGCGGGCTCGTCGCCGAGAACAAGGGAAAGGCACTCCGCGCCATAGGCGATGCCTCGGACGGGGACCGCGCACCACAGACAGAGGGGCCGGCCGCATCCCTCGCACAGGGCGACCGCCTGCGTGCCGGGGTGCATCGAGCAGCGCTCCGATGTCACATCCGTGCGCTCGTCGATGGCCACCACAGAAGCGTAGCGCCGGTCGGTCGGGTCACACGTCTTTGATAGCGTGCGTCGGTGGACGCTCGCGTCGCCGTCCTCGCATCCGGCGCCGGCACGAACCTGCAGGCTCTTCTCGACGACCCGGTGACCCGCCCGTGGATCTCGCTGGTGCTGTCCGACCGCGCCGAGGCCTATGCGCTCGAGCGCGCTCGAACCGCGGGCGTAGCGACGATCATCCTTCGAGCGGTGTCCGACGAGCCGAAGGCATTCGACGACGCGCTCGCGAACCTCCTGCGGGAACGAGATATCGGGTTCGTCGCTCTCGCCGGGTTCATGCGGATCGTCGGGCCGGCGTTCGTTCGAGCGTTCGAGGGGCGGGTTCTCAATGTCCATCCCGCGCTGCTGCCCTCGTTCGCCGGGCCGCACGCGGTCGCGGACGCCCTCGCGTACGCGGTGAAGATCACCGGCGTCACCGTCCATCTCGTCGACGAGGAGGTCGACCACGGCCCGATCGTGTTCCAGGAGGCCGTCGTCGTGCGCGACGATGACACGTGGGACACGCTGGAGCCGAGGATCCACGAGGTCGAGCACCGCCTTCTGCCAGCGGCGCTGCGCGCGCTCGTGGAGGGGCGGCTGAAGGTCGAGGGTCGCCGCGTACACGTCCTGGACGGGCCGGCGTGAGCACGACGCGCGTCGGGCGCGCGCTCGTGGCCGTCTACGACAAGACGGACGTCGTCGATCTGGCCGTGGCGCTTCGCGGCCTCGGCGTGGACCTGGTTTCCTCCGGCGGCACGGCGGCGGTGTTGCGCGACGCCGGCGTCGCCGTGACTCCCGTCGAGGAGGTGACCGGGTTCCCGGAGATGCTCGGGGGTCGAGTCAAGACCCTGCATCCGAGCATCCACGCTGCGCTGCTGGCCGATCGGCGTTCGGCGGAGCATGCCCACGAGCTCCGTGAGCGCGGGATCGACCCCTTCGACCTCGTTGTCGTCAACCTGTACCCGTTCCGCGAGACCGCCGCAAGCGGCGCCGGCTTCGACGAGGTGATCGAACAGATCGACATCGGCGGTCCGGCCATGATCCGGGCGGCCGCGAAGAACTTCGAGAGCCTCGGCGTCGTCGTCGATCCCGCACGGTACGAGACGATCCTCGACGAGATCCGTCTGGAGGGCGGCCTCACGCGGTCGACGCGGTTCGGGCTCGCAGCGGAGGCGTTCGCGCACACGGCCTCCTACGACGCCTCCGTGGCGAACTGGTACGCGCGGCACGCCGCCGGCGAGGACGGGGCGCTTCCGGCATTCATCGGCGTTTGCTTTCGGCGTGCCGGGGAGCTGCGGTACGGCGAGAACCCGCACCAGCTCGCGGGGCTGTTCGAGGAGGCGGGCGGCGACGGCGTTCTCGGCGGCGCCGAGATCCTCCAGGGCAAGCAGATGTCCTTCAACAACTGGCTCGACGCCGAGGCGGCTTCCGCCCTCGCGGCAGAGCTCGCCGCGCCGGCCGTCGTCGTCGTGAAGCACAACAACCCCTCGGGGGCCGCCGTCGGCTCGTCGCTGGCCGATGCGTACCGCAGCGCGTTCGCGAGCGACGAGGTCTCGGCCTTCGGCGGCGTGGTTGCGCTCAACGCGGAGGTCGACGCCGATGCCGTCGCCGCGATGCGCGGGATCTTCACCGAGGTCGTGATCGCGCCGTCGTTCGCGCCGGACGCGCTCGATGCCCTCGCGGAGCGGAAGAACGTCCGCGTCGTTCGAGCGCCGCTGAGGTCGAGGGGCGGCCGCGAGATCCGATCGATCCGCGGCGGCGCCCTCGTGCAGGAGGCGGACGCCGTGGACGAGGATCCGGCGACCTGGCGAGTCGTCTCGAGCCGGGAGCCGGATGCCCGCGAGCGCCGCGATCTGGCGTTCGCGTGGACGGTCGCCGCTCACGTTCGGTCCAACGCGATCGTTCTCGCCAAGGATCTGGCGACCGTCGGGATCGGCGCCGGCCAGATGTCGAGGGTCGATGCGGCGTTCCTTGCCGTGCGCAAGGCGGCGGGGCGTGCCGCAGGGGCGGCGATGGCGAGCGACGCGTTCTTCCCCTTCCGCGACGCCGTGGATGTCGCCGCCGACGCCGGCGTCACGGCGATCGTCCACCCCGGCGGCAGCGTTCGCGACGAGGAGGTCCTGGAGGTGGCGCGAGCGCGCGACATGGCCGTCCTCGTCACGGGCCGTCGGCACTTCCGCCACTGAGCGGGCGGCTCGTTACCGCAGGTAGGCCACAGGTAGGCCACAGGTAGGATTCATGCTCGTGACCGCCACGATCCTCGACGGCAGGGCCGTCGCGTCCGAAATCCGGCGCGAGATCGCGGAGCGCGTGAAGGCTCTTGCCGAGCGGGGAATCACTCCGGGTCTGGCGGCGATCCTCGTCGGCGACGACGAGGCCTCGCGGATCTACCTCGGCGCCAAGCACAAGGCGTGCGCGGACGTCGGGATGCGCTCCGAGCAGATCGATCTGCCCGCGTACGTGACGGAGGGGGAGCTCCTCGCGACGCTGCGCAGGCTGAACCGGGATCCGGAAATCCACGGGATCATCGTGCAGCTCCCCGTTCCGAAGCACATCTCCGAGCTGGCCGTCCAGACCACGATCGATCCCGGCAAGGACGTCGACGGCCTGCACCCGTTGAACGTCGGCCTGATGGTGCGCGGGGACCCGACCGCGTTCCCGCCCGCGACGCCGTACGGGATCGTCGAGCTGCTGCTGCGATCCGACGTCCGTCTCGACGGGGCGGAGGTGGTCGTCGTCGGCTACGGCGAGCTCGTCGGCGCGCCGTTGTCGATCCTGCTCGCTCAAGATTCCATTCGCGGCAATGCGACCGTCACCATCTGCCACATTCGCACGCGGGATCTCGCGTCGCACACGCGACAGGCCGACATCCTGATCGCCGCGGCGGGCGTTGCGGGTCTCGTCACCGCCGACATGGTCAAGCCCGGTGCCGTCGTCGTGGACTGCGGCGTCCACCGAACGCCGACCGGCCTGACCGGCGATGTGCGGTTCGAGGAGGTCAAAGAGGTCGCCGGGATGATCACCCCGGTCCCCGGCGGCGTCGGCCCGATGACGACGGCCATGCTCCTGCTCAACACCGTCACCGCGGCCGAGGCGCTCGCCGACAGCGGGCGGCGGTGAAGGCCGTCACCGGGCGCCTGGAACGCCTCGCGCAACGCGGCGGGTTCGTCGTCACCGCCGAGGTCGTTCCGCCTCGGTCGGCGGATCTCGAACCGCTCATTCGCCAGGCTCGCGAGCTCGTCGGGTACGCGGACGCGGCGAACGTGACCGACAACCCGACCGCGTCCGCGCACATGTCGCCGCTTGCGGGCGTGGCCGCGCTCGCCGAGACGGGGATCGAGCCGATCCTGCAACTGACCACGAGAGATCGGAACCGGCTCGCGCTCGCTTCGGACCTCCTCGGCGGGTGGGCGCTCGGCGCGCGCAGCGTCCTGTGCCTGTCTGGCGACCCCGCCTGGGTCGGCGACGATCCCGCCGCCGCCGAAGTTCGCGATCTCGACGTCGTTCACCTCGTCCGGCTCGCCGCGGGGCTTCGAACCGAGCAGGCGCTGCGGTCGGGGTCGCAGATCGAACCGGCGCCTCGGTACTACGTCGGCGTCGCCGACTCGCCGCTTGCCGCCCCGTACGACCCGGGCAGGCTCGAGGCCAAGCTCGATGCGGGCGCCCGATTCGTGCAGACCCAGATCGTGTTCGATGTCGACGCGATGCAGGCGTGGGCCGAGGCCGTCCGGGCGCGCGGCATCTTCGACCGGGCGGCCGTATTCGTCGGCGTCGCGCCGCTGCGCAGCGCCAGGCAGGCTCGGTACCTCGACGAGCACTTGCCCGGCGTATCCGTCCCCGCGCCGATCGTCGCGGCGCTCGAGGCGGCCGGCGACGACGCCGAGTCCGAGGGGGTTCGCCAGGCGACGGCCATCGTC
>JBKOWM010000059.1:0-13932 GCA_046724395.1 Actinomycetota bacterium
TGGCGCCCTCCTGTCGATACAGGCGCTCGAGTTGGTCACGGCGCTCGACGCCCGCCGGCGGTCGCTCCACCCTCGCCATACAGGAGCAAGGATCAACGATCGGGTTAACACGGTTCCCGATTGTTTCGTCGTTCCCCAGAGACCCACCGGCGGCCGGGCACGTAGGATCTGCGATCGTGGGCCTCGTAGCGTCGCTGCAGCGGCTCGTCGAGGCAGACGTCGTAGCGTGGCCGACGATGCCCGGTCAGCTGCTGCACGTCCTCGCGCCGGATCTCGGCATCGACGTCGAGGTCGCGGCGGGCGTCGCCGACCTGTCCACGAGCGAGCCGCTCCGATCGGGCTCACGCTTTCGCATCGCGAGCGTGACGAAGCCGTTCGTGGCCGCCGCTGCGCTCCGGCTCGTCGAGGAGGGACGGCTCCGCCTGGACGACACCGCCGACGTATTGCTCGCCGGGGAGTACGACGACCTCCTTCACTCGGGCGGCTACGAAACGGGATCGATCACGCTGTGGCATCTCCTGACGCACACGAGCGGGATCTACGATTTCGCCGCGGACGCGTACGACGCCCCCGTCGGCCCGGGGTTTCAGCGAGAAGTCCATCGCGATCCGACACGACGCTGGACTCGCCTGGAGCAGATCGAGTTCGCGATGAGGCACGGCCATCCGTATGGCGCACCCGGGACCGTGTTCGCGTACTCCGACACCGGCGCGTGCCTCGTCGGCGAGATCCTCGAACGCACGACTGGCGCGACGATGGGCGAGGCCATCCGGGAGCTCGTCGGCTACGAGCGCCTAGGCATCGTCCATACGTGGCAGGAGACGATCGAGCCGGAGCCGCCGGATCTTCCTCCGCTCTCCCATCAGTATGAGGACGGGTTCGACGTAGCCGATATGGACGCATCGGTGGACCTATACGGAGGCGGCGGGCTGATGTCGACCTGCCGCGATCTCGCGCGCTTCTTCCGGGGACTCCTGCGCGGAGAGGTGTTCCGCGAGCGATCGTCCCTCGAGACGATGACGACGACGCTGGTCGGCCTCCCGTCGGCCGCCGACGCCGCCTGGGAGGAGGACCCGGCGAGCGCCGGCATGTTTCTGCTCCGCCGGGCGATCGGCGGGAGGACGTGGTGGGGCCACGGCGGGTACTGGGGAACGACGGCGTACACGTGCCCTGACCGAGACGTCACGATCGTCGCGGGCCACCAGCGTTCCAACATGCCCAAGGCGTTCGACCGCCTCGCGATCGTCTCGAGGGCGTTCTCCATGCTCGGCGGCGAAGGCATCGACGACGATGGGAGGATCGGATGAGGACTGGCATTCGGCCCGAGGATCTCGGAGATCTTCTCGAGCGGCCCCTGCTGGCGGTGCTCGCGACGAGGAACGCGCGCGGCGAGCTGCTGCTCTCCCCGGTCTGGCATGAGTGGCGCGACGGTGGCTTCACCCTCTTCACCGGCGCGGACGACGTGAAGGTTCGGCACATCCGGCGCGAGCCTCGCGTCTCGATCGTGGTCTGCGAGCAGACGCCTCCCTACCGCGGCATCGAGATTCGAACCGACGCCCGACTCATCGACGACGCGGACGTCCCGACGATGAAGCGCATCGCCACCCGGTACATCGGGGAGGACGGCGCCGTGCGGTATGGGGATCCCGACGACGTCCTGATCCGTGTCGAGCCGGGTCGCCTGCGCGCGTGGGACTTCACCGACGAGTACGGACCTTCGCGGCCGGAGGCGATGTAGTCCGGCCGGGCTGACGCCGTCACGCGCCGCTTACCCACGATCGGTTCCCCTCATACGGGGTGACATACCGGAGACCGAGCGGTAGCGTCCATGAATACGGAACGGTTCCGTAACGTTTCCGCGACACGGATGGAGGGCGTCATGGACCAGACGATCGAGCACTCCGAGGGCTACGAACGACGCTGGTGGATCCTCGGCGTCCTGTGCCTGAGCCTGCTCGTCATCGGACTGGACAACACGATTCTGAACGTCGCGCTGCCCACGCTCGTGCGCGACCTGAACGCCACCGATAGCCAGCTCCAATGGATCGTCGACGCCTACGTCCTGGTCTTCGCCGGGCTCCTCCTTACGGCTGGAAGCCTCTCCGATCGGTTCGGCCGGCGATCCGCGCTTGGGCTCGGGCTCTTGATCTTCGGCGCAGGGTCGGTCGCCTCGGCGTTCGCGACGTCGGCCAACATGCTGATCGGCACCCGCGCCCTCATGGGCGTCGGCGGCGCGTTCATCATGCCGTCGACGCTGTCGATCCTCACGAACGTTTTCCCGCCGAGCGAGCGTGGACGCGCGATCGGCATCTGGGCCGGAGTGTCGGGCCTCGGCATCGGTCTGGGGCCGGTCGTCGGCGGCCTGCTGCTCAACCACTTCTGGTGGGGCTCGGTGTTCCTGGTGAACGTGCCGATCGTGATTTTCGCCTTCGTCGCGGGCCGCCTCATCGTGCCGAACTCGAAGGACCCGGCGGCGCCGAGGGTCGACCCGCTCGGAGTCGTGCTGTCGATCAGCGGCCTCGTGACGCTCGTCTACGCGATCATCGAGGCGCCTAACCACGGGTGGACGGACCCGGTGATCATGCTGGAGTTCGCCGTCGCGACGGTTCTGCTGGGATCGTTCGTGTGGTGGGAGCTGAGGACCGACCACCCGATGCTGAACGTTCGCTTCTTCGAGAATCCGCGCTTCACGGCCGCCAACGTCTCGATCACGCTCGTGTTCTTCGCGCTGTTCGGGTCCCTGTTCTTCCTCACGCAGTACCTCCAGTTCATCCTGGGCTACACACCGCTCCAGGCCGGACTCCGGACAGCGCCGATCGCCCTCGTGATCGTGATCGTCGCACCGATCACGGGCCTGCTCGTCCACCGTCTGGGGAACAAGGTTCTCGTTTGCACCGGGATGGCCGCCGTCGCGGTCGGCCTCTTCCTGATGTCGCGGCTGACCGGCTCGTCGGGCTACGGTCACGTCCTCGAGTCGATGATCATCCTCGCGACGGGCATGTCGCTTGCCATGACGCCGGCGACCGAGTCCGTCATGGGGTCGCTTCCGAAGGACAAGGCGGGCGTCGGCTCGGCGATGAACGACACGACGCGGCAGATCGGCGGCGCGCTCGGCGTCGCGGTCCTCGGAAGCGTCTTCACCGCGGCATATTCCTCCGGCCTCACGGAGGCGCTGACGCGGATTCCGGCCCAGCTCGCCGCCGACGTCGAGAGTTCGGTTGGCGCCGCCCTCGGCGTAGCGCGAAGCATCGGCGGATCGGCGGGGCGGGCACTCGCCGGAGTTGCCACGGACTCGTTCATCGACGCAATGAGCCGCGCCCTGGTCCTCGGGTCGCTCGTTGCGCTCGCCGGCGCGCTGGTCTCGCTGATCTGGCTGCCGAACCGGGCGGAGCCCGACGCCGCCGAGCGGCGGCGCATCGCTGAACTGGATGCCCAGCATGGTGAAGCACACGACGGCGAGGCGCCGCAACCCCAGCCCGTGCGCGAGGGAATCACGGCGGCGGAGGCGATCGACCGGTGAACGAGAGCCCGACGGCGGAGGCGCCCGAACGCCCGGGCGGTCGCCCGAGGAACCCGGACCTGGATCGGGCCATCCTCGACGCCGCGGTAGAGCTCGTGGCCGAGGAGGGATACGACCGAACGTCGATCGAGTCCATCGCGCACCGCGCAGGCGTCGGAAAGCCCACGATCTACCGCCGCTGGCGTTCGAAGGAAGAGATCATCGTCGACGCCCTGGCGCGTCTGTCGGATGAGGCGGACGTCCTGACGGAGGGAACCGTTCGAGAGCGTCTTAGCGAGTTCGTCGAGCGGCTGTGGGCACGAGCCTCGCACGCGCACACTGACGGATCGACGCTGCTCGGGCAGGTCGTTGGTGAGATCCACCGAAGCCCCGAGCTGCGGGACGCCGTTCGCTCGACGTTCGTCGCCAGGCGGCGCGCGCGCCTCGCGGCGCTCCTGCGAGAGGGAATCGGCAGCGGCGAGATAGATCCCAACGTCGACGTCGATGTCGCCGTCGATGCGATCCTCAGTCCCCTGCTCGCGCGCAAGCTCGTGACCGGTGGGACGGTCTCGAGCGCCGTCGGGCGGACGATGGTCGATCTCATGTTTCAGGGGCTCGCTCCGCGGGCTCCCGGTGGCGCCGCCGGAGCGGCCGACGCCCGCTGACGTCGCATCGTCCGGAGCGGGTTGCGCGGACGCGGCCCGACGAGCGAGGATCGGCGCACCGACGAAAGGGATGCACGGATGAGCACGTCCTCGGTTTCCGCAGGATCGGTGATCGCGGGCGCCGTGAAGGCGCTGGGCGACGGCCGCGGGCGCCGGACGCTCCGCGTGCCGACGGAACTGCTCGCTGGGGTTCCCCTGTTCGCGGGGCTCTCGCGACGGCACTTGCGAAAGCTCGCGGCCATGGCGCAGGAGGTCCACTATCGCAAGGGCCGGGTGGTCGTGGAGGTGGGCCAGCCGGGGAACTCGTTCTACGTCATCGTGAACGGGACGGCGTCGGTCTACTCCGGCAAGCTGCCGACCGGCCGGCCGCGGACGCGGCTGCGCGCCAGCGACTTCTTCGGGGAGCTCGCGCTGCTCGACGGCGGCCCACGAACGGCGACCGTCGTCGCCGACGACGACCTGGTGGTGCTCAGGCTCAGCCGGTCGTCGTTCCACAAGCTCATCACGACCGAACCCTCCGTCGCCGAGAAGATCATGGCGGGACTCGCGGGGCGGATCCGAAAGGGCGCCGCGACCGAGTAGACGAGTCGCGGCCACGTCGAGGGAACGAGTGCAAGGGATGTCGGAAGTCCAACGGTCCGCGGAAGGAGAGCCGCGACGCGACGACCAGCTGCTCGCGGAGGAGGACAGCCTGTGGGCGAGGCTTCACGGGCTCGTCGACTCGCTCCCCGCGGACAAGGTCGAAAAACCGGGATACTTCGCGGAGGGGTGGTCGGCGAAGGATCTCGTCGCCCACATCGGCAGCTGGCTCGCCGAGGCCGGGGTCGTGCTCGAGCGGATCCGTTTCGGGACGTACCGGTCATCCGAGATCCACATCGACGCCATGAACAAGACGTTTTACGAGGCGATGCACGACGTCCCGTTCCCCGATGTCCGCGCCCAGGCGATCACCGCCCGCAACCGCATGCTGCGCGCCTGGCGGTCGTTGCCCGAGCACTCCCCGGAGGCCGACCGCTGGATCGGCAAGGCCGGTCCGGATCACTACGCGGAGCACCTGCCGCGCCTTGAGGAGTGGGTGCGTCAGCTCGCCTGACGTTCGATCCGACACACGGCTCGTGGTCGTCGCCGAATCGTCGAACGCGATGTGGCGGCATAGCAGGCCCGCCGTACCATTCGCGACGTGATGGAGGGTCTGCACGTCGAAGTGAACGGCGCTGTCGTGGACGAGCCGTCGTGGTCCGAGACGTCCTCGTTCGGACACTTCACGGCGATGCAGGTCAGAGACAGAGCCACGCGCGGGCTCGAGCTGCATCTGCACCGACTCGAGGCGGCCAACCGGGAGATGTTCGGGGTGGGCCTAGAGCGCGAGCTCGTCCGCGATCTCATCCGGCGGGCGATGCGCGAGGTGATGAACGCCTCCGTCCGCGTCTACATCGTCGAGCGGCAACCCGAACCCGCCATCGTCGTCACGGTGAAAGCGCCCGGGGGCATCCGCTCGCCGCAGCGGCTTCGATCGGTCGATTACCTGCGGCCGCAGGCACATCTCAAGCATCTTGCGACCGAGCAGGCGGCTCAAACGCAGGCGGCGCAGCGGGGCGGCGACGACGACGCGCTCCTCACGGATGGCCTCGACGTCGTATCCGAGGCGGCGACCGCCAACATCGGACTCTTCGACGCCGACGGCATCGTCTGGCCGAAGGCGCCGTTGCTGCGCGGCATCACCATGCAGTTGCTCGAGGCGGCGCTTCCCGACCGCGGCGTATCTGTCCGTCACGCGTCGCTCCATCTCCGGGACCTCCGCGGTTTCGACGGCGCCTTCCTGTCGAACGCGCGCGGGATCGCCGCGGTCTCGACGATCGACGGTGAAGCTCTGCCCGACGCCGCCGACCGCATCGCCGTGCTGCTCGACGCGTACGCGGCCGTCCCCTGGGACCCGATCTAGCGACGTGGCTTCGAAGGAGACCGAAGTCAGATGCGCGTCGTCGACGAACCAGTCCGGGGATCGTTCGCTTACCTCGAGCGACCGTGGCTGTTCTCCCTACCTCCCGTCGAGCAGCTGCGGTTGTTCATCGAGCGGCGGCTTCCGTCTCCCCCGCTGACGCATCTGAGCGGCCTCGTCGTCGAGGAGGCGTCGCGGGGTGCGACGACGTGGTCCATGCCGGCCAGCCCCTGGTGGCAGACGGCGGCTGGCGGCGTGTTCGCGGGCGGTACGCTCGCGTTCGTCGCGGATGCGGCGCTCGCAGGGGCCGTCTACACGACGCTGCCACCGCGGACGGCGCTGCTTTCATCCGATCTGTCCATGAACTTCCTCGAGCCCGCCGGAATCGTCAGCGATCGGCTCGTAGCCAGGGGAACGACGATCGCCGTCGGCCGGCGGCAGGGCCTCGCGGAATCACGCGTGGAGGACTCGCGCGGGACGCTGCTCGCGCACGCCACGTCGCGATGCGTCCTTCAGCCCCTGCCGTTCGAGCCGCTCGAGCCGCCGGCCGAAGTGCCGACGGTCGAACCAGACCGCGAGCAGACGCCCGATCCGTATCTCCGCCCGCTGGAGAACCGGCTCGTTCCGCAGGCGATGGACGACGAACTGAGCGGGCTCGACCTCGTTCGGTTGTGGGAAACGGAGGAATCTCCCGTTGCCCCGGCCTGTGCGCTGCTCGGCCTTCGGTTCACGAACGTCGCCGAGGGAAGTGTGATGGTCTCGGCGCCGGCGTCGCCATGGTTCTGTACAGGGTTCGGCACGTTCTACGGAGGCATCGTGTCGGCCATCGCGGACGCGGCCATCAACGCGGCGGTGACGACAATGCTCCAACCGAGAACGGCGTTTGCGACGCTCGATCTGAAGCTGAACTATCTCCGTCCGGTGACACCCGACGGACGAGAACTCATCACCCGGGCGACCGTCGAACAGCGGGGCCGGACTATCGCCGTCTCGACCGCCCGGATCGACGACGCCGAAGGCCGGCGCGTCGCGATGGCCACGAGCAGCGCGATGATCCTCGAGGGACGAGCGTGGCCCGAGCCGGGGCGGTGACCTCCACGAGCGTCACCGCCACCAAGCTCGCGCGCGTAGAACGGCAGCGTGCGAACGCGACCGGATGGTTATCTCGTCGCGGTCACGTCCGGCTCCCGTTCGGCGTCTCGGCAAAGAAATGCGAGCGCGCACCGCCCGCAGAAGAACCGCTCGTCGAGCCGCAGGGTCGACTCGCGCTCGCAGACGTCGCAGAGCACGAACGGCGACTCCACGTCGAGGCCGACGCCCTGGACCGCGCACGAACCGCAGAGGAACACGCGCCCGATGCGCACACCGGCCTCCGCGTCGCAGCGGTGACATCCGATCGTTCGAACCGCGATAGAGGTGTTGGCTGTCTCCATGGGACGACTCCTTCGCTCTCGTGGGATCCGATCGGCTAGCGCCGGTTCGGACGGGGTCGAACGAGCCGTCCCGGATCAGCCAGGGCGTTCTACCGCGAGAGCGACGGCCGCCCCGCGGAAGGGCGTCGTCGCAAAGACGTGACGGAGCCAGCCAGGAGGCGGCGATCCTATCGTGCGAAGCAGGATCACGCCGGTCAGCGTGAAGATGAATCCGGTGGCCGCGGGGTCGAGCGGCCACGAAGGGACCGAGTGTCCCGTCGGAAACGGCGTCACCGGTGGTGTCGCCGGCGAGCCGTTGGGCGGGAGGGCGTTGGATGCTGTGTCGCCCGCCGTCGCACTGAGCAACGCGGAAAGCTCGGAAAAGAGCGCCGCCGTCGCGCCGCGCGGCGCGTCGAGCGGTTCGCCGGCACGCTCTCGGGTCGTCAGCAAGCGTGGCCGGATCGGCTGAGGGAGCGTCGCGGCACGCTCTTCGTCTCCGGGCCGAGCCGAAGCGAGCGACTCCGTTGCGGCGTCGTCGGCGACGACGCGCACCGTGCGAACGGTGTCGTCGACGGCCTCGGTGAGGGTACCGACCGGGTCGTCGACTGTGGTCGTGGCGTTTCGCGCGAGCTGATCGCCGACCGCGTCGACGCCGTCGACGGCACTCTGCACGGCGTCGCTCGTGATCGTTATCGGGTCGGACGTCCCCGACGTCGCGGGAGTGATCGTCGTCGTGACGGCCTCGACCGCGGTTGAGACCGTGTTCGTTCCGATCGACGTATCCGCGTGGGCTGCAGCCCCCGCCGTCAGCAGCATCACGCACGCCGCCGAGGCGATGAGCCCGATACGCACCGCCATTTGTCGGATGCGAACACGTACCGGTCCGGAGGGATGATCGTCCGGGCCGTCGTTTCCTTCGGCTTGGCGTCGGTCATGGGGGGGAAGGCGCATCGCACGATAAGGAAAGCGTGCAGTCTGCGCTTGCGTCTACCGTCGAACGGACGAAGGCTTTCGACCGATCGCTCAACGACCACCCGAGACCGCATGTCCGATCGATCTGGCCGACGCGTGGACCGCGTGGGTGATTTCGCGTCGTAGGTCGGCCAGACGGTCAAGTTTCCGCTCGACGCACTCCGAAACCCAAGGGGGGAGAGATTTCGACCGAGGGGGTTCGATGAAGTCGAATCTGTCGGCGCGCGAGCGGTCGGGCGACCCACCGAGGCGTAACGACGCCCGTCCAACTGGGACGCTGGGCCGAGGGTTGCGCGCCGTCGCGGTGACGGGCGTCCTCTTCCTCGTCGGCGGGCCGGTAGCCGCGATCGCCGAAGGTTGCGGTCTCGGCTGCGCCACGCGGACCGACGCGCCGGTCAAGCCCCCGGCCGGGAGCGCGCATGTGTACCCAACGGCGGGGAATCCGGCGGACCTTGCCGTCGGCACGGAAAACGCCGAGGACGTCGTCTCCGATGTCGGCGACTCGCTGCCCGCACACTCCGAAGATGTCGCAAAGCCGGTGCTGGACGAGGTGGAGCAGAAGCTCGGCACGGGCTCGACATCTGATCCGTCGGGTGAGCACCAGAGTCCGAAGCCCCGAGATCCGAGCGCCGGTACGAACCACAGCCCGGTGAATCATGCCAACGATCCGACTCCGAATCCGAAGCCGGGTCGGAACACCGGCCGCGCCAAGACCGGATCTGAATCGAAGCACGGCGGCGACACGCTCACGGGTGCGCGTCACGCGAATGCGTCCAACGGTACGACGACCGGCGCAGACCATTCCGACCCGCCGGGTGATGTCCGGCCGCTCCCTCGGACCTCGCCTTCGCACGCGATCGGTCGATGGAACCCGCCGAGCGACGACGAGCCGGGTGCGAATCAGACGTTCGTCCCGAACCCCCCCGCGGGGCGAACAGCCATCGACTCGGGCGCCCGGAGCGCGATCGCCCGCATCGCTGGCGCGTTGCGCTTCCCAACGGTGCTGGTCGCGCTCCTCGTCGTGTTCACGCTGCAACAGCGGGCCGATCGACGGGATCCCAAGCTCGCGCAGGCCCCGGTCCGCGGAGGGCAGGACTGGCTCGAGTTCCGATGAGGGTGCGACGAGTCCCCGCCGCGCGGACCGAGCCGTTCGCGAGCGACGTCCTGGTCTCGCTCGCCGAGCGGATGGGATCGCTTCATCTCGTGCGCGTTGCGCTGACCGTCGTCGTCCTGGCGACGGCATTGACGGCACCGTCTCTTCTACCCGACGACCGCGTCGTCTGGGTCTCGGTCGTCTTCGTCGGCGCGTCCACGCTCCTCGAGCTTCTTCGTCGGCTCGCTGGCGGGCGTGGGCTTCCCGTCATCGCGTTCGTGCTGCTGCTCGACGCCGTGTATTTGTCCTGGGTCATCTACCTCAGCGGGGGCACCGCGAGCCCGCTCCGGTTCCTGCTGTTCGGGCATCTCGTCGCCGTGACGCTGATCGGTTCCTATCGAACGGGTGTCAAGTTGGCGGCCTGGTACTCGCTCTTGTACTTGGCGACGTCGTATGCGCAAGCGACCGGCATGCTTCCGGTCCGGGAGCTCGTTCCCGCGTGGCTTCCGGGCGACGGAGACACGTTCGGGGCCGCGGCGACAATCACCGCCGCGGGGCCGTGGCTCATCACCATCGCGGCGGCCGCCCTGTCGGCCTTGAACGAACGCGAGCTTCGCCGCAGGACGCTCGACCTGGAGCAGCTCGCGGAAATGACGCGCGAGCTGGACCGATCGGGCGACGGCGACGATGCGGCGACGGTGCTGGCCAAGCGGGTCGCGCGCTGGCTCGGGTTCCGCCGCGTCCTCGTTCTGCGCCGCACGGGCGACCTCGCGACCGTCGTCGCGACGATCCCCAAGGGAGATCGGCTTCGCGCCCATCCCGGAGCCGCGGACCGTGTCGTTCAGCGAGCGTGGCAAGACCGCCGGTCGCAGCTCGTCCGGGTGCTCTCGAAGGAGTCCGACCCCATGCTCGCCTCGGTTCTCGGCGATGCCCGGCACGTCGTCGTGACGCCGATGTCCGCCGAGGGGGACGTCGTCGGTGCACTCGTCGTCGAGCAGGGACGCGATCGCGACCGGATCCACCGCTGGACCGTGGCGCTGATCGAGCAGTTCGCCTCGCACGCGGCGCTCGTCATTCGCAACACCACCCTGCTCGACGAGGTTCGGCGGATGGCGGCGACCGACGACCTGACGGGCATCGCGAACCGGCGAGCCTTCGAGGGGACGCTCGCGCGGGAGGTCTCGCGCGCCTCGAGGACGGGTGAACCGGTCACGCTCGTGATGCTGGACGTCGATCATTTCAAGGACCTCAATGACGAGCTCGGACACCCGGCAGGCGATGCCGTCCTCCGCTCGATCGCGACGGGGCTAAGCGAGCACATCCGCCCGTTCGACACGGTGGCCAGGTGGGGCGGCGAGGAGTTCGCCGTCATCATGCCCGGCTGTACCGTCGCAGAGAGCCGCGTCGCGGCGGAGCGGATTCGACGAGAAGCCACGAGATCCAGCCCGATCGCCGGCGTCACGCTGAGCGCGGGCGCCGCGACGCTCCCCAACCACGCGACCGACGCATCCGAGCTCGTGAACGCGGCCGACGCGGCGCTCTACCGGTCGAAGCGTGCCGGGCGGGATCGGCTCACGATTGCCGACCCGGAGATGGCGACGACCTAACGAGGCGAGCCGGCGCCATCATCCGCCGCCCGGCCGGCGCTACCCCCCGCGAACTCCAGATCCCACGCGGCGAGCGCCTCGCGGAGTTCCCCATCCTGCAGCATCGCGAGCGCGGATCGAACCGTGAGCCCGAGGCCCCACCGGTCACCGCGAGCCACATCCCCGAGCGCCGCGCGCATGGCGTCTTCGGCCTCGGCCCTGGTCCTGAACTCCATGAGCACGCCGGGGCTCCCGGCGCTGGGCCAGTCCAGAAGGAACCAGGACTCGAGCTGCGGAACCTCGACGACCGCCGACATGCGGCCCATGCTCGTGGCGTGGCGGCGCGCTCGCAGTCGGCCCGATGACCGGTTTTGGCGCTCTCACGAGGGACACCGCCCCCGGGGCATACGTCCTCCCGACGAGTGACGGTCAAGAGGACGATCGCTAGGCGAGTGCCCGGAACTCCTCGTCGCTGAGCTCGATGTCCAGCGCCGCGAGGTTCTGTCTCAGGTGCTCGAGCGAGAGCGTGCCGGGGATCGGCAAGATCGCGGGCGAGCGCAGAAGGAGCCACGCGAGCTTGATCTGAGCCGGGGCCGCCTCGTGGCGCCTCGCGATGTCGCCGAGCGACCGGCCGCCGCTGCCCTGAAGCGGAAAGTACGGAACGAACACGATCTTCTGGCGGGCGCAGTAGTCGACGACGTCCTCCCATCTGCGCTCGGAGAGGTTGTAGTGATTCTGGACCGCGGCGATCGGGACGATCGCGCGCGCCCGCTCGATCTGGTCGATGCCGACCTGCGAGAGGCCGACGTTCAAGATCTTCCCGGCGTCGCGGTACTCCTTGATGGCACCCACGCTGTCCTCCAGGGGCGTCTCCGAGTGGACACGATGCAGGTAGTAGAGCCCGATGACGTCGGTTCGTAGCCGTCGCAGGCTCTCGTCGATCTGCGACCGCAGAATCTCCGGACGCCCGTCCCCGGGTGCGTATCCGCCCTTCGTGGCGACGACGACGTCTTTCGCGACGGAAGAGAGGGCGTCGCCGATCGTCCGCTCGCTCTCCCCGCCGGCATACGTGTGAGCCGTGTCGAGGTGGCTCACGCCGGCGGCGAGGGCTTCCTTCACGAACGCGGCGTGCTCGGGTGTATTCGTCAGTCGGTTGGTCCCCAGGCCGATGCGACTGACCTCGACGCCACCCAGCCTCAGCCTCGACTCCGCACTCGTGGACCGCACCGTCTCCCTCCTCGTCGATCGGGACGCCTCGATGATGGAGCATCGGTCGCCCGCATGGGTCGGACTTAGCCGGCCCTCGAGCTATGCGTAGCCGGTACCCAGGTCCGATGCTGACAACCGGAACGGGCCTTCGATCCAGGGAGGGGAGGACTACGATCGAGGCTCTCGACCCGCGAAAGGCCATCGGGGTCGAACGACAACGCCGATCCCGATCTGGCGACGACGACGCGATCGAGGACGATCTCGACGACGGGAACGGCGGAAGCCGACGAAGGAGGAAGCATGCTCGGCAACGAAGATATCGAGCTCGTGCGCACCGGCTACGACGCGTTCGTCGCCGGCGACATCGTGTGGCTGAACGAGCACCTGCACGAGAACATCGTCTGGCACGTTACGGGCACCAGCTCGCTCTCGGGCGAACAGCGCGGGCGCGAAGCGGTTCTGGCGTATCTGGCCAAGCTGATCGCCGTCGCACTGCCCGAGTTCGACATTCACGACGTCGCCGCCGGCGAGGATCACGTCATCGCGGTGCTCGACGGGACATGGCGGCGCCCGGACGGAGCGACGTTCCAGGGAAGGGCCGTGCAGGTATTCCACGTCGGCGAGGGGCAGATCCTCGAGGCGTGGCTGCTTCCCGAGGACCAGCGCGGCTTCGACGCGTTCCTCGACGGCTCGGCGTAACGCCGCACGCTATGCGGATCGTCTCCGCGGTCGCGGGCGTCGTGCTCGTCGCGTTGATGCTGTGGGAAACGTTCGAGACGCTCGTTCTCCCACGCCGAGTCACGCGCAGACTGCGGCTCAGTCGTTTCCTGTACCGGGCGATGTGGAAGCTGTGGTCCGTCGGAGGGCGGCACCCGGGACCGAAGCGGGAGAATTATCTGAGCGTCTTCGCGCCGCTGTCCCTGTTTGTCCTCCTTGCGGTCTGGGCGCTCGGCGTGATCCTGGGTTTTGCCCTGATCCTCTGGGGACTCGAGGTGCCGCTTTCCACCGACTCGGCGTCCTTCGCCTCGCATCTGTACGTGAGCTCGACGACCTTCGTGACGCTCGGCCTCGGCGACGTGACGCCCGGGTCCTCGCTCGGCCGTCTGATCATCGCGGTGGAGGCCGCGACCGGTTTCGCCTTCCTCGCGCTGGTCATCTCGTATCTGCCCGTCCTGTACCAGTCGTTCTCCCGACGCGAGGTGAGCATCTCGATGCTCGATGAGTGGGCGGGCTCGCCTCCGATCGCCGTCGAGCTGCTTCGGCGATCCGCCGCCGCCGGCTCCCTCCATGCCGTCGACGACCTCCTGCGCGACTGGGAGCGTTGGGCGGCCGAACTGCTCGAGAGCCACCTGTCGTATCCGTTCCTCGCCTACTACCGCTCCCAGCACGAGCAGCAGTCCTGGCTGGCGGCCCTGACGACCATCCTCGACGCCTCCGCGCTGGTGCTCTCGGGCGTCGAGGGCGTCTCGGCGTGGCAAGCTCGGCGCACGTTCGCCATCTCGCGGCACGCCGTCGTCGATCTCGCACAGGTCTTCGACACCTCGCCGGAGAGCGTCC
>JBKOWM010000042.1:0-26121 GCA_046724395.1 Actinomycetota bacterium
CCGCTGCGCAGCGCCAGGCAGGCTCGGTACCTCGACGAGCACTTGCCCGGCGTATCCGTCCCCGCGCCGATCGTCGCGGCGCTCGAGGCGGCCGGCGACGACGCCGAGTCCGAGGGGGTTCGCCAGGCGACGGCCATCGTCGAGCGGCTGCGAGCCATCGACGGTGTGGCGGGGATCCACGCGATCGGTCTCGGGCGCGAGCACTCCGTCCGCCGGCTGATCGAGGCTACGGGTCTGGCTCCGCGGCCCGTCGTCGCCATGTAGCGTCCGACAACGAGCGCTATCCGCGCTCCTCGATGGGCACGTACGTCTGGTCTCGCGGACCGATGTACTCCGATTCGGGACGAATGAGCCGGTTGTCCGAGTACTGCTCGCGGACGTGCGCCGTCCAGCCGCTCATCCGGGCCAGTGCGAACACCGGCGTCATGAGATCGGTGGGGATCCCGAGATAGCGGTAGATGCTTGCGGCGAAGAAGTCGACGTTGGCGTGGAGGCCCTTCTCCTCCTTCACGACGCGTTCGATCTCCGCCGACAGGTCGTACCAGCGCGTGTCGCTCTTGCGGATGCCGATCTCGCGCGAAAGCTCGCGAAGGATGTTGGCCCGCGGATCTTCCGCCTTGTAGACGCGGTGCCCGAACCCCATGATGCGTTCCTTGCGCGCGAGTTTGTCCTTGATGTACGCCTCGGCGTTGTCGGGATCGCCGACCTCCTCGAGCATCTTCATGGCCTCCTCGTTGGCTCCCCCGTGAAGCGGCCCCTTGAGGGCGGCGATGGCGCCGGTGATGGCCGAGAACATGTCGGCCAAGGTGGAGGCGATGACGCGCGCCGTGAACGTCGAGGCGTTCATCGTGTGATCGGCGTACAGGATGAGCGTCGTGTCGAGCGCGGCCGCATCCTCCTGCTCGGGCTCCTCGCCGCTCAGCATGTAGAGGAAGTTGCCGGCGTGCGGCAGCTTGGGGTTGGGTGGGATGACGTCTTGCGCCGTCCGCAGGCGGTGATACATCGCGATGAGCGTGGCCGTCTTGGCGATGAGACGCAGCGCCTTGCGCTCGTTGGCGTCGGAGGTGTTCAGCCAGCCGTCGGGGTCGTAGGCCGAGGCCGCCGACACGCTTGTCCGCAGCATGGACATGGGCGAGGTCTGCTGGGCGAGCGTGGGCATGATGCCCGCCAGGAAGGGCGAGATCTCCCGCTCCGCGACGAGCCGCTCGTTGACGTCGTCGAGCTCTGCCTCCGTGGGCAGGCCCAGGTATTGCAGCAGGTAGACGACCTCTTCGAACGTGGCACGCGTCGCCAGGTCCTCGATGGTGTAGCCGACGTACCAAAGCCGCCCGGCCTTGCCGTCGACGTCGGAGAGCCGGGTGGACGCTGCGACGACCTCTTCTAGACCCTTGTCCGTCATTGGCGACTCCTCGGCCGGCTCCCGAACGGGGCACGTCGGCGCCGCGGGCGGTCGCACGGGGCGACGACCACACCAGCCTACCGCCGCGCGCCGACGTCGGCGGGACGTTCGGACGGTCGCATGACAGGATGAGCCCGATGTGAACGTGGACCCGGGAAGCGCCAAGGAGACGGGACGATGGGCCATCGCGTGACGTTCATTCCCGGCGACGGCGTCGGGCCCGAACTGTCCGAGGCGACGCGTCGTGTGCTCGAGGGGACCGGCGTCGCGTTCGACTGGGATGTGCAGGACGCCGGCGCCGACGTCGTCGACCGGTACGGGACGCCGCTGCCGGAGCACGTGCTCGCGTCGATCCGCGATACGAAGGTCGCGATCAAGGGTCCGATCACGACGCCGGTCGGGAGCGGTTTTCGCAGCGTGAACGTCGCGCTCCGCATGGAGCTCGACCTCTACGCTTGCCTGCGGCCGTGCAAATGGTATCGGGGCGTCCGGTCTCGGTACGAGGACGTCGACATCGTGATCGTTCGCGAGAACCACGAGGACCTGTACGCAGGGATCGAGTTCGAGCAAGGGACGCCGTCGGCGAAGGAGTTGATCGGCTTCATCGCGGAGAAGACCGGGAAGCGCATCCGGGACGACGCGGGTATCTCGATCAAGCCGATCTCGATCACCGGAACTCGGCGAATCGTTCGGTATGCGTTCGAGTGGGCCCGTCGCAATGGGCGCCAGAAGGTCACGGCGGTCCACAAGGCGAACATCATGAAGTTCACCGACGGGCTGTTCCTCGCGACCGCGCGCGAGGTCGCCGAGGCCTATCCGGACACGGTGTTCGAGGAGCGCATCATCGACAACCTGACGATGCAGCTCGTTCAGCGACCCGACGAGTACGACGTGCTCGTGCTGCCGAACCTTTACGGTGACATCGTCTCGGATCTGTGCGCCGGGCTCGTCGGCGGGCTCGGTGTCGCCCCCGGCGCCAACATCGGCGACGACGTAGCCGTGTTCGAGGCCACGCACGGCAGCGCACCGAAGTACAAGGGAATGAACAAGGTCAACCCGATGGCGATGATGCTCTCCGGCGTCCTGATGCTCCGGCACCTCGGCGAGGACGATGCGGCCCACCGCCTCGAGGCGGCCATCGCGGAGGTGATTCGAGAGGGCCGGGCCGTCACGTACGACATGAAGCCCGCGCGAGACGATCCGACCGCGGTGGGCACGTCCCATGTCGCGGACGCCGTCCTGGAGAAGCTGCGGGCCTAGGAGGACCGAGCGATGCGCGTCACGGTCGTGGGCAGCGGGTTCGTCGGCCAGACGGCGGCCATGCGAATTCTCCAGGGAGATCTCGGCGAGGTCGTCCTCGTCGACATCGTCGAGGACCTTCCGCAGGGACTCGCGCTCGACATGCGTCAGTCCTCGCCGATCGTCGGCTTCGAGCCCAACATCCTCGGCACGAACGACTACGCCGACACGGCGGGATCCGACGTTGTGGTCATCACGGCCGGGTTCCCACGACAACCGGGCATGAGCCGAATGGATCTGCTCGCCAAGAACGCCGCCGTCGTCCGGAGCGTGGTGGAGCAGGTCGTCCCGGCGTCCCCCGACGCGATCATCGTCATCGTCACCAATCCCCTCGACGAGATGACCTTCCTGGCCTCGGAGGTGTCGGGCTTCCCCAAAGAGCGCGTCATGGGCATGGCGGGGATTCTCGACTCGGCGCGACTGCGAACGTTCATCGCGGAGGAGGTCGGTGTCTCGCCGCTCGACGTCGAGGCGATAACGCTCGGATCGCACGGCGAGTCCATGGTGCCGCTGCCGCGGCACGCAACCATCGGCGGCAAGGCGCTCGTCGACCTGGTCGACGAGGAGACGCTCGAGCGCCTCTACGCTCGGACGCGCGACGCCGGGGCCGAGATCGTCGCGCTGCTCAAGAAGGGGAGTGCCTACTACGCGCCCTCGGCGGCCGTGGCGAAGATGATCGAGGCGATCGCCGGCCGCACCGACGAGGTGCTTCCCGTCTGCGCCTGGTGCACAGGGCAGTACGGAATCGACGGCGTCTACGTCGGCGTTCCCGTCCGCCTGTCGGCGCGTGGCGTCGCCGACATCGTCGAGCTCGATCTGTCGGACGCCGAGACGCGGGCGCTGCGGGGCGCGGCCGAGGGAATCCGTGCCAAGTGCGAGGACGTGCGCTCGCTGCAGCCTTGATTCATGTCGGGGTGGTCGACCGGCCTACGGAGATGGCAGGCGGATGACGCCATCCTCGGTGAGCTCGAAGCCGGGGTTGTGGGCGACCTCCCACGGGTGTCCGTCTGGGTCGACGAACACGCCGGCGTAGCCACCGTAGAACGTCTCGGCCGGCTCCCGCGAGATCCGCGCACCTGCGGCCCGGGCCTCCTCGATGATCCGATCAACCTCCTCGCGTGACCGCACGTTGTGCGCGAGCGTGATGCCGCCCCAGCCTCCGGCGTCCTCGACGCCGCTGTCGGCGGCGAGCTTGTCCCGTCCCCACAGCGTGATGACGAGGTCGACCGCCTGGAAGAAGACGGTCTCCTCGACGTCGAGCGCCACGCGCCATCCGAGGCGCTCGTAGAATGCCCGCGACGCCGAGACGTCTCGGACGCCGAGCGTGATGAGGCTCACCCGCTGCCGCATCGATCAGCTCGGCGACGCGTCCGGCTCGTACGGACGGCGCGCCCACGCGAGGCAGAGCACTCCAGCGGCGACGAGCACGACACCGCCGATGATCGACAACGGCATCCCCGGGCCGATGTCGACGCGAAGCGTCTCGCCGAAGTTCTGCTCAAGGAGCGCGCCGATCCGCTCGACGGGCTGACCGAGTTGCTGCGCGATCGACCGCGCGATCTCGGCGAGACCGTCGCTGCCGCCAAAGCGCTCCGTAGCCCTCGAGAGGTCGACCGCGGCGATGGCGGCGACGAGAAGGCCGCCCAGGGCGATTGCCGCCGCGATCCCCGACCGAACGGCCTGCGACGCGGCTGCACGCATCACGATGAGGGCGATCAGCGACGCGATCGCGATGCCGAGCACGAGCTTGCCCTCCCACACGTCGGTCCCCCTGACCGCGACGTCGGCGCTGCCCTCGACATCCCCGGGGAATCCGACCGTCACCCAATCGACGAGCGCGCCGATACCGGCCAGCACGGCGCCCACGACGACCGCCAGGAACCCGAAAAGGCGTAGGCCGCTCGGCCGCGAGGTCGATAACACGTCCGGTGACACGGCGGACGGAGTCTGGCACCCGGGTGCGGACGAACCAAGCACCGAGAACTGGACTCGTGTCGCTACGATCGCCGAGAATGAACGATGACGACCCGCGTGCCTTCGGGGCCCTCGTGCGAGCGTTCTTCACCAACTGGCGCGAGTCCGACGCCCCCGTGGCGACGAAGCTCGCGCTCACCCTAAGGAACCGGCTCCGGGCGCTCCGTCACGGCTGCTGCGGCAACCACGGCCAGCCCGGCTGTTGACAGGTCGGCCGGGGGCCTGGTTCGGGCCCCGAGCACCGGCACCAGCCGCGATCGTCGTAACGACGTTAGCTGGACGTGGCGGCGATCACCCTCGCGCTGCCGCCGCTCGGCGTGAAGATCGTCTCGTGTCCGTCGAGCCACCGGACGCGTAGCCGCAGCGCGCTCGCGCCCTCGATGACCTCGAGGATCTCACCCTCCCTCGTCGGCTGGCCGACGCTCTCCGACTCCACGACGATGCGGTCTCCGATCTTCACGTTCATGTGCTCACCTCCGGGCCTTGGGTCAGATCCGTTCTACCGCGTCTGGCCAAGGGCGTGCCACTCCGTCGGTCCCGCGTTCAGCAGCACGTCGGGCCACGGCGTCGGCGACCTCTTCGGTCGATGCTTTTCCACCGAGATCCCTCGTCCTGACCTCCCCGACGCCGAGAACGTCGTCGACCGCGCCGTCGAGGCCGGCGGCGGCGTCGTGTTCACCGAGGTGCCGCAGCATCATCGCGGCGGACAGGATCATGGCGATCGGATTGGCGACGCCCTTTCCCGCGATGTCGGGCGCGCTGCCGTGGACAGGCTCGAAGACCGCGTACTCCCACCCGAGGTTCGCCCCGGCCGCGAGGCCAAGCCCGCCCACGAGGCCGGCGCAGAGGTCCGACAGGATGTCGCCGTAAAGGTTCGGCAGCAGGAGGACGTCAAAGGTCTCGGGGTCGTGCGTCAGACGCATCGAGAGCTGATCGATCTGCATCTCCTCGAAGGCGACGTCGCCGAACGCCGGCGCCTCCACCCGCGCGATGTCGAGGAAGAGACCGTCGCTGAACCGCATGATGTTCGCCTTGTGACCGAGCGTGACGCGCTCGCGCCCGTGGGCGCGCGCGTGCTCGAACGCGAACCGCACGATCCGACGCGCGCCGGTCACCGAGATCGGCTTCACGGTGACGCCCGCATCCGCTCGAATCTCCGGCACGCCGAGTCTTCGGAGCTCGTCGCGCAACTCGATCGTCTCCGGTCGGCCGACCGCGAACTCGATCCCGGCGTACAGGTCCTCGGTGTTCTCGCGGATCACGACGAGGTCGACGCCGGGGTATCGCGTCGCAACGCCCGGCAACGATCTCGACGGCCGAACCGCTGCGAACAGGTCGAGCTCGTGTCGAAGGGCAACGTTCACGCTGCGGAATCCGGTCCCGACCGGCGTCGTGATCGGACCCTTGAGCGCTACCCGCGTGCCTCGGATCTGCTCGAGCACGTGCTCGGGGAGCGTCTCGCCCTCGCGCTCGAGGGCGGCCTGCCCGGCCTCCTCGACGACCCAGTCGATCTCGACGCCGGTCGCCTCGACGACGGTTCGGGTCGCCTCCGCCACTTCGGGGCCGATCCCGTCGCCGGGGATCAGCGTGACGAGATGGGCCATGCCGCACCCGCTAGAAGCGGTCGAACAGGATCGAGCGCTTGATGTCCTGGATCGCCTTTGTCACCTCGATGCCGCGAGGGCACGCCTCGGTACAGTTGAAGGTCGTCCGGCACCGGAACACCCCGGTCTTCTCGGAGAGGATCTTCAGGCGTTCGCGGCCGCCCTGATCGCGCGAGTCGTAGATGAACCGATGGGCGTTCACGATCGCCGCGGGGCCCACGTAGGCCTCGTCGCCCCAGAAGATCGGACACGACGTGGTGCAGCACGCGCACAGGATGCACTTCGTCGTGTCGTCGAAGCGGTGGCGCTCCTCGGGCGACTGGTGGCGCTCCGTGTCGGGGACGGAGCCATCGTCGATCAGGTACGGGAGGATCGAGCGGTAGCCCTCGAAGAACGGATCCATGTCGACGATCAGGTCCTTCAGCACCGGGAGCCCACGGATCGGCTCCACCGTGACGCGCGGAGCCACGTGGTGGACGAGGACCTTGCACGCCAGCCGATTCTTGCCGTTCACCATGACGGCGTCCGAGCCGCAGATGCCGTGCGCGCACGATCGGCGGAGGGCGAGCGTTCCGTCGTGGTACCACTTGACCAGATGAAGAGCATCGAGGAGCCGGTCGTTGGGCTCGGCCTCGACCGTGAACTCGTCCCACCACGAATCCTCGCGCACCTCGGGGTTGTAGCGGCGGATCCGAAGCGTGAGCGGGACGCGCCCGTTGCGGCGCGCGCCCGCGCGACGCTCGTCGGAGGAGTCGAGCACGTCGCCCGGCGTCTCGTGCGCCATCAGTATTTTCGCTCCATCGGAACGTAGGGCCCCAGCTTCACGGGCTTGTACTCGAGGTGGATCGAGCCGTCGTCGCGTCGATACGCGAGCGAGTGCTTCAACCAGTTTGCGTCGTCCCGCAACGGATGGTCGTCGCGGTAATGACCGCCGCGGCTCTCGTCCCGCGCCGACGCAGCGGCGACGAGCGCATCGGCGTTGTCCAGCAGGAAGCCGAGCTCGACCGCTTCCATCAGCTCGGTGTTGTACATCCTCCCGGTGTCCTGCACGTATACCCGGTCGTATCGCTCGCGCAGGCTCCCGAGGATGTCCTGCATCTTGCGAAGGCTCTCCTCGGTCCGCACGACGAATGCGAGGTCGAACATGTTGTCCTGGAGCTCGGCCCGGATGTCGGCGGCGTTGAACCCCTCGGGCCGGCCGAGCATCCCGTCGAGGTGCTCACGGACCGGCGCCTCGGCGTGCGGCTCGATCTCCGGGACGTCTGCGTCCCTCGCGAACGCGGCCATGTGCTTGCCACCGCGACGGCCGAAGACGACGATGTCGAGGAGGGAGTTGGTGCCCAGCCGGTTCGCGCCGTGAACGCTTACGCAGGCGCACTCGCCCGCGGCGTACAGCCCCGGAACCGGTGCCTCGTCGGGGCCGTCCACCACCTGGCCGTCGACGTCGGTCGGGATGCCGCCCATCGCATAGTGCGCCGTCGGCTGGATCGGCACGAGCTCGGTCGTGGGCTCGACGTTCAGATAGACGCGCGCGAACTCGGTCACGTCGGGGAGCTTCTCCTCGATGACGTCGCGTGGTAGGTGGCGAACGTCGAGGTACACCGCGTCCTTCTGCGGCCCGATCCCCCGTCCCTCCTTGATCTCCTGGTAGATCGCGCGGCTCACCATGTCGCGAGGCGCGAGGTCCTTCACCGTCGGCGCGTAGCGCTCCATGAAGCGCTCCTCCTGGCTGTTCAGCAGGATGCCGCCCTCCCCGCGGACCGCCTCCGACAGCAGGATCCCCATCTTGTAGACGCCCGTCGGGTGGAACTGGAAGAACTCCATGTCCTCGAGTGGGATGCCGCGCCGCCAGACGACGGCCGGTCCGTCACCCGTCAGCGTGTGGGCGTTGGAGGAGACCCGGAACATCCGGCCCGAGCCACCCGTCGCGAACAGAACGGTCTTGGCTCGAAAGACGTGCAGGTCTCCGGTCGCGAGCTCGTATGCGACGACGCCGGCCGTGTGGCCGTCGTCCGAGCGGAGGAGATCGAGGACGTAGAACTCGTTGAAGAAGCGGACGTTGCGCTTCACGCACTGCTGGTAGAGCGTCTGCAGGATCATGTGACCGGTGCGGTCGGCCGCGTAGCACGCGCGTCGAACCGGCGCCTCGCCGTGGTTGCGGGTGTGGCCGCCGAACCGCCGCTGGTCGATCTTTCCCTCCGGAGTCCTGTTGAACGGCAGGCCCCAGTGCTCCAACTCGTAGATCGCGTGGATGGCCTCCTCCGTCATCAGCAGGGCCGCGGGTTGGTCGACGAGGTAGTCGCCCCCCTTGATCGTGTCGAACGCGTGCCACTCGGGATAGTCCTCCTCGACGTTCCCGAGGGCTGCGCAGACGCCGCCCTGCGCCGTTCCGGTGTGCGAGCGCGTCGGGTACAACTTGGAGATGACGGCCGTGCGGACGCGATCAGACGCCTCGATCGCGGCTCGGAGCCCGGCCCCGCCGGCGCCGACGACGATGGCGTCGTACGTGTGCGTGACCGTCATGAGGCTCCCGGCCATCTGCTCGGATCGAACGTGAACACGATCACGGTTCCGACCACGAACAGCGAGAAGCCGACGACGTAGAAGAACATGTTCACGAGAAAGCGCCACGCGACGGGTCGGACGTAGTCCATCGCAACGACGCGGAGCCCGTTGATCCCGTGCAGAAGTGCGAGCGACAGAAGCATCCAATCCCAGCTGCGCCAGAACGGGCTCTGCCATCTGGCCTGGACGAAGGCGAAGTTCACGCGCTGCACGCCCTCGTCGAGAACGTGCATGATCAGGACGTGGCCGACGGCGAGCACGAGCAGGACGACGCCGCTCACCCGCATGAACAGCCAGGTCCACAGTTCCCAGCCCCCGGCCGGCCGCTCGCGCCCCCCGTAGCCGAGCGCGCCTCGGCCCGTGGACGCGGATGGCTGTCCGGGCGCGGCGCGAGTCTCGACGGCCGCCATCAGAGGTTCCACCCGAAAGCCAGGTTCACGATTCCGCGGCCCATGATCACCGTGATCGGGATCATCGACAGGACGAAGATGCCGGTGCTCGCGACCGACATCGCCTTGTAGTGCCGCGTCGTCGACGGCCAGAAGTCGATGATCATGATCTTGATCCCGTTGATCGCGTGATACAGGACCGCCGCGACGAGGCCGAGCTCCAGCACTCGGACGACCCAGTTGTGGTAGACGGCGGTGACCCGGTTGTAGGCATCGGGCCCCCAGCCGACGACGGCGGTATCGATGACGTGCGCGAACAGGAACAGGGTCACGGCGACGCCGGTGATGCGGTGAGCGATCCAGGACCACTGTCCCGGACTGCCCTTGTAGAGCGTGCCGACGTCGGTCTTTCGCTTTGCCACGAGGTCTCGAAGTCACAGCCTATCGTTGCGGAGGTCATTCGGTTCGAAGCGCGACGAGGTCGCCCTCCCGTGTCGGGACGATGGCGCTCGCGAATCGGTCGTCGTTCGCGACGAGCTCGTTGTGCTCGCGGATGAACCGGGCGACGTCGGTGTCCTGCAGGATGTTGGTGCTGCCCGTCCCGAGGGCGTTGTCGGCGATGTACAGACCGCCGACCCGGATCCGGTCGCGCGCTGCGCGCCACGCGTCTGGATAGCCCGCCTTGTCGATGTCGACGAAGACCATGTCGAACTCGCCGCCGACGGCCGCGAACGAGGTCAGCGCGTCGCCGGTGTGCCACTCGACGCGGTTGCCGAGCCCCGCGCGGTCGAGCCACGCCTGCCCGGCTCCCACGTTCTGCGGGTCGTTCTCGGTGCAATGGACCTCGCCGTCCTCGCCGACGGCACGTGCGAACCAGTACGCGCTGTAGCCGAACCCCGAGCCGAGCTCGAACACGCGCCTCGCGCGCACGGCCCGAGCGAGGAGCTCGAGCGTCACCCCGACGACGCGCCCGACCGCGGGGAAATCGCGGCGGTCGGCCTCGGCCTCCATCTCGAGCAGGACCGGCTCGTCGTACCGGTCCAGGAGCGAACGCATGTACACCTCGACCTGGGGGTTCACGATGTCCACCAGCTGATGCTAGCCGCTACGCTGGCATCCTGATGGCTCAGGACGACCGTCGCACCGACTCCGACATCGAGATCAAGCCCGTCTACCGCGCCGCCGACTTAGACGGGTTCGACCCCGTCCGCGACCTCGGCGACCCGGGCGAGGGCCCGTTCACGCGCGGCGTCTACCCAACGATGTATCGCGGGCGCGTGTGGACGATGCGTCAGTACGCCGGGATGGCCACGGCCGAAGAGACCAACGCACGCTTCCGATATCTCCTCGACCACGGGCAGACGGGGCTGTCGGTCGCATTCGATCTCCCGACGCAGATCGGTTACGACTCGGACCATCCTCGCTCGGAGGGCGAGGTCGGCAAGACCGGCGTTGCCATCGACTCCGTCGAGGACATGGCCAGGCTGCTCGACGGCATCCCGCTCGACCGGGTCTCGACGTCGATGACGATCAACGCCACCGCCGCCATCCTGCTGCTCTTGTACGAGCTCGTCGCCGAGGAACGCGGCATCGAGGCCGGAGACCTGTCCGGCACGGTGCAGAACGACTTGCTCAAGGAGTACGCAGCGCGCGGAACCTACATCTACCCGCCGAAGTCGTCGATGCGGCTCATCACTGACATCTTCGCCTACGCGGGAAGGAGGATTCCGCGCTGGAACACCATCTCGATCAGCGGCTACCACATGCGTGAGGCCGGCGCCACCGCGGTCCAGGAGATCGCCTTCACGCTCGCGAACGGGATCGCGTACGTTCGGGCGGCCATCGACGCCGGGCTCGCGGTCGACGACTTCGCGCCCCGGCTGTCGTTCTTCTTCGCCTGCCACATGAACGTCTTCGAGGAGATCGCGAAGTTTCGAGCTGCGCGTCGGATGTGGTCGCGGATCATGACGGAACGTTTCGGCGCGAAGGACCCGCGCAGCGCGATGCTCCGGTTCCATACGCAGACCGGGGGCGCGACGCTCACCGCGCAGCAACCGGAGAACAACACCGTTCGAACGGCGTACGAGGCGATGGCGGCGGTGCTGGGAGGGACGCAGTCGTTGCATACCAACTCCTTCGACGAGGCGCTCGCGCTTCCGACCGAGCATGCCGCCACGATCGCGCTTCGCACACAGCAGATACTCGCGTTCGAGACGGGCGTTGCCGACACCGCCGATCCGCTCGCAGGCTCGTACTTCGTCGAGTCGCTGACGAACGAGCTGGAGGAGCGCGCGGCAGCCTACCTCGACAAGGTCGACGGGATGGGCGGCGCCGTCGCAGCCATCGAGGCGCGGTTCTATCAGGACGAAATCCACGAGTCGGCCTTCCGCATCCAGCAGGGGATCGAGTCGGGCGAGCGCGTGGTCGTCGGCGTCAATCGCTATCAGGATCCGGACGAGCGGGAGGTCGCCATCCAGCGGATCGGGGAGGAGGAGGTCGGCCGGCAGATCGATCGCGTGCGGGCGCTGCGCGCGGCTCGCGATCAGACGGCCGTCGGCGCGGCCCTTGCGGACGTCGAGGCGGTCGCGCGCGGCACCGACAACGTCCTGCCCTCTATGAAGGAGGCGCTCCGCGCCCGCGCGACGCTCGGCGAGGTCTCGGACGCTCTCCGCGCGGTCTTCGGCGAGTACCGTCCCGCGTGACGTCCCTTCCTCGCGCGACGGACCCCGCGCAAGGCCGATCTCCCCGCAGCCCCCGATAAGCTCCGTCGCAGGTCGGCACGGGGGCGACGCATATGAACATCGCGGTCATCGGCGGAACCGGCGAGGAGGGCTTCGGGCTCACGCTCCGACTCGGCAGGGCGGGGCGGCACGTCATCATCGGCTCTCGCTCCGATGAGAAGGGCGCCGCGTCCGCCGAGAAGGCAAGGGAGCTCCTGGGCGGTGGCGCGATCGACGGCACGACGAATCAGGCGGCCGCCGAACGCGCCGACGTCGTCTTCGTGACGGTGCCGTACGCCGGCATGGCGGAAATCTACCGATCGATCAAGGACGTCGTGGCCTCGGGCACGATCGTCGTCGACTGCACGAGCCCGCTGGCGACGGCCGTCGGCGGGCGCGCATGGCAGGTCGTCCGTCCGTGGCACGGATCCGCGGCCGAACAGGCGAAGGCGCTCCTCGATCCCGGCGTCCGAATGGTGGCCGCATTCCACACCGTTCCCGGCGAACAGCTCCAAGATCTCTCGCGTCCGATGGACAGCGACGTCTTCGTGTGCGGCAGGGACGCCGGCGCGAAGGCGACCGTCGGCGAGCTGATCGAAGCCATCCCGAACCTGCGGTGGGTCGACGCCGGCGACCTGTCCATGGCCCGGATCGCCGAGACGATGACGGCCCTGCTGATCTCGGTCAACCGGGCCTACCGGATCCACGACGCCGGGTTCCGCGTCACGGGGCGGGATGCGTGGGGGACTCCGCCGGCCCGGAGCTGACGACGGCGTGAGGCGCCCGGAGTCGCCTCTGCCTCAGTCGATGACGGCGATCGTTTCGCCTGGCTGCACGACCCGACCCTCGCTCACCGGGAGCTCGGAGACGACGCCCTCTCGTGGCGCCGGGATCGCGTTCTCCATCTTCATCGCCTCGAGGACGCAGATCACGTCGCCCGCCTGGATCTCCTGCCCTTCCTCGACGAGCACGCGCAGGATCGTGCCCTGCATCGGCGCCGAGATGACGCTGTGGACGCCCTCCCCGTGCGTCCCCGCGTGTCTGGACGGAATCCGCGGCGCGGTCTCGCGGCGTCGGTCGAAGATCCGGATCGGGACGCGCCGGCCGTCCACCTCGAGCAGGAGCTCGGCGGGCACGGCGGCCTTCGGCTCGACGCCATCGCTGCCGGTGTCGGCTGGAGGCAGCTTCGTCTCGCGCAGCGCCCGCTCGAGCCAGGTGGTCGTGTGGCGGCCGGCGCGGAAATCCGGCGCCTCGAGCACCCAGCGGTGGAGCGGGATCGTCGTCGGGACGCCCTCGACGCGGTATTCGTCGAGCGCCCGAATCATCCTTCGCCTGGCGTGCTCGCGATCCTCGGCCGAGACGATCACCTTCGCGAACATCGAGTCGTAGTCCGCCGGGATCTCCTTGTCCTCGCGAATCCCCGCGTCGACGCGCACGAACGGACCACTCGGCTCCCGGTAGCGGCCAACGCGGCCCGGAGCCGGCAGGAAGTTCCGTGACGGATCCTCGGCGTTGATCCGGCACTGCATCGCGTGGCCCCGCGACCGGACGTCCGACAGGTCGATTCGCTCGCCGTGCGCAATGGCGATCTGCATGGCGACGAGATCGAGGCCGGTGACCATCTCCGTGACGGTGTGCTCGACCTGGAGCCGGGTGTTCATCTCGAGGAAGTAGAAGTTGCCGTCGTCGTCGACGATGCCCTCGACGGTGCCGGCGTTGGTGTAGCCCGCCTCCTTCGCAAGGGCCAAGGCGGCCTGACCGATGCGAAGTCGAAGGTCGGTATCGACGACCGGCGACGGCGTCTCTTCGATGAGCTTCTGGTGACGCCGCTGGACGCTGCAGTCCCGCTCGCCGAGAAAGAACAGATTGCCGTGGTGATCGCCGATCACCTGGGCCTCGACGTGATGCGCGCGCTCGAGGTATCGCTCCAGGAAGACCTCGGGGCGTCCGAAGTACGCCTGCGCCTCGCGCGTCGCCCGTCTCAGGGCCGGGCCGAGCTCGGCCGCGGTACGGACCACCTGCATGCCGCGACCGCCGCCGCCGAAGGCCGCCTTCACGAGAACCGGGAAGCCGATTCGCTCGGCCTCCCGCGGCGCGTCCTCCGTAGTGATCGCCTCCGGCGTCCCGGGGACGATCGGAACGCCGACGCGTTCGGCCGCCTGCCGCGCAGCCGACTTGTCGCCCATCATCTCGATGGCATCTGGCGGCGGTCCGATGAAGGTAAGGCCCGCGTCCTGCACCGCCTGCGCGAAGCGCGCTCGTTCCGACAGGAAGCCATACCCGGGATGCACCGCCGTGGCTTTGGCCTTCGTCGCGGCCTCCAGGATCGCGCCGATCGACAAGTACGAGTCCGCCGAGAGCGCCGGCCCGATGCGGTATGCGGCGTCGGCCATCTCGACGTGGAGTGCGTGTCGGTCCGCGTCGGAGTAGACCGCGATCGAGCGGTACCCCAACTCGCGGATCGTTCGGATGATCCGGACCGCGATCTCTCCCCGGTTCGCGATCAGGATCCTCGGCGTCTTCGGCACCCTGCTCCGTTCCCCGGCGCTCCGACTCGACGGTCGTCGGTATGGCAGCATCCAACCCGATGCTGTCCGAGGACGCACTGCGGCGTGCGCTCGAACGGATCGGTGTGGACGCGCCGGTCCGATTCGACGAGGTTACTCCGTCCACCCAGGACACAGCCCGGAAGCTGGCCTCGGAAGGATCCCCGGAATGGACGCTCGTCGCCGCCGGGCACCAGACGCATGGTCGCGGCCGCCTCGGGCGTTCGTGGGAGGATCGGCCGGGACGAGCGCTCCTGTTCTCGCTCGTGCTTCGACCGGACCTAGCCGTCGACCGGGGCGGTCTCCTGACCCTGCTTGCGGGATGGGCGATGGCGACCGCGTGCCGTGAGCTGGGGCGCGCGGTCGGCTGCAAGTGGCCGAACGACCTGGTCGAGGACGAGCGGAAGGTCGGCGGAATCCTCGGCGAGGCCGACGTCGATGGCGACCGATTCGCCAACGTTGTCCTCGGCGTGGGTGTCAACGTCGGTGCGGCGCCCGTCGACGTGGTCGGTGCCGGCGCCCTCGCCGGGATCGACGAGGCGTCCCTGCTCCAGGCCTTCTTTCGGCACTTCGCCGCGCGGTACGAGCCCGCGCACCCGGCGTTCGCAGGAGCCGTGCTCGAGGGGTATCGCGGCGTCTCGGTCACGATCGGGCGAGCGGTGCAGGCGATCACCGCCGACGGACACCTGGGCGCGAAGGGCGACGCCGTGGACGTCGACGAGACGGGTGCGCTCGTCGTGCGCACCGACGAGGGTCTGAGGGTCGTCGGTTTCGGCGAGGTCGAACATCTGCGGGTGTAGGGTTCCGCCCGTGGCGTTCCCCAGACGGCTGCTCATCGAGGGCGAGGACGTCGTCGTCGAGCTGCGGCCGCACTGGATCGCTCTCGTGGGCCCCGTCGCACTCACGACGCTCGTTCTGATCGGCGTGATCGTCGCGCTCGCCGCGGCGCCGGCCGAGGGAACGGGCCGGTCGGTGGTCGTATGGGGAGCGCTGATCGTCGGGGTGCTGCTCGTCGTGGTCTACGCCGTGCCGCGTGTGGTCTCGTGGGCCACGTCGATCTTCGTCGTCACGACGGATCGCGTCGTCCACCGGCGCGGGTTCGTCGCGAAGTCCTCCATGGAGATCCCGCTGGAGGCGATCAACGACGTTCGTTTCGAGCAGGGCGTATTCGAGCGGATGATCGGCGCCGGCAGTCTCATCATCGAGTCGGCGGGCGAGCGCGGCCGGCAGGTCTTCGCCGATATCCGCCACCCCGAGGAGGTCCAGCGCGAGATCTACGCGCAGGGCGAGACGAACAAGCAGCGCATGTACCAGGGCGGACCGCCGCGCGGCGCGCCCTCGACGGCGGGCGAGCTCGAGCGGCTCGCGGACCTGAGGGACCGCGGCGTTCTCACGCAGCAGGAGTTCGAGGCGCAGAAGCGGCGGATCCTGGGGCAGTGAATCCACTCGGCTAGCGTCGCCGGGCATACGCGCACAGAAACGGAACTGGCTCGCCGTCTTCGAGCACCTCTTCCACCTCATGGGCCTCGAGATCGAACCCCGCCGACTCGATTAGCGCGAGGTTGGTCTCGGCGTCGAAGCCGCTCCAGTACATCTGGGCGCCGAGCCAGTCTTCCTCTATCCCGCCCGGATCGTCGCGCGTGCCGAGGGTCGCGACGAACGGTGCGCCCGGGCGGAGCGACGAAGCCAGTTCGTCGAGCAGAGCGGGCTGTCGCTCTCGAGGGACGTGGATGATCGAGAACAACGCGACGGCAGCATCGAAGGACTGCGGTCGGAACAGCGGACGCGCGGCGTCACCCTGTACGACGCGGAACGACGGATCGAGCTCGCGAGCGATGGCGAGCTGCGCGAACGAAACGTCGACGCCGATTCTCACGACGCGGCGATGCGCGAGCTCCGTGGTCCTCGTTCCCGGGCCGCATCCGAGATCGAGGAGCCGGTGACCGGCCGCGACCTCCGCGCCGAGCCGTTCCATATGCCGCGATGTGGCGGCCGGGAGGTTCCCGTGCCACGCGAGGAAGCGCGCCGCGATCGCGTCATAGCCGCGGCGGACGAGATCGGTCGGGTCGACCACCGAGGGATGGTATGACGCCGCATCGGCGGTGGCGTCTCGAGATCTCTGCGACCAGCGGGCGTTGCCCGTCGGCGGTATCGTCGGCGCGGTGGAGCGGGCGGCGATCGTCGGGATCGGACACGCGGGGTTCTCCCCGATCACACTCGGCGTCTCCTATAAGGAGCTGATGTTCGAGGCCGCGACGCGCGCCTACCACGACGCGGGGGTCGATCCGCGGACGGACGTGGATTCCTTCGTCTGCTGCTCGGAGGACTTCCTGGAAGGCACGAGCATCTTTGACGAGTACGTCCCCGATCAGCTCGGTGCCGTTCGGCGGCCCGTTCACACCGTCGCGGGAGACGGCCTGTTCGGGCTCGCGACGGCGGTGATGCTGATCGGCTCCGGTGCGGCCAGGGTCGTGGCCGTCGAGGCGCATTCGAAGGTGTCCGACGTGCGAACCCTCGGTGCCGTCGAGGCGTTCGCGCTCGACCCTGTGTTCAATCGTCCGCTCGCCATACCGGCCGTCGCCGTCGCCGGTCTAGACATGCTGGCGTTCCTAGACCGTACCGGTCTCTCGGAGGAACACTGCGCGATGGTCGCCGCCAAGAACCGCTCGAACGCACTCGACAACCCCCGAGCCGCGTACCCCTCGACGCTCGAGGCCTCCGATCTCGAGGACTCGGCGCCGATCGCCTGGCCGCTCCGGGAGGCCGACGTCGCGGGGCGGGCGGACGGCTGCGTCGTCCTCGTGCTCGCGGCCGAGGATCGCGCCCGTGCGCTCAGCGATGCGCCGGTGTGGGTGCTCGGCGCGGGTTGGTGCTCGGGCAGCCCCACGCTCGAGAGTCGCGCCTGGGGCGATGCCGACACCACTCGCCTGGCGGCGGGTCGGGCCTACGACCAGGCCGGCATCGACGATCCCGCCGAGGAGATCGACCTCGCCGAGATCGACGACCGATACTCCTTCAAGGAGCTGCAGCATCTGGAGGCGCTCGGTCTCGCCGAGGGCGAGGAGCTCGCCCGGCTCCTCGAGGACGGCGCGCTCGAGCCCGACGGCGATCTCCCCGTCAACGTCTCCGGCGGCTCACTCGGCCAGGGGAACCTGTTCGAGGCGAACGGCCTGGTCCGCGTCCTCGAGTGTGTCGAGCAGCTTCGCGGCGAGGCCGGTGAACGCCAGCTCGACGACGTGTTCACGGCCGTGGCCCAGTCGTGGCGCGGCGTCCCAAGCACGTCGACGGCGGTCGCGCTCCTCGCCAACGATGAGGGCACCGGCGGGTGAGCGGCCTGCGTGCGGTGGACCACGTCTGGTTCTGGGTCGCCGACATGGATCGCGCCGTCGACTTCTACACGCGAACGCTCGGGCTCGAGCTGCGCATGCGGCACGGCGACGATTGGGCGGAGCTCGACGGCGGAGACGTCCGGATCGGGCTGCACGGCGGGATCGCGGCCGGCGCGTCGCCGGTTCCGGGCGGGACCGTGGTTTTCGAGGTGGACGAGCTGGATGTGACGAAGGCCGGCCTCGAGCAGCGCGGACTCTCGTTCGACGAGCACCTCGGTGAAGTGGCGGGATACGCGAGGTACGCCTCGTTCACGGATCCAGACGGCAACGCACTACAGCTCATCGAGTACCTGGGGGGCGCGAGCGGCACCCTCTCGCAACAGGGGAGGCCGTAGCGTGGGGCGGCGGGTCGCAGTCGTCGGTGCCGGGATGACGAGGTTCGTCCGACGCGCGCAGGAGACGGGCAAGGAGCTCGCCTGGGAGGCCTCACGCGCGGCGCTCGACTCCTGTGAACTGTCCCTGAACGACATCGACGCGGTCTGCTTGACGAGCGCCCCGGATGCATTCGACGGCGTCCACATGAAGGGGGAGTACCTATCCGACGGGGCAGGCGCCTTCGGCAAGCCCTTCATCCGGACGTACGTGGGCGGCGGCAGCGGCGTCTTCACCGCGATCCAGGGTTGGTACACGGTCGCGAGCGGGATGTTCGACGTCGCGCTGCTCGTCGCAGAGGAGAAGATGTCCTCGACGCAGCCACACCCGCAGGGTGCGTTCCTGACGATCTTCGACAACATCCTCGAGCGCCCGCTCGGCCCGAACCTGCTGTGGATCTTCGCGCTCGAGATGAACCGGTACATGACCGTCCATGGGCTCGACAAGCGCGACATCGCGACCGTCGCCGTCAAGAACAAGCGCAATGCCGCTGATCACCCCGCCGCGCTCCTCGGCAGGGCCGACGTAACGCTCGACGATGTCCTGAACAGCGAGACGTTGGCCTGGCCCGTGCAGCGCCTCGACGTTTCGCCGATCAGCGACGGCGCCGTCGCCGTCGTCATCGCCGCCGAGGAGGTCGCAGGCAGGATCACCGACAGGCCCGTCTGGATCGACGGCGTCGGCTGGAACCTCGACAGCACGTACTGGACCAACCGCGACCTCTATTTCCCCGACTACGTTCGCAACGCGGCCCGAATGGCCTACGAGATGGCCGGCATCAAAGAGCCGCGCAAGGAGATCCACGTCGCCGAGCCATACGACCCGTTCGACTACAAGGAACTGCACCACCTCGAAGGGCTGATGCTGTTCGACAAGGGCAAGGCGCCGGAGGCAGCAAGGGACGGCATCCTGAACCGAGACGGTGACCTCCCGAGCTGTCCCTCCGGCGGGCTGCTCGGCGTCGGCAACCCGATCGCCGCGGCAGGCCTGATGAAGATCGCCGAGCTCTTCTGGCAACTTCGCGGCGAAGCCGGCGCACGGCAGGTTCCGGGAACCCCCGAACGCGGCGTCGCCCAGGCGTGGGGCGACCTCATGCAGGTCGGCACCGTCGTCGTGATGGGTCGTGATCGGCCCTCGGCGGCGGGAGCCGCCAGGGGCTATGAAGCGAGCGAAGCGAGCGGAATGAGCGAAGCGCCCCCTGGCGGGCCCGGCGCCGAGGGCCTCCCGGTGATCCAAACGCCGCCGTACGCGGCCGGCGGCCATTCGCTGAGCGACTCCGAGTTTCGAGCCGCGACGGGGACCGTCGACTATTCCCTCGATGCTCGCTATTCGTGGGACGCGGGCGTTGCGATCTCTCGATTCCTCGACGGGCTGAAGGAGGAACGCATCCTCGGGCGGGAGTGTCGACGCTGCGGCCGCGTGCTTGTTCCGCCTCGGATGTTCTGTGAACGGTGCTTTCGACCGACCGACGCGTGGATCGACGTCCCCGACACCGGAACGGTCGAGACGTATTCGATCTGTTATGTCACGTGGGACATGCAGCCGCTCGACCCGCCGGAGATCCCGGCCGTGATACGGCTCGACAACTCGTCGAGCGGGGGCTTGTTGCACAAGCTTGCGCGGGTAGACATCGACTCCGTCGCGATCGGGATGACCGTTCGCGCCGTCTGGAAGCCGGAATCGGAGCGGGTCGGCTCGATCCTCGACATCGCGCACTTCGAGCCAACGGGGATCACCTGATGCTCGAGCGGATCACCGACCCATCGCAGGTGCGACGGTGGGACGGGGGGCTACCGGTCGCGCATCGCTACACGCCCGGCGTCGCCGGGGACGCGTTCTTCACGGCTCTTCGCGACCGAGGTGTGATCCTTGGTTCCCGGTGCGCCGATTGCGAGTTCACCTACGTGCCGGCGCGCCTGTTCTGCGAGCGCTGTTTCGCCGAGCTCGCCGCCGACACCGAGGTCGGACCGCAGGGCGAACTGCGGTCGTTCACGATCGCGTTCGTCGGCGTCGACGACGGCTCTTTGCCAGACCCGGTCACGTACGGGCTCGTGCGACTCGATGGCGCGGACGCGGTCCTCGTCCACCGCGTCATCGATCAGGGCGACGAACCGCTCGAGATCGGCACCCGGGTCGAGGTCGTCCTGGAGCCCGAGGGGAGACGGACGGGTTCGATCCTGGACATCCGAGGGTTCCGCGCGCTGCCCGGGTCGGACTGAGGGCGTCGGAAGGCAAACGGGAAGTCGACCGTATGCTTGGCCGGTGAGCCAGGCCACGTGCGAGCGCTGCGGCGAGCCACTGCCGGCCGGCGCGCGCTTCTGCCCCAATTGCGGCTTCCCGGTGGCGGCGCCGCCGATCGCCGAGCGAAAAGTTGTGACCGTCATCTTCACCGACCTCGTCGGATCCACGCGCCTGTCCGCGAGGCTGGACCCCGAGCTCTATCGCGAGGTCATCGCCGCCTACTACCAGGTCGTTACCGAAGAGCTGGAGGCGCTCCACGGGCGCGCGTACAACTTCGCCGGCGACGCCGTCGTCGGCGTCTTCGGGATCCCGCAGGCGCACGACGACGACGCCGTCCGCGCGATACGTGCCGGGCTCGCGATCGCCGATCGGATCGGCAGGGTCGGCGAGCGGCTGCGGCTTCCGGTGCCGCTTCGGTGTCGCGTCGGCGTGAACACGGGGCCGGTCGCCATCGGCTCGGAGGCGGCCGAGCGCGGTCTCCTCTTCGGTGCCGTCGTCAATGCCGCGGCGCGGCTGCAGCAGGCGGCGGAGCCCGGCGGCGTCATGGTCGGGCGGACGACGTGGATCCTCGCAAGCGCGCACGTCGAGTTCGGGCAGCAGAGCGACATCGAGGCCAAGGGGTTCGAGGAGATGCTCCCGGCCTGGCCCGTGCAAGGCCTGTCGTCGGGTTCGTCCCGGCGCTCGATCCCGTTCGTCGATCGCCGGCGCGAGCTTCGGCTCCTCACCGAGACCTTCGAGCGGGCCGTCGAAGGGCACCGGGGTCACATGGTGTCGCTGTTCGGCGAGCCGGGCGTCGGCAAGAGCCGCCTGGTCGAGGAGTTCCTCACGCGGCTGCCCGAGGACGTCCGCGTGCTGACCGGACGAGCAAGTCAATTCGAGGAGGACGTAACGTTCGCGCCAGTCGGGCAGGTGCTGCTCCAGCAGCTCGGCGAACGGCCCGACGCGCCGGTGGAGCGGATCCGCGGCGCCCTCGAGAACCTCGTGAACCGCTGTTGTCCCGAGGACGAGCAGCACGACGTCCTGGTGCGCTTGGGATACGCCCTCGGCTTCGGGGACGAAGCGCTCGGCGAGCATCGCTACCACGTCGCGGAGATCCGCTCGGCTCTCCTCGCGCTTCTCGAGGGGCTGTCGGCGAGCGGGCCGATCGTGCTCGTCTTCGAGGACATGCACCTGGCCGAGCCGGCCCTGCTCGATCTGGTCGAACAGATCGTCCGCGACGCGAAGCGCGTCCCGATGCTGGTCCTATGCGTCGCGCGGTACGACCTGCTGGACGAGCGCCCCGACTGGGGAGGCGGGCTCGGCGACTCGCTGAACCTGTATCTGGAGCCCATGGCGATGGACGACGCCGCGCAGCTCGCGCGAGAGGCCGGCGACGGCCTGGACGATGCGACGTCTGAACAGGTTGCCGCGCACGCCGGCGGCAACCCGTTCTTCATCATCGAGACGATCGGCATGCTGCTGCACGAGCGGACGGCGCTACCGAGCGCCGACGACGGAATCCCGGCGCGATTGCTGCCGCCCACGGTGCAGGCGGTCATCGCTGCGCGGATCGACCACCTGGCTCCGGCGGCGCGCGACCTCGTGCGCAAGGCATCGGTGTTCTCGCGCTCGACGTTCTCGACGGAGGAGCTGGGGATGATCGCCGACCCGGATCCGGACGCGCTCGCGATCCTCGAGGACGAGGAGCTGCTCGTTCACGCGGACGCGAACGGCGACGCCGCCTGGCGATTCCGCCACGGCCTCGTGCGCGACGTGGCGTACGAAAGCCTCCCCAAGCGGGAGCGGCTGCGGCTTCATCTTCGCGTGGCCGATCGCCTGGAGGGCGACGAGCAGACGGCGGCGAGGTACCCCCGGGCGATCGCATACCACCTCGAGCGGGCCGCGCGTGCATCGCTCGACCTCGACCCGGGCGACCGTTCGCTCGCCGACCGCGCGGTCGTCGCGCTCGCCGGGGCCGGCGGTCAGGCGATGGACGCGTCGCAGGCGCGACCGGCCGCCGACCTGTACGAGCGAGCACTCGCGCTCGCCGGATCCGATCGGGACTGGGGCCTCCGCGAGGCGTCGATGCTCGCAAACCTCGGAGAGGCACGGTACTGGCTCGGCGAGTTCGAGGCCGCGGTGAGCCCACTCGAGCGTGCGCTCGAGCTCGCGGGCGACGAAACGCGCATCGTCGCGCAGGCCGCGCGGTTCCTCGGGGATATCGAGCTGTCGATCCGGGGCCATCGCGAGCGGGCGCAGGAGTACCTCGACCGCTCGATCGAAGCGGCGCGACACGTCGGCGATCCTCGTACGCTCGCGCGGACGCTGCTGGTTGCGGGGTGGGCGCCCTACTGGTCGAGCGACCTCGGCGCGGCTCGCGCGATGTTCCGGGAGGCGCTCGACGTCGTCCGCGCGAACCCGGAGCCGGATCCTTGGGCCGAGTCGCGGGCGCTCGTCGCGCTCGCCAACATCGTCTCGGAGATCGGGGACGAGGAGGAGACGCTCGCGCTCGCTTCGCAGGCGCTCACCATCGCCGACTCGACCGGGGACGCGTTCTCGATCGCGACGGCGAGGGAGTCGGTCGGCAACTCGCTGCGTCGGCGAGGCCGCTTCGAGGACGCCGAGCCGCATTTGGACAAGGCCGTCCGATCCTTCCGTGAGCTCGGCGCTCGGTGGGAGCTCGCGAGCGCGCTGACGTCGCGGGGGATCGCGCGGCGGCTCCTGCGGCGTCTCGACGATGCGATCAAGGACCTCAAGGAGGCGTACCGGATCTGCCGCGAGCTCAAGGAGCGGAGCATCGTGACGTGGACCGCTTGGGCGTTGGCGCGCTCGCTTTCCGAGGCAGGCGAGATCGCGGCGGCAAGGCAGGTGGTGGAGGAGACGTCAACGTTCGTCCGCCTCGGTGACGCCGCGGAGACGCTCGAATGGATGCTCGAGGCCGAGACGGCCATCCTGCTCGCCGAGGGCGACCGCGAGGGTGCCCTCGACCATGCGTCGCGCGCCCTGGAGGGCGTGCGCGCGCGCGGTCGTCCCAAGGAGGTCGCCGCGCAGGTGTGGATGATGGCCAGCGTCTTCGGTCCGGACGCGGTCGGGGGCCAGGAGGGCGCCGACGAGGCGAGGGCGATGCTCGAGCGGACGCACTGGGAGCAGGCGCTCATCGAGCCCGACCTGTTGGCCCGGCGGTGAAATCCGTGTGCCTCGGACATCGAGGGCCGCGAAGGTAGCCGTGGACCTCGACCCGACCGAGGAGCAGATCGCCTTTCGCGACGCCGTGAGGCAGTTCGCGGCGGAGGTGGTCGCGCCCGCCTCGGCCGAGCTCGACCGCAAGGAGGAGTTCCCGGTCGAGATCGTCGGGCGGCTGGGGGAGCTCGGTGTGTTCGGGCTGCCGTTTCCCGAGGACGTCGGCGGCCTCGGCTCCGACCTCGCGACGCTTTGCCTGTGTCTGGAGGAACTGGGCCGCGTGGACTCGTCCGTCGCGATCACGGTCGAGGCGGCCGTCGGTTTGGGTGCCAATCCGATCCATCGCTTCGGAAGCCCCGAGCAGCGCGCCGCGTGGCTCCCGCCGATGTGCCGAGGGGAGACCCTCGGCGCGTTCGCGCTGACCGAGCCCGGCGGCGGCACCGACGCCCGCGCCATCCAGACCCGTGCGCGTCTGGACGACGGTGAGTGGGTGATCGACGGCAGCAAGGCTTTCATCACCAACTGCGGAACGCCGCTGTCGAAGGTCTGCACGGTCGCCTCCCGCGACGACGAGGCTGGCGACATCACGATGATCCTGGTCCCGCTCGATGCGGACGGTGTCCGGATCGGGCCGGCGTATCGCAAAATCGGATGGCGTGCGAGCGATACCCACGAGATCTCGTTCGACGCGGTCCGCGTCCCGGAGGCCAACCTGCTCGGTGAGCGCGGACGCGGCTACGCGCAGTTCCTCGAGATCCTCGACGACGGCCGCGTCGCGATCGCCGCACTCGCGACGGGCCTCGCGCGCGGGTGCCTCGAGGAGAGCGTGCGGTATGCGACCGAGCGCGAGGCCTTCGGGCGCCCGATCGGTGCCTTCGAGGCTCTGCAGTTCAAGATCGCCGACATGAAGGTCAAGGTCGAAAACGCGAGGTCGGCGTACGTTCGCGCCGCGTGGTTACGCGATCGTGAGCGTCCGTTCAAGACCGAGGCGGCGATCGCCAAGCTCTACGCCAGCGAGATCGCCGTCGACTGCGCGCGCGACGCGGTGCAGGTCCACGGCGGCTACGGGTACGTCGAGGACTTCCCGGTCGCCCGCTACTATCGCGACGCCAAGGTCCTCGAGATCGGTGAGGGGACGAACGAGATCCAGCGTCTCCTCATCGCCCGCTCGCTCGGACTTCCTGGGACGGAGTTGTAGGTCGGACGTCTCAAGGGGCCGCCCCGGATGGCCGAGACCTTTCTTGACCCCGTGCGCGGAGGAGGCAGGATTCCACTCGACTTGACATGCCTCGAACGCGTTCGATAAGCAAGGACCCTTCCCCATGGCCCAGGCGTCCGACAGGAAGACGAGCCTTTGCCGCCGCGCGTCCGCCGGCATGGTCTGTGTTCTCCTGCTGGGGGTGGTCCTCGGAGGTCTCGCCGTGCCCATCCCGGCGACGGCCGGGCTCAAGAACCGCCTCGACGACGCGAAGGCGCGTCTGTCGCAGCTCCGAGACGAGATCGTGCGCCAGCAGGCCGTGCTCGACGAGCTGTCGGCCGACGCCGCCGCAATGGCGGACAGGCTCCAGGCCGCCGAGAGCCGGCTCGAGCTCATCACCCAGCAGCTGATGCAGACGCGAGGCCAGCTGAGCGAGGTCCGCGACCGGTACGACGAGCTCCAGGGCCAACTGGACGACCGGCTGCGGCACACCTACATGAACGGTCCGGGGAGCAGCATCGAGTTCCTGCTCGGCGCCGCCTCGCTCGCCGACCTGTCCGACCGACTCGAGTACGTGGACGCGGTCGCTCGCACGGACAACGACCTCGCGACGCGAGTCGAGAACCTCCGGAACGACCTCGCCGCGTCGGCGCGCGCGCAGGAGCGTCTGCAGCGCAAGCAGACGTCCCTCGTGCAGGGGCTCCGGGACGCCAAGGCCGCCCTCGACGCGAAGTTCGCCGAGCAGAAGCGCGTCTTCGATGCCATCCAGGCGAACAAGGCGGAGGCGATCGACCTCGTCGACGAGCTCGGCAAGCGCTACCAGCGGTACCTGCGTTCCCTCGCGCCCGTCCAGGTTGATCAAGGCGGCGTGTTCCGAGTCTGCCCGGTCGACCAGCCGCGCGGTGTCTACGACGGATTCGGCGCTCCACGCTATTCGGGCGGGTATCACCCACACGCCGGCAACGACATCGTGGCGCCGCCCGGAACGCCCATCCGAGCTCCGTTCGACGGGACCGCGTACACCTCGTACAACGCGCTCGGCGGCAACGCCGTGTACGTGAAGGGGGCGCTCGGGTACGTGTACAACGCGCACCTGGATCGTTACTCCGATCTGTCGAACGGGCCCGTGCACGCCGGCGACGTCATCGGATACGTCGGATGGTCGGGAGACGCAGTCGGGGGCGTGTACCACGACCACTTCGAGTGGCATCCGTACGAGACGCCCTCGGCCGACTCGTGGCCGAAGAGCATCTACGGTTACTCGGT